>NZ_JBVHLX010000007.1:0-462462 GCF_055558775.1 Streptomyces sp. NPDC025638 | reverse complement strand
GCGTTCGCGGCGCGGGAGACCTCGTCCTTCAGCTCGGTGTAGGTGATCGAGCGGCTGTCGCCGGGCTCGCCCTCGAAGTGGATCGCGACCCGGTCCCCGTGCCCGGCCTCCACGTGCCGGTCCACGCAGTTGTACGCGATGTTCAGCTCGCCGTCCTTGAACCACTTCGCGAACGGCGGGTTCGACCAGTCCAACGTCTGAGACGGTTCCTTGGCCCAGGTCAGCCGACGGGCCTGCTCGGCCCAGAAGCCGAGCCTGTCAGCCTTGGCCTGTTCATACGCCTCCGCCGTGACGTTGGCATGCGCGGCCAGGCCGGCGGGAGGGGCGAACCGCCGCTCCTCCCTCAGCAGGTTGGCCAGGCTCTCGTTGCTCATGGGGACTCCCTAGTGGTCGGTCGGGCGGTCGGCAGGGGGCGGATCAGGCCTGGAACGGCCACGTCGGCAGGGACCGGTTCCTCCAGGTGGCGTTGGCCACCCCGGCGAACGAGCCGTACCAGGCGAGCAGTGCGGTGAGCAGGCCCGCCCAGCCGCCCGCGTGGCTCAGCTCCGTGCGCTGTGCCAGCTCTCCGGCGGTGAGCAGCGCGAAGGTCACCGACAGAGCCGCGAACACGGCGAGCAGCAGGCCGCTGATCCGGGTGGTGACGACCGTCATGTAGAGGGTGAAGATCGTCCAGGCGAGCAGGAAGAGGCCGGTCGCCTGGTAGGCGTGGTCCGTCGGCAGCTTCGGGGCGACGAACTGGACGTAGGCCGCGAAGGACAGCCAGAAGGATCCGTAGGAGGTGAACGCCAGCGCGCCGAAGGTGTTGTTCTTGCGGAACTCCCACATGCCGGCGAGGACCTGGGCGATGCCGCCGTACCACAGCGCGAGCGGCAGCACGACGGCCTCCAGCGACGCGTCCTTGATCAGTCCGGCGTTGAAGACGGAGAGCACGAAGGTGGTGAGGGCGAACGCCGCCAGACCCAGGGGGCCGGGGTCGGCGATCTGCGGGCGCGGTGCCTCGGGCGCGGCCGGGGTCTGCTCCTGGGGGGCGGCGGGCAGCTCGTCGGTGACGGGCGTCTGGGTCTGGGTCATGGCGCGGTCCTTGGGTCGGGGTGCCTGCTCGGCGCAGGGCCTGGGACGGGGTGGTGCGTCGTCCGCGGTCGCGGGCGACGGCAGAAGGTGCGGGGTGCGGTGTGGGCGGCGGGTCGGCTCGGGGTCGGGGCCGGGAGGTCGCGCACGCCCGCGGGCGGAGGCGGGGGGACGTCCGGCTGCCGCTCCCGGTCCGGGAGCGCGGCTCGGCGGCCGGGCGTTCCGTGGTGTCTCGCTCTGGCCGGTTACTGTGCGGCACCCGCGCCGCGACGGGGAGCCCCGGTACGGGACTTGTCGGTCAGTGGCGTCCGTCGCGCGACGGACGGACGGGGGTGCGGGACGAACGGTCGCCCGTCACCGCCGAGCGGCCGGCCGTGCCCGCATCCAGTGCCTCCGGCAGGTGCAGCCTGGCCAGCATCACGGAGGTCCCCGCGGGCACCCTGCGGGGCGTGGCCAGGGACACGCCCACCATGGTCAGGAACGCCGCCGGCACACTCCAGGCCGCGGGCTCGGCGAGCAGGATGCCGGCCCAGCCCGGCCCGCCCGTGCCCAGCAGCGTGAGCGTCAGCGCGGCCACCGACAGCCCGCCGCCGACCAGCATCCCGGCGACGGCTCCGACCGAGGTCAGCCGCCGCCACCAGATGCCCAGCACCAGCAGGGGGCAGAACGTGGAGGCGGCCACCGAGAAGATCAGCCCCACCTCGTGGGCCACCGACACTCCGCTCTCCGACAGCAGCAGCGCGATGGCGCAGGGGGCGAGCACGGCCAGCGCGGAGGCCCGGCGGAACCCGCGCACGTCCCCGCCGAGGAGGTCCTGCGAGAGCACGGCGGCCACCGACAGGGCCAGCCCGGAGCACGTTGACAGGAAGGCGGCGAAGGCGCCGGCGACCACCAGCGCCGTCAGCAGCTGGCCCGCGGTGCCCGGCACGAGCCGTCCGGGCAGCAGCAGTACCACGGTGTCCGCCCGGTCGGCGGCGGCCAGGCCGGGCGCGTAGAGCCGCCCCAGCCCGCCGTACACCTCGGGCAGCAGGTAGAAGGCGCCCAGCAGACCGAGGACGCCCACCGTCGTGCGGCGGGCCGCGCGGCCGTTGGGGTTGGTGTAGAAGCGCGCGATGACGTGCGGCAGGCCCATCGCCCCGAGGAAGGTGGCCACCATCAGCGAGTACACGCCGTACAGTGCCTGCCCACCACCCTGGTCCGCCGCCGGGCGGGCAGCCGGCGCGGGGGCCGCGGGCGGGCTGCCGGACGGGTGCCAGGCGCCGCGCCAGATGAGCAGCAGGACGATCGCCGGGACGGCGAGCGCGGCCAGCTTCAGCCAGAACTGGACGGCCTGGACGAGCGTGACGCTGCGCATGCCCCCGGCGATCACGCTCACCAGCACCACCGCCGTCACCAGCACCGCTCCCGACCAGGCCGGCGCTCCGAGGGCCGCGTGCAGGGCCAGTCCCGCGCCCTGCAACTGCGGCACCTGGTAAAGCCACCCGATGAGCACCACGAAGGCGGTGGCCGTCCGCCGCACCGCCGACGAGCCCAGGCGCGCCTCGGCAAAGTCGGAGACGGTGTAGGCCCCCGACCTGCGCAGCGGCGCGGCCACCAGGACGAGCAGCACCAGATAGCCGGCCGTGTATCCGATGCCGTACCAGAGCATCGTGCTCCCGTAGGCCACCAGCAGTCCGGCGATGCCCAGGTAGGAGGCTGCCGAGAGGTACTCGCCGCTGACGGCGGCCGCGTTGCGCAGCGGCGAGACGGTGCGGGAGGCGACGTAGAAGTCCGAGGTGGAACGCGACTTCAGGCCGTAACCGCCGACGGCCACCGTCAGGGCGACGACCAGCAGGACGGCGGTCAGGTTCCCCGCTGTGCTCATGAGCGGTGGACGTGCTCGACGAAGTCGCGTTCGTGCCGCTCCGCCCGGCGCACGTACCAGGCACCGGCGCTCACCAGCAGCATGTAGACCGGCAGCCCCAGGACCAGCCAGGGCAGGCCGATACCCCACAGCCGCGCCTCGGACGGCGCCCCCGGGCGCCCGAGCAGCAGCGGCAGGCAGGCCAGCGGCGTGCAGACCGCGCCGCACACCAGCAGCGCCAGCCGCAGCTGGGTGCGCATCAGCGCCTTGACGTAGACCTCGCCGAGCGGGGTCTGTTCGTGCACGTCGCGTACCGCGGCGTTCCGCTGGCCGGGGCGGGCGGCGCGGGTGCGCGGATGGGTGACGGTCACGCGCTCGGCCGGCTCACCCATCGGCGGTGCCTCTCGACCTCGGCGGCCCGGACGGGGGCAGCAGCAGTTCCCGGAGTCTGCGGCTGCTACGGCGGCTGACCGGCAGGACGGCGCCGGCCACGCGGACCGACAGCCGTCCGGAGTCGGCCAGCAGTTCCTCGATGTGGCCGGTGGCGACGAGGTGGCGGCGGTGCACCCGGACGAATCCGGCGTCCTGCCACTGGTCCTCCAGGCTGGACAGCGGCACCCGCAGCAGACAGCTGCCGGATGCGAGGTGCAGACGTACGTAGTCGCCGCACGCCTCCACGTGCCGTACCTCGGAGCGCCGGACGAACCGCGTCACACCGGACAGCTCGACGGCGATCGTCTCGTCGTCGTTCTGTGCGGGCTGCTCGGCGGGGGCAGGGGGCGCGGGGGTGGGGGACGGTTCCGCACGCCGCTCGGCGATGCGCCGGACGGTCTCGGCGAGCCGCTGGGCGCGTACGGGCTTGAGCAGGTAGTCCAGGGCCCGTACCTCGAAGGCGTGCACCGCGAAGTCGTCGTACGCGGTGACGAACACCACCGGCGGCGGAGCGGCGAAGCGGGACAGGACCCTGGCCGCCCCGAGCCCGTCCAGGCCGGGCATGCGCACGTCGAGGAAGACCGCGTCCACGGGCCTGTTCTCCTGAAGCGCGCGGTCCAGCGCCAGCAGCGCGGCGGCGCCGTCCGCCGCGGACTCCACAAGGCCGACGCCCGGATCCAGGCCGAGCAAGTAGACGAGTTCCTCCCGGGCATGGGGTTCGTCGTCGGCCACCAGGATGCTCAGCATGCGTGAGTCTGTGCATTTTCCGCACACCGGGTCAATCTCCCGACAGGTGTGGCATGCGCCACACACATGAGGGGGTGGCGCTCACTTGAGCATGCCGAGCCCCTCGCCGGGCCGTTCCCCGCTCCCCGCGGCGGCCGTGACGCCGGCCCGGTACTTGGGCACCCGGATCCGCACCTTGGTGCCCGCGCCGGGCGCGGTCTCGACCACCAGCCCGTACGCGTCCCCGTACACCTGCCGCAGCCGGGCGTCGACGTTTCCCAGCCCCACGCCGCCTCCCGACCCCACGGCCCCGGCCCCGCCGGCGGTCAGGATGCGCCGCAGCTCCTCGGGGTCCATGCCGACTCCGTCGTCCTCCACGGTGATGTGCGCCTCGGCGCCCGCGTCCCACGCGAGCACCGTGATCGTCCCCGGCCCGGTGCGGCCCTCGAAGCCGTGCCGGACGGCGTTCTCCACCAGCGGCTGCACGCACAGGAACGGCACCGCGACCGGCAGCACCTCCACGGCCGCCTGGACGTCGACACGCAGCCGGTCACCGAAGCGCGCCTGCTCCAGTACCAGGTACTGGCCGATCGAACGGAACTCCTCCGCCAGCGTGGTGAATTCGCCGTGGCGCCGGAACGAGTAACGCGTGAAGTCGGCGAAGTCCAGCAGCAGTTCGCGGGCCCGCTCCGGATCGGTGCGCACCAGCGAGGCGATCGCGGTCAGCGCGTTGCACGAGAAATGCGGGGAGATCTGCGCGCGCAGCGCCCGCAGCTCGGCCTCCACCAGGCGGGTGCGGGAACGGTGCAACTCCGCGAGTTCCAGCTGCCCGGACGTCCAGCGGGCCACCTCGCCGCTCGCGCGGACCAAGCCTGCCGACACGCCGGGGGCGTGGGCGAGCAGCGCGCCTTCCACCCGGTCCTCCACCACCAGCGGCGCCACGACGGCCTCCCTGAGCTCGCAGCGCACCTCCCCGCACCACACCCGGTCGGCCTTCAGCACGGCCGTCCCGCCGCCCGCCAGCACGTCGGCGGCCAGGTCCACCGCCGCCGCGCCGTGGTGCCTCCCGGCGCCGTCCCACGCGAGGACGCGCTCGGTGTCCGTGATGGCCAGCGCCGGGACACCCAGCAGCTCCCGCAGATGCCGCGCGGCCACACCGGCCGACGCCTCGGTCAGCCCGCCGCGCAACGCCGGCGCCGCGAGGGAGGCCCGGTGCAACGCCTCGAAGGCCGCCTGCCCGGCCCGCCCGTCGAAACCGACGTGCCGCCGCAGCCACCGCCGGTGCCGGAATACGCCCGTCATGGCGGACACGGTAACTCCCCGAAGAGCGGGGTGGACGATTCGCGCCATACACCAGAGATGTCCGCTGCCCCGTCCGACCTTCTCCGAGGACGCCTGCCGCCAGTTTCGGAGCCAGGTCCCGAAGCCCTCCAGCGCGGCCGTCCTCAGGGCTTCGCCGGTATCGGCCGAGCTCAGGCAGCGGCGGAGCGTGACCATTTGGGAGCCGAGTCCGGGATACGGCGCCCAGGCGGCTCCCGGACTCCGGTCTGCGACATCGAAGGCGTGGACATCGCCCTGCCGCTGCCCGCACGCACCCGACCTGTCCCACCGCCATGACTGTGACCCCTTCGCCTCCGCGGGCCACCGGGTCGGCGGCAGCCCGCAGCGTCGGCAGGGCGCCTGCGTCCTGCCCCTGGGGGGCGTCCATGGCATGTCTTCTCTCGCTTTTGCTGCAGACCGTATGTCGTCGACGCCGGCCGACCGGGACTCAGTGACCAGGACGTTGGAAAATCTCCGCGGCGTGCCTCACGCCGAGATCATCGTCTTCACCAAAGATGCCGACGGTCCCGGAGCGACGGGGGTTGTCTACAACACCATCGGCCTGCCAGTCGACTTCACCGACGAGGCATTCCGTGCCCTGGATCCCGCCGCCCTGGCAGCGGAGTTCCACGGAGACGCCGTGTGGATGAACGGGCCGCGCCGCGCGCTCATGGACGCCGCCACCGCGGAGCTCCGCGACGCCGGGCGAGTCACCTCCGTAGAGGGCATCGGCATGCACACCGTGGGGGAACTCGTCTCCCCCGAGGGACACCAGTACGTCATGCAAAACCTCTCCCGGCACGTCGACCCGGACCTGAACGTGGAGCAACTGCCCACGCTCGAGGAACGCCTGCAGCTTCCTGAAGGCTGGCAGTACCACGTCCGCACGCTCGACGAAGATCTGCGGGTGAGCGCACACGGCGACGCACACATCGTCTTCGACGAGTACGAGACCAACTACCAGCGCCACGCCTGATCCTGGTCCTGGCGGCCAGGCGGGAGCGGGGCGAGTGGCAGGCTCGACCACACCCGCCGACGGCCCGCCTGCTCTGGAGGAGCCGCCCAGGCCGGCGTCCCACCCCGCCCACCACTGGACGCCGGCAGGAGCGTCTCGCTCCCTGCCGTGCCAGGCCGACCACTGGCCGCTTGCGTCAATTCGCCGAGCCCGGGTGGGCCGATGTCCTGCAGGGCGTGGCGTTCACCGCGTCGGGACTTCGAGATGCAGTCACCCGCACCTGCTGGATACGCTCGCTGAGTGGCCGGGTGATGAGGGCCCAAGGCCGCGGCGCAGCAGCCACCCCACCCCGCCCAGCGGAAACGAAGACTTCCGCAGTCCAAACCTCTGCAGTGTTCATGCCTCCACGGGAGGAAGGTTGCGATGAGGTTCATCCGCATGCGTACAGCGAAGGGCACCGCAGCAGCTCTGGTCGCCATGCCGCTCGCCCTTGGAGGTCTGGGATCGCAGAGCCACGCACAGGGCCCGTCTCCCGGCCCGTCGGGGACGTTCGGTCCCGGCTGTTCTGCGCTCACCCAGAAGGCCAACACGGCCAAGGACAAGGTCGAAGAGGCTGCGGCCGCATATCCACAGCTCAGCCAGCTGGTCTCAGCCACGGTCAGAGCAAAGCTGAGCAGTACCCTCGACGGAAAGCCCGGCATCACCGTCTTCGCTCCCAACAACCAGGCCTTCAAGAGTGTCACCGTGTCGCAGCTTGCCTCGCTCCTCGGCAATCAGGGGCAGCTGAAGAAGGTGCTGACCTACCACGTCGTGGACAAGCAGATCACCCCGGCCGAACTCTCCAACGGCTCGTTCACGACGCTGGAAGGCAGCAAACTGACCACGTCGGGCTCGGGCACCGACTTCAAGGTCAACGGCAAGGCGAACATCGTCTGCGGCAACATCAAGGCCGCGAACGCCACCATCTACGTCATTGACACAGTTCTCCAGCCCCCGTCCTGACTCATGGCTCTCGTACCCGGCGCGGGGCGACCCGTGCGGACTCGGGAACGGGAGTTCCCTCGCGCAGTTTCCGGCCCGTGCCCGTGGTCTTCTCGTGCCGGCTGCCGTACCGGTCGGCGAGGGCGACGGCGCAGACACCGTGCAGCAACACGCTCAGGCCGACAGTGACCGCCACCGCTCTCGCCGGCAGCTCGACTCCCTGGACGTGTTCCTCTTCAAGGAGCAGCAGCGCGAGCACGACGGATGCCGGACCACGGGGTCCGAACCACCCGATGTATGCCACCGTGGGAAGTCGCAGCCCGCTGCCGGCGAGCGCGACGGCCACTGGCGGCATCCGGACGACGGTGAGCCTGAGAACCGCGTAGCCAACAATGCCCCAGCTCAGGTTCTCCAGCGTCGGGCCGAGCAGTACGGCTCCGAAGACCAGCAGACTGAGTGAGGCCAGGAGTTCCCCGAGGTGCTCGGTGACAGGCAGCGGTACGGTCGGGGCCTCCTGTAAAGGGCCCGGGCCCCTGTGCGGTTCGGCGGCCGGGAACCGGCGAAGTGCGAAACCGAAGGCGAAGCCGCCGATCCAGGCGGCGATGAAGGCGCCGAGATCCGCTCACGACTGGGGGCTCAGGGCCGAGCGGGCCCTGATTCTCGTACCGCCCCACCACGCCTTTGCCTGGTTTTTCGCGAGGGTTGTGGAGGGCTGCGGCGAGCGGGATGAGCGCGGTGAGGGCGGCGGACAGCAGCTGGGTGCGTGCGTCGGTGTCGGTGCGCATCAGGGCGAGCACCCCCGATCGTGTACCGGCCAGGGCCGTCCAGCTCAGCCAGGGGCGGCCGGCGTCGGCCGGTCCACGGTCCTCGGCCACTGGCCGGGTGGCCGCCTGCCCGACCTCGCCGCACTGGAGGCCGGAATGCCGCCTCGGCCGTCGGCACCCCGGCTGGAGCGTACGTGCCGCATCGGCGCCGAGCCGCGGGCGGAGCCCGGTCCGCTGATCGGGGCGGACGTCGGCCTCCTCGCGGCGACTGTGCCTGGCGCTGCGCACAAGCGCTGCTTGGTGCCGAAGGCGTCCATCGAACGGAGCCGGCTCGGTGTTCGGTCGGGCGGGCTCCGATGTTCCGTCACGTGAACACGGAACCCGCCTTCATCGAACCGGCCGGACACCGGCGCTCGTGCCGAATGACATCGCCGAGCGGGCTCGGACCGGACATCAGAGGATGTGCGTGACTGCCGGAATCCGGGAGGGCTCATGCGCTCGTCGCCGTCCCTGCGTGGACCGGTCCGTCTCGGTCGCTTGGTGGTCAAGCACCCGCAAACGATAGAAAGACTACATGAGGGAAGTTTCGGATCAATCCGGACGTGATGCGCCTGATGCGTCCATGAGGACTCACCGTCAGGAGGGAGGGGCATGGCGGTCCGGCTCGCTGCTGAGCGTGCACAGCCTCGCCGGCCAGGTCTTCCTGCTCGAGCTGGCGATCGTGGTGCTGCTCGTCGCCGCCGCCCTGGTGGCCCTCGTGGTGCAGGCACGACGCGACGTCATGGCGGACGCCCGCCACCGGACGCTCACCGCGGCGCAGACGTTCGCGAACGCCGCGGGGATCGTGCCGGCGCTGAACAGCGCGAACCCGACCGCGGTGCTGGAGCCGCGCGCGGAGGCGGCCCGGAAGGCCGCGGGCGTCGACGCCATCATCGTGTACGGACTGAACGGGATCACACTCACCCACAGCGACCCGCATCAGATCGGGAAACACATCATCGGGCCTTACGCGAAGGCGGCGACGGGCAAGCCCTTCACGAATACCTTCCAGGGGTCCCTGGGGCTCTCCGTGATCTCGGCGGTCCCCGTCAGGGGTCCTGACGGCTCGGTCGTCGCCATCGTCGCCGTGCCCGTCACGGTCGAGAAGGTGCAGCACAGGCTGAACACGCAGCTGCCGTTCCTCTTCGGCGGCGCCGCCATGGCCCTTGTCGTCGCCGCAGGCGGGTCGGGCCTGGTGAGCCGACGGTTGCGCCGGCAGACCCACGGGCTGGGGCCGACCGAGATGACCCGGATGTACGAGCACCACGACGCGGTGCTGCACGCGGTGCGGGAAGGAGTGCTGATCCTCGGCGGTGACGGCCGGCTGCTGCTGGCCAACGACGAGGCACGACGGCTCCTGGACCTGCCGGCGGACGCGGAGCGGCGAGACATCACCGATCTGGGGCTGGATGAGGACCTCGCCGGGCTGCTGGCCTCCGATCGCCCCGCCACCGACGAGGTGTACCTGGCGGCCGACCGGCTGCTCGCGGTCAGCAAACGGCTCACCGCACCTCACGGACCGGTCGGCAGCGTGGTGACGCTCCGGGACACCACCGAGCTGCGGGCCCTCTCCGGCCGGGCGGAGGTGGCGCGCGAACGGTTGAACCGGCTCTACGACGCCGGGCTGCGGATCGGCACCACGCTCGATGTGAAGCGCACAGCCGAGGAACTGGCCGAGGTGGCGGTGCCCCGGTTCGCCGACATCGTCACCGTCGAACTGCTGGACCCGATCCTGCGCGGCGAGGAGTCCTCCGGTGCGACCACCGGGATCACCGAGTTGCGCCGCAGCGCCGTCGCCGGTCTGGAGGAGGACCATCTCCTCCATCCCGTCGGCGAGCTGATCCGGTTCGTCCCGGGCCACCCCGTCTCCGTGGCGATGGCCGACGGCCGACCGGTCCTGGTCGGGGAACTGAGCGCCTCCGACGGCTGGCGGGACCAGCACCCCGAACGTGCCCGGCGGATCCTCGACCACGGCATCCACTCGATGCTCGTGGTTCCGTTGCGAGCCCGCGGCGTGGTGCTGGGAGCGGTGGACTTCTGGCGCGCGAAGGGCTCCCCGTCGTTCGAGGACGACGACGTGTCCTTCGCCGAGGAGTTGGCCGCCCGGGCGGCTGTGTGCATCGACAACGCCCGCCGCTACACCCGCGAACACGCCATGGCCGTCACCCTGCAGCACAGCCTGCTGCCACGCGCGCTGCCCGAGCAGTCCGCCCTCGACGTGGCCTACCGCTACCTGCCGGCCCAGAGCGGGGTGGGCGGGGACTGGTTCGACGTCATCCCGCTGTCCGGTACCCGGGTGGCACTGGTCGTAGGCGATGTCGTCGGCCACGGTCTGCACGCCGCGGCGACCATGGGCCGGCTGCGCACCGCTGTGCGCAACTTCGCCGGCCTGGACATGCCCGTGGAGGAGTTGCTGGGCCGACTGGACGAGCTGGTGGCGCAGATCGACGCCGAGGAGGTCGCCGCGGAGGACGGACGGGGGATGATCACCGGGGCGACCTGCCAATACGCCGTCTACGACCCCACCTCCGGGCGGCTGGCCGTCGCCACCGCCGGTCATCCGGGACCGGCGGTGGTCCGGCCCGACGGGACCGTCGACTTCCCTCAGCTGCCCGTCTCCCCGCCACTGGGACTCGGAGCCGGCCTGCCTGTCGAGACCGCCGAGCTCACCGTGCCCGAGGGTTCCCGACTGGTGCTTTACACCGACGGCCTGATCGAGGACCGCGTCCGGGACCTGGACGTCGGTCTGGAGGCCCTGCGCGATGCTCTGACAGGGCCGAGCCTCACGCCGGAGGCCACCTGCGCGGCGGTGATGGAGGCCATGCTGTCCGACCGGCCCAGGGATGACATCGCGCTGCTGGTGGCCCGCACGCACCGACTCGGACCAGAGCAGGTCGCCGAGTGGGACGTGCCCCGTGACCCGGCGGCGGTGGCCCCGGTGCGCACCGCCTGCGCCCGCCGGCTGACGGAGTGGGGGCTGGAGCAGGTCGGCTTCACCGCCGAACTCGTCCTCAGCGAGCTGATCACGAACGCCATCCGCTACGGCGCCGAGCCCATCGCCGTCCGGCTGCTGCGCACCGTGCCGATCAGCACCCCCGGCGCGGGCACCCTGATCTTCGAGGTCTCCGACGGCAGCAGCACCTCGCCCCGGCTGCGCCGGGCGAAAGTCACCGACGAAGGCGGCCGCGGACTCTTCCTGGTCGCCCGGTTCGCCGAACGCTGGGGGACCCGCTACACGCCCACCGGCAAAGTCATCTGGGCCGAACAGTCCCTCCACGGCGGCGCCACGCCGGAGGCGGAAGGACTCGACGAGGTTCTGCTCGGCCAATGGGACGACACGGCACTGTGAGGTGAGCGCGTACGTTCCGTCCCTCCACCGTCGCGCACGCCCGCGTGCCCGCATGGGTGCGGCTGCGGCCCGGGGCGTACGGAACCATCGTCCAGCCGGGTAAAGATGCTGATCGCACGCTTCCGGTCGACATTCCGCCATCGAGGCGGCCGGGTACCCTGGCCTCTATGACCACTTCGTCGGCGCAGTGGACCCATGGAAGCCGGGAGGCACAGCGGAAGGACCGCCGATCCGGGCACAGTGGTGCTGCCGGCAGCCGCCCGAGGTGACCACCTCACACCCCACGCCCGGGGAGCAGTCGTGACCACACCGTGTGCCCGAGCAGTGGTGGTCTTCGGCTGCTTCGCTCTCGTGGCACTGGGCATGAGCGCTTGCGAGAACACACCGCCCGCCACACCCGCGAAGCCGTCAGTGGCTACGTCCGCCGAGAACGTGGGCGGCATGCGCGCACTGATCTCCGCAGCGAAACAGGAGGGCACGCTCAGAGCGATCGCGCTGCCGCGTGACTGGGCCGACTACGGCGGCCTGATCGACGGCTTCGAGAAGAAGTACCGGATCAAGGTCACGGTCGAGGATCCGCTGGGCCACAGCGAGGACGAGATCGACGCCCTGAGGAAGAGCGGGAACCGGCCGACAGCACCCGACGTGATCGACGTGGGCGATACGTTCGCGCGGAACGCCGCGGCGCGGAATCTGCTCGCGCCGTACAAGGTAGCCGCTTACGATGCGATTCCCGGCAATCAGAAGGACTCGAAGGCCCGCTGGTACAACAACTACGGGGGCTACATCTCCATCGGCTGCGACGCCAACCGGGTCAAGGTCTGCCCGGCAACCTTCGCCGATCTTCTGAATCCCGATCACAAGGGCATGGTCGCGCTCGAAGGCGACCCGCCCCGGTCGGCGACCGCCTTCGACAGCGTCTACGCGGCCGCGCTGGCGAACGGCGGGTCGTTCGACAACATCCAGCCCGGTCTCGACTTCTTCGCCGAACTCAAGAGGAACGGCAACTTCAACCCCCTCAATTCCAACTCGGCAACGGTCGAGGACGGCCGGACCCCCATCAGCATCAACTGGGACTACATCAACCTCCATTACGCCGACCAGCTCCGCGACAAGGGCGTGAACTGGCAGGTTGCGATCCCCTTCGACGGCAGCTTCGCCCAGTATTTCGCGCTGGCGATCAACAAGAACGCCCCGCACCCGGCGGCTGCCCGGCTGTGGCAGGAGTACCTCTTCAGCCCAGAGGGCCAGAACCTCCGGCTGCGCGCCTTTGCCCGCCCAGTGCTCATGGACGCCATGAGGCGGGACGGCACCCTCGACAAGGCCGCCGCCGCACGACTGCCGACGGTTGAGGGAACGCCGCAGTTCCCGACGGACGCGCAACTCGAGAAGGCCAGGGAGACGGTCAACCAGGGCTGGGCGAAGGCCGTCTCCGGCTAGCTGGGACGGTCCCCGTCGCCCATCAGGTGTGCAGTGAACGGGCAGCGACACGGACCGGGCGCGTCCGATCGAGCAGGGGTGAGCCGGTCCAGCGGGTCCCCTGGACGCTGCTGCTCGTCCGATTCGTGAAGTGGACGGTGAACCGCTGTGTGCTCAGCGGCGCAGGCCGACGATGCCCCACCTGCCGCGGCGCTCTGCCGCTGTGCCCTCTCGCACCCGTCGGTGAGAAGATCGGCGAACGATTCGCTCGTCGGCACGCGAGAGGACGTCGGCTCCGTCTGTCCGGCGAACGCGGCCTGTTCGCTTCCTGGGGCGGCCTGGAACACCACACTCCTTGAAGAATGACCCCATCCCAAGGGCTGGCTGATTTGCCGACCCGGACGCGGCCATCACGCCGCTGGCCTGCGCAACGTCCAAGCCAGATCTTGGACTTGACCATGGTACGCAACATCGGTGCACTCCCACGGATAGGCTCCCTGCCTTCGTTTTTGCAGGTCAAGGGCTGTTTTCGCACCTTGCAGCGAGTCGCCGACGCCGGCCTGCGCAACGGGCTTCGCAGCAGTTGGTGACCATCGCCACGGCGCGAGCGGGACTGCGGCCCCGCCCGAGGCGCCCAACGAGGTGCAGGCCCGCATCCGTTACGGCGTGGGCCGGCTCGACACAGTTGCCGTTCAGGGCGTCGTGACCTCCGCGGTCTGCTTCTCGAACTGGGTGCGGTGCAGTTCCGCGTAGCGGCCGCCGGCCGCCAGAAGGTCCGCGTGCGTGCCCCGCTCCACGATGCGGCCGGCCTCGACGACCAGGATCACGTCCGCCGCGCGGACCGTGGAGAGGCGGTGGGCGATGACGACGGCGGTCCGGTCGGCCAGCGCCTCGGTCAGGGCCTCCTGGACGGCCGCCTCCGAGGTGTTGTCCAGATGGGCGGTGGCCTCGTCGAGGATGACGACGCGCTGGCGGGCCAGCAGCAGGCGGGCGATGGTCATGCGCTGGCGCTCGCCCCCGGAGAGGCGGTAGCCGCGTTCCCCGACCACCGTGTCCAGGCCGTCGGGCAGGGACCGTACGACGTCGTCGAGGCGGGCGCGGCCGAGCGCCTCCCACAATTCCTCGTCGGTGGCCGTCGGGCGGGCCAGCAGGAGGTTGGCGCGGACGGAGTCGTGGAAGAGGTGGCCGTCCTGGGTGACCATGCCGAGGGTGGCGCGCAGGGAGGCGGCGCTGAGGTCGCGTACGTCGGTGCCGCCGAGGCGGACGGCGCCCTCGTCGACGTCGTACAGGCGCGGGAGCAGGGCGGCGATCGTGGACTTCCCGGCGCCGGAGGAGCCGACCAGGGCGACCGTCTGGCCGGGTTCGGCGCGGAAGGAGACCCCGTGCAGGACCTCGGCGCCGCCGCGGGTGTCGAGGGTGGCGACCTCCTCCAGGGAGGCCAGGGAGACCTTGTCGGCGGCCGGGTAGCCGAAGCGGACGTCCTCGAACTCCACCGCCACCGGGCCCTCGGGCAGTTCTTCCGGGTCCGGTCGCTCCTCGATCAGCGGCTTCAGGTCGAGCACCTCGAACACCCGCTCGAAGCTGACCATCGCGCTCATCACCTCGACGCGGGCCCCGGCGAGCGCGGTGAGCGGCGCGTACAGCCGGGTCAGCAGCAGTGCCAGCGCCACGACCGCGCCCGGTTCCAGGGTGCCGCGCAGGGCGTACCAGCCGCCGAGGCCGTACACCAGGGCCAGGGCCAGGGAGGACACCAAGGTCAGCGCGGTCATGAACACCGTCTGGGCGGTCGCCGTACGGATGCCGATGTCCCGCACCCGGGCGGCGCGGGCCGCGAACTCGGCCGACTCCTCCTCCGGGCGGCCGAACAGCTTGACCAGGGTGGCGCCGGGTGCCGAGAAGCGCTCGGTCATACGGGTGCCCATCGCCGCGTTGAGCGCCGCCGCCTCCCGCTGCATGCGGGCCATCCGGCTGCCCATCCGACGGGCGGGGATCACGAACACCGGGAGCAGCACCAGCGCCAGCAGCGTGATCTGCCAGGACAGGGTGAGCATGACGGCCAGGGTGAGCAGCAGCGTGACCACATTGCTGACCACTCCCGAGAGCGTGTTGCTGAACGCCCGCTGCGCGCCGATCACGTCGTTGTTGAGACGACTGACGAGCGCTCCCGTACGAGTGCGTGTGAAGAACGCGACCGGCATGCGCTGCACATGATCGAACACAGCCGTCCGGAGGTCCAGGATGAGTCCCTCCCCGAGCGTCGCCGACAGCCGCCGGCCGAGAATGCCGAGCGCCGCCTCGGCGACCGCGATCAGCGCGATGAGCAGCGCGAGACGGACGACCCGGCCCGAGTCGCCGTGCGACACGATCGCGTCCACGACGCGTCCGGCGAGCACGGGGGTCGCGACGGCGAGCAGCGCGGTCACCACGCCGAGCAGCACGAACCATACGATGCGGCGGCGGTGCGGGCGGGCGAAGGCGGCGATGCGGCGCAGCGTGGCCCGCGCGAACGGGCGGCGCTCCTGCTGGGCGGTCATCACGCTGTGCAGCTGTGTCCAGGCTGTGGTTTCCATGCTCATGGGAGAGAACGTAAGACCTCAAGCTTCGTTGAGGTCAATGCCCGATGGACGTCCCCCCGCTCGAAGGCTCCGATGACTCTCCCCCCTCAGCCGCTTTCCGTCCGTAAGCCGCCGTCCGCGATTCGGCCACCCGCTGTTGGCGCGGCAGGGAAAACCTCTCCGGATGTGACAGCGGTACAACTTCCCCAGCTCCCCCAGGGACGGTTCCCCCGACGCGTCCCCGTCCGCCAGGTCCTGTGCCTGGTGCCGCTCCTGCTCGTCACCGTGGCCGCGGTGCGGCATCGCTCCGTGCTCGCGGAGGGTTTCGGCCAGCTGCGCGCGGCCTCCTGGCCGTGGCTGCTGGCCGCGGGCGGTGCCACCTGTCTGACCTGGGTGGCCGCCGCGATCACCCGGCAGGGCGCGGTGGTGCAGACGCTGCCGAAGCGGCGGCTGCTGGCCACGCAGTTCGCGGCGGGCGCGGCGAACCATCTGCTGCCCACCGGGCTGGGCGCGAGCGCGGTGAATCTGCGCTTCATGACGGTGTGCGGCGTTCCGCTCGCCCGCTCCTCGGCGGCGCTCGCGCTGTATCTCCTGGCGGAGAGCGTCGGCCGGTTGTCCCTGCTGGCGGCGCTGCTGATCGTCTTCCCGGACGCGCTGCGGCTCGGCACCCTGCTGCCGCACGGGACCCTGGGCCCGCTGCTCCTCGGCGCCGGTGCCCTGCTGCTGGTCGCCGCGGGCGCGCTCATGTTCGTACGACGGCTGCGCACGGCGGTGACCTCCTTCCTGCGCACCGCGCTGGGCGAGGCCCGGTCGGTGCACGCCAGGCCCGCCCGGGCGCTGGCCCTGTGGGGCGGCTCCCTGGCGTTTCCCGCGCTGCAGGCCGCCGGCCTTGCCGCGGTGGGGCAGGCCCTCGGGCTGCCGGTGCCGCCGGCCCACATGGCGCTGGCGTATCTGGCGGCGACGGTCGCGGTGGCCCTGGTGCCCACCCCGGGCGGCCTCGGTTCCGTGGAGGCGGCGCTGATCGTGGCACTGGTGGCGGCGGGCGGTCCGGCGGCGGTCGCCACCGCGGTGGTGCTCGCCTACCGGATCATCACGGTCTGGGTGCCGCTGGTACCGGGTGCCCTGACGCTGGGTGCGCTGGTGCGGCTGAAGGTCATCTGAGGCAGAGTGCTCCTTCGACCCGACGGGGCGTCCGAGGCCGGCGCCCGAGGAAGGAGCGTCACCCGTGCCCGTACGTCTGGAGCGCAAGGATCACGTCACCACGGTCGTCCTCTCCCGGCCGGAGGTCCGCAACGCCGTGGACGGCCCGACGGCGGCGGAACTCGCCGCGGCCTTCCGGGCCTTCGAGGCCGACGACAACGCCCGGGTGGCGGTCCTGTGGGGTGAGGGCGGCACGTTCTGCGCCGGCGCGGACCTGAAGGCGATGGGCACGGACCGGGGCAACCGGGTGGCCGAGGACGGCGACGGACCGATGGGCCCGACCCGGCTGCGGCTGTCCAAGCCGGTGATCGCGGCGGTCGCCGGGCACGCCGTGGCCGGAGGTCTGGAACTCGCCCTGTGGTGCGACCTCAGGGTCGCGGAGGAGGACGCGGTGTTCGGCGTGTACTGCCGCCGCTGGGGCGTCCCGCTCATCGACGGCGGCACGGTACGGCTGCCCCGGCTGATCGGCACCTCCCGGGCGATGGACATGATCCTCACCGGCCGGCCGGTACCGGCCCGGGAGGCCTACGACATCGGGCTGGCCAACCGGCTCGTCCCCACGGGCCGGGCCCGCCAGGAGGCGGAGGAGCTGGCGGAGTCCGTCGCCCGCTTCCCGCAGGCGTGCCTGCGCGGCGACCGGGCCTCGGTGCTCGACCAGGACGGGCTGGACGAGCCGGCGGCGATGCGGGGCGAACTCCGTTACGGAATGGACGTCTTGGCAAAGGCGCTGGAGGGCGCGGCACGATTCGCCGGGGGTGCGGGCCGGCACGGTTCGTTCACGGAGCTGTGAGTTGTGGGCTGCGAGTGGCCGCAGTGACGCTGGTGCCGCGAACCCGGTGTCGATGACGCCCCGTTCGGGACGGATCTCCTGGTCCTCGGTACCGGGCGGGGTGCGAACTCCCGTGCCGGATACGGCAGGATGAGCGGTCGCGCCGGTCGACGACGCCGTACGGCCCGGTGCGACCGCACATCCCGGCAACGAGCAGGTGACATCGTGACGAGACTTCACATCCGGCCGCCGGCGGCACCGTCCGCCGCAGCTTCCCGACCCGGAGGTGACCGGTGAACCGCGCGCTGACCCTGGACGATCTGATCCTCGCGGGCGTGGCCCTGGCGGCCGGTCTGCTGGCGGCCTTCCTGTCGCGCATGCTGCTGCGCTGGCTGGCCAAGCACGCCAAGCGGACCCGCTGGAGCGGCGACGACGTGATGGTGGACGCGCTGCGCACCGTCGTGCCCTGGGCGGCGATCACGGGCGGTGCGGCCGCCGCCGCGGCGGTGCTGCCGCTGACCAGAACGGTCCAGCACCACACCAACCAGTGCCTCCAGGTGCTGCTCATCTTCGCGGTGACAGTGTCGGCGGCCCGGGTGATCGCCGGCCTGGTGCAGTCGGTCACCCAGTCCCGCTCCGGCGTCGCCGGTTCGGCCACGATCTTCGTCAACATCACCCGGGTGCTGGTGATGGCGATCGGCTTCCTGGTGGTGCTGCAGACGCTGGGCATCTCCATAGCGCCCCTGCTCACCGCCCTCGGTGTCGGTGGTCTGGCGGTCGCGCTGGCTCTCCAGGACACTCTCGCCAACCTCTTCGCGGGCATCCACATCCTCGCCTCCAAGACCGTCCAGCCGGGCGACTACATCCGGCTGAGCAGCGGCGAGGAGGGGTACGTCGTCGACATCAACTGGCGTCAGACCACCGTCCGCCAGCTCTCCAACAACCTGGTGGTCGTCCCCAACGGGCAGCTCGCGAAGACGAACATGACCAACTTCACCCGGCCCGAGCAGCGGCTGACCATCCTGCTGCAGGTGGGCGTGAGCTACGACAGCGACCTCGACCAGGTCGAGCGCGTCACGACCGAGGTGATCGCCGAGACGATGACCGAGATCACCGGCGCGCTGCCGGACCATGAGCCCGCCATCCGCTTCCACACCTTCGGCGACTCCCGGATCGGCTTCACGGTGATCCTCGGCGTGGGCGAGTTCAGCGACCAGTACCGGATCAAGCACGAGTTCATCAAGCGCCTGCACCGCCGCTACCGCGAGGAGGGCATCCGCATCCCGTCCCCCACCCGGACGGTGGCGCTGCAGCAGGGCGCGGTGATGATTCCGCAGCAGCGCAACGCCGACGACATGACGTCGAGCCCGGCCGCCTTCGAGTAGCGGCCGGGAGGCTTGCGGGGTCCGTGGAGCGGTCGCCGTACGCTCGGAAACGGCATGGCGCCTCTCCCGGACCCCCGCATCCCCGCATCCCCGCATCCCCGAGGGATCCGAGCCGACCCGCGCGGAGCGCGCCCATGCGGTGGACGTGCCCTGCCGCCGGATCGAGCGCGAGGTGGCGGACGGCGATCTTTCGAGTCGCGGGCCCCTGTCGAGTCGGGGGCGGTCACGAGATATCTTGATGTCGAGCAATGTTGCAGACGTGGAGCGGAGCACCCGGTGACTGACTCGACCATCATCTACACCTACACAGACGAGGCCCCGGCCCTGGCGACGCATTCGTTCCTGCCGGTGATCCAGGCGTATGCCTCGCAGGCCGGTGTCGCGGTCGACACCCGCGACATCTCACTGGCCGGGCGCATCATCGCCGTCTTCCCGGAGTATCTGAACGAGGACCAGCGCATCCCCGACGCGCTGGTCGAGCTGGGCGAGCTGGCCAGGACCCCCGAGGCCAACATCATCAAGCTGCCGAACGTCTCGGCGTCGATCCCGCAGCTCAGGGCCGCCATCACCGAGCTGCAGGGCAAGGGCTACGCCCTGCCGGACTACCCGGACGACCCGAAGACCGACGAGGAGCGCGAGATCCGCGCCCGCTACGACAAGATCAAGGGCTCCGCCGTCAACCCGGTCCTGCGCGAGGGCAACTCCGACCGCCGCGCCCCGGCCTCGGTCAAGAACTACGCCAAGACCCACCCGCACCGCATGGGCGCCTGGAGCTCCGACTCCAAGACCAACGTGGCGACCATGGACGCGGACGACTTCTGCTCCACCGAGAAGTCCACGGTGATCTCCAAGGCCGGTTCGCTGCGCATCGAGCTCAAGGGCGACGACGGCTCCACCACCGTCCTGCGCGAGTCGGTACCGGTCCTTGAGGGCGAGGTCGTCGACGCCTCCGTGATGCGCGTGGCCGCGCTGCGCGAGTTCCTGACCGCGCAGGTCGCCCGCGCCAAGGAGGAGGGCGTCCTGTTCTCCGTGCACCTGAAGGCCACGATGATGAAGGTCTCCGACCCCATCGTCTTCGGTCACGTGGTGCGCGCCTTCTTCCCGAAGACGTTCGCGAAGTACGGCGAGACGTTCGCCGCGGCCGGTCTGACCCCGAACGACGGTCTGGGCGGCATCCTCAAGGGCGTCGAGGCCCTGCCGGAGGGCGCCGAGATCAAGGCCTCCTTCGAGGCCGAGCTCGCCGAGGGCCCGGCGCTGGCGATGGTCGACTCCGACAAGGGCATCACCAACCTGCACGTGCCGTCCGACGTCATCGTCGACGCCTCGATGCCGGCGATGATCCGCACGTCCGGCCACATGTGGGGCCCGGACGGCCAGGAGGCCGACACCCTCGCGGTGCTGCCGGACTCCTCCTACTCCGGCGTCTACCAGGTCGTCATCGAGGACTGCCGGGCCAACGGCGCCTACGACCCGGCCACCATGGGCTCCGTCGCGAACGTCGGTCTGATGGCGCAGAAGGCCGAGGAGTACGGCTCCCACGACAAGACCTTCGAGATCCCGACCACCGGTACCGTCCGCCTGGTCGACCAGGACGGCAGCGTCGTCCTGGAGCAGACCGTCTCCGCCGGCGACATCTTCCGCGCCTGCCAGGCCAAGGACGCCCCGATCAGGGACTGGGTGAAGCTGGCCGTCACCCGCGCCCGCGCCACCGGCGACCCGGCCGTGTTCTGGCTGGACGAGAACCGCGCGCACGACGCCAACCTGATCGCCAAGGTCAAGGCCTACCTGCCGGAGCACGACACCGAGGGCCTGGACATCCGCATCCTGTCCCCCGTCGAGGCGACCAAGCTGTCGGTGGAGCGCATCCGCCGCGGTGAGAACACCATCTCGGTGACCGGCAACGTCCTGCGTGACTACCTCACCGACCTCTTCCCCATCCTGGAGCTGGGCACCAGCGCCAAGATGCTGTCGGTCGTCCCGCTGATGGCGGGCGGCGGCCTGTTCGAGACGGGCGCCGGCGGTTCCGCGCCGAAGCACGTCCAGCAGCTGCTCAAGGAGAACTACCTGCGCTGGGACTCGCTCGGTGAGTTCTTCGCCCTGGTCCCGGCTTTCGAGCAGTACGGCAAGACCACCGGCAACGCCCGCGCCCAGGTCCTCGCCGACACCCTCGACCGCGCCACGGCGACCTTCCTCAACGAGGACAAGTCCCCGACCCGTCGCGTCGGCGGCATCGACAACCGCGGCAGCCACTTCTACCTGTCCCTGTACTGGGCGCAGGAGCTGACCCGGCAGACCGACGACGCCGACCTGGCCAAGGCCTTCGCCCCGATCGCCGAGACGCTCGCCGCCAACGAGCAGAAGATCGTCGACGAGCTGATCGCCGTCCAGGGCTCCCCGGCCGACATCGGCGGCTACTACAAGCCGGAGAAGGCCAAGGCGGACGCGGTCATGCGCCCGTCGGCCACCTGGAACGAGGCGCTCGCGTCCCTGAGCTGACGCATGACGCCTGCGGCACACCGGCCGCCCCCGTGAGGAACCCCGCCCCGGTCGGCACCCCCGACCGGGGCGGGGCATTTCCAGGCGGGGCCGGGGGCTGCGCGGGCAGCCGGGGTCCGGCCCGTGAAGTGCGGGACTCCGAGGGTGATTTCCGAGGCTCCGTGCCTGTGCCGGTGAGGATCCTCCCGGGATGCCCAGCACTCGCTGTCGGCGGCCTCACCAGCCCCGCGTGGCCCTCACCAGTCCCTCGTGGCGATCGGTTCCTCCACATCCGCGTCGACGAAGCCATAGGCGTGGGCGACGAACCCGAAGTCCTCGGCCATCTCCTCGCGGGCCACCGTCTCGATCTCGCTGTCGGCCGCCTCGAACTCGGCCTGCAGGTCGTTGAACTCGTCCGTGGCCGCCTGGGTCAGGACGTACAGCGCGGGCAGGTCCGCCGGTCGCTCCGTCTCGATGCGCTCGAACAGGCGCAGCAGGATCTCCCTGCCCCGGTCCACCACCCGGTCGGGGTAGTAGTCGTCGCGGTACAGGCCCCGCAGAAACCCATGCGCGATCACCTGCTCGTTGCTGATGGGCATGCGGCCCCGCCCTTCGGTCGTCGCCCGATGTGGCACCTTCGATCATGCAGCACGCCACTGACAACGCCCCGGGAGCAGCCCATGACCCCTGCCGCACCGTCCTTCGAGCTCCTGCCCGGTGCCGACGACTCCCCGGTGATCCTTCATGTGCCGCACTCCGCACGGGAGATACCGGCCGACGTGCGCAAGGGCATCGTGCTGGACGACGCGGCGCTGGAAAGGGAGCTCGACCACATCGTCGACGCGCACACCGCCGAGATCGCACGGGCCGCGGCGGAGCTGGCCGGTGCCACCCCCTGGCGGTTCGTGAACCGACTGTCGCGGCTGGTCGTCGACCCGGAGCGGTTCCCGGACGAGCGGGAGGAGATGCTCTCCGTCGGGATGGGCGCCGTCTACACCCGCACCACGCATCGTGCTCCCCTGCGCCGCGAGGACACCGACCCCGAGCCGCTGCTCGGCCGGTATTTCCGGCCGTACGCGCGGGCGATGACCGAGGCGGTGCGCGACCGGCTCGCCGCCACCGGGCGGGCCGTCGTGATCGACGTCCACTCCTACCCCACCGAGCGGCTGCCCTACGAGCTGCACGGCGCGGGCCCACGGCCGCCGGTCTGTGTGGGCACCGACGCCTTCCACACGCCGGCCGCGCTCGCGGAGCTGGCCCGCGAGGCGTTCGCCGGGTGCGGGGAGACCGGACTCGACAGCCCCTTCAGCGGGGCTTACGTACCACTGGAGTTCTACGGGAAGGACCCGCGGGTCGGCGCGCTGATGGTGGAGATCCGCCGGGACACGTACATGACCGAGCCCGGCGGGCCCGCCGGGCCAGGGCTGTCCCGGCTCGCGTCGGCGCTGGCCGCCCTGATCGACGGCGTGGACCGCGTCGCCGTCGGCGGCTGATTCCTCGTGCAGCGCTCCTCATGCAGCACTCCTCCTGGAGCACTCCTGCAGGACAGGCGCCGGCCCTCGTACCAGGGTGGAGAACATGACGGAGGACGCCGGCACGGAGCGGGGCACGGCCGTCGGCCGGGACGCGCCGCCCGTGCGGGACTGGCCCGCCCTCGACCTGGCGGGGACGGAGTTCGACCCGGTCCTCGCGGACCTCATGCGCGAGGGTCCGCTGACCCGTATCCGGCTTCCGTTCGGCGACGGCTGGGCGTGGCTGGCCACCCGCCACGAGGACGTCAGGGCGATCACCACCGATCCGCGGTTCAGCCGTGCGGAGCTGACCCGGCGCCAGGTGACCCGGCTGGCCCCGCACTTCAAGCCGCGCCCGGGTTCGCTGGCGTTCGCCGACCAGCCCGACCACAACCGGCTGCGCAGGCCGGTCGCCGGAGCGTTCACGGCGGCGGCGATGCGGCGGCTGCGGCCCCGCGCGCGGGAGATCCTCGACGGGATCATGGACGGGGTCGTACGGGAGGGGCCGCCGGCCGATCTGATCGAGCGGCTGCTGGAGCCGTTTCCGATCGCCGTGGTCAGCGAGGTCATGGGCGTGCCCGCAGCGGACCGGGAGCGGGTGCACGGCTGGACGCGGCGGATCATCTCCACCTCCGGTGGGGCCGAGGCCGCCGACCGGGCGAAGAACGGCCTGTACGGGTGGATCACCGAGACGATCCGGGCCCGCGCCGACAGCTCCGACGACTCGGTGTACTCGCTGCTCGGCGCCGCGGTGGCCCGGGGCGGGATCAGCAAGGA
The DNA here is from genome assembly GCF_055558775.1 of Streptomyces sp. NPDC025638. Taxonomy (NCBI): domain Bacteria; kingdom Bacillati; phylum Actinomycetota; class Actinomycetes; order Kitasatosporales; family Streptomycetaceae; genus Streptomyces; species Streptomyces sp. NPDC025638. The sequence continues at coordinate 438,894 of NZ_JBVHLX010000007.1, read as the reverse complement.
GGAGGCGGCCGGCCTCGCGGGTCCGCTGCAGATCGGGGGTGAGGCGGTCACCCACAACTGCGGCCAGATGCTGTTCCTGATGCTCACCCGGCCCGGGCTGCTGGACCGGCTGCGTACCCGTCCCGAGGCGCGCGCCACCGTCCTCGACGAGCTGCTGCGCTACATCCCGCACCGCAGCACCGTGGGTCTGGCCCGCATCGCCCTGGAGGACGTCGTTGTGCGGGGCGTGCGGATCGGCGCGGGCGAGCCGGTGTACGTCTCCTATCTGGCCGCCAATCGCGACCCGGAGGTCTTCTCCGACCCGGACCGCATCGACCCCGACCGCGCTCCGAACCCGCACCTCGCCTTCGGCAACGGCCCGCACCACTGCACCGGCGCCGTCCTCGGCAGACTGCAGACCGAACTGCTGATCGATGCCGTACTGGACCGTCTGCCCGGCCTGCGTCTGGCGGTCCCGCCCGACGAGGTGACCTGGCGCCGCAGGACGATGATCCGCGGCCCGCGGACCCTGCCGGTCACCTGGCGGGAACCGCGGACCCCACGGGCAGGGTCCGCGGACGGGGCCGGAAAGGTCAGGCCCTGAGCCACTCCGTCACGATGACGTTTCCACCGGTGCGCAGGCGCAGTGCGAACGGACCCGCGGGGGGTGTGTCGCTGGTGAAGCGGCCCATCGCGTCCACCGGGACCTGGGCCGCCGCCTGGAGGCCGCCGAGCACCTCGATCCGGGCCTGCTGGGGCGGCAGCACCTGGCCCATCAGACCCGCACCGGTGACCTCGACGTCGACGGTCAGCTCGCCGGCGCGGAAGGTCAGCATCCGCGGCGGGTCCGTCGCCCCCCTCACCGGGATCGCGTCGACCAGGGAGTCGAAGGTCAGCTCGGCGATGCCGGCATCGAGGTCGTGCAACGCATAGGCCTCGATGGCCAGTTGGCGCAGCTCGGCCGGGACCGGGTCCAGTATCGCGGCTGCCTGCCGCAACTCCTCCTCCAGAAGTCCGGCATCGAACTCGGCGTCGAACTCCGCATCCGCGAAGGCCTCGTCCGGGGCGAGGCCGTCGTCGCCCCTGCCGTTCACGCCGCCGTTCCCGTCGCCGTTCATCCCACCGCTCATGTCGCCGTTCATCTCGCTCACCGCGCCCCCCGTGCGTCCAGTCGCGCCCTCAGCCTGCGCAGACAGCGCTGACGCAGCGGTCCGATGCTGCCCACTGCGATGCCCAGCGCGGCGGACACCTCGACATAGCTCGGCGGTGGCGAGGCCATCAGGACCCGCAGCAACTGCCTGCAGCGCTCGCCGAGTTCCTCGAACTCCTGCCACAGCCACCGGATGCGCTCGGCCTCCGCGGCCTGCTCCTCGGAGTCGATCAGCGACTGCTCGGGCGTGCGGTCCTCGCTGGCCCGGTCCAGCACCTGGGGATCGTCGGTCGGCATCAGCCGCGTCAGGCCCCTGATCACCTTGAGGCACTCGTGCCGCGCCGTGCTGGCCAGCCAGGACCCCGCCTTGTCGGGTTCCCGGATCCGGCCGAGGTGCTGCGCGAAGCGGAACCACACGGTCTGGTACACCTCGTGGCCGTCGGCGTCCGAGAGCCGGTGCGCGCGCACGACCGACCACACCAGCGGGCTCAACCCCTCAACGAGCGCCTTCCAGGCAGCCGCGTCCCCGTCGACGGCGGCAGACTGGACCAACGCGCCGACCTCTGCTCGGTCCACGGCCTCACCCCTCGTGTACGGCATGTCATCGTACGCCGTGGAGGGGAGGGTTCCGGCCCTCATGCGGGAGGTGCCAGTCGCACGACAGTGGCCGGGCGCCAGGTCGCCGGGCGCAGGGCCGGTACGTGCGCCCCGCGCACTTCCGCGTACTCGGTGTTGTTCTCCAGGAGTTGTTTGCGCGCCGCGCGCGGGTCGCGCTCCTTGTGCGCCGTCATCTGGGCGGCGACGAGCCCTACCGCGACCGGAGTGGCGAACGACGTTCCGCTCCACTGCGCGAACCCCTCGAACATCACCTGGTCCGGCTTGGCGGAGGTGCTCTCCCGCTCCTCGCTCAACACGCCGGTGTGGCGCGGGTACTGGCAGGTGCAGGCATAGGTGAAGCCGAACCGGCAGGCGTCGTAGGTGGAGTGCTGGTAGACATACGGCACGGGCCCGTCGAAGCCGGTGAGGGCGCTGGTGAGGCGCTCGCCGGGGGCGTAGACCTTCACCCAGGAGCCGTGGTTGCTGAAGCAGGCGCCGAACTCGCCGTCGCCGCGCAGCGCCCCGACCGACAGGACGGCGTCCTCGTAGTCGGGCAGGGAGGCGTAGGCGGCGGGCCAGAACGGGGTGGCGCTGCCGTTGTTGCCGGCCGCGGCGACCAACAAGGTGCCCTGGGCGCGCAGTTCCCGCATGAAGGCGTCGATGCCGAGCAGACCGTCGGTGCGGCCGTTGGAGGTGCCCGCGGAGAGGCTGATGATGTCGGGCCAGCCGCCCTGGTCGACGGCCTCGAAGAGCTTGGTGCCGAAGTCCGACTCCAGGATGGCGCCCGCGTCGTTGAGGGTGTTGCGGACGGTGACGTCGGTGTTGGGCGCCACGGCCGCGACGAGCCCGGCGATGAACGTGCCGTGGCCGACGTACTGCTGGAGGACGCCCGCCTCGTCGGTCTCCCTGATCTGGCCGTCGCCCTCGGTGTGGGCGAGCAGCGGGTAGGACCGGTAGTCGTGCATCAGCCCGGTGTCGATGACGAGGACTCCGACGGCGGTGTCCTGGTCGTACGGCGTCTCGGCCGTCGCCGGGTTCGGTGGCTGGGTGAGTGGGGCGGGTACTGGTTCATCGCCCGGACAGGCGTTGACCGCGATCGAGACCACGTGGTTGCGGCTGATCAGCCGGTGCCCCCGGCGGCCCTCCGCCTCGCGCATGGCCCGCAGCGCGTGTCCGACCGCTGGGTCGCCGCTGCGGTCGCCGTGGCCCGGGTCGCCGACCTGGATGCGGGTGATGCCCGTCCGGTTCTCCACCGGGCCCGCCCGGCGCACATGGTCCGCGACCAGGCCGGTGGTCTGCGTGAAGTGCGCGCGCACGGTGTCCTCGACGGCCCGTGCCTCTTCACCGTCACGGGCCAGCACGAAGCCCTTTTCGTAGAAGAACTCGGCGGAGTCGTCCGGCCCCATCGCCAGGGGGACATCGGGCATGGAGCGCTGGATCTGGTCGAACTGCTCGTGGAATCGCTGAGGTGCCATGGCGTGTCCTCCCACTGGTGCGGCGGTCGTCAGTCAGAGCGGCGGAACCATCGATTGATACAGCCGACGACGACCCGGACCAAACCCGTATGACGTGTATGACGGGTATCCGAAGACCACTAACATCCGAGGGGTGACAGCGGGAAGCGACTCGGTTCTCGAACTGCTGCCGATGGTGTTCGCCGCTCCCAACGAGGCGCTGGCGAGGGCGGAGCTGGTGCTCGACGCCGATCCGCCGCCGTTGCACGCCTCCGTCGCGCATCAGGTGATCGGTATCTGGCAACGGGACTTCGGCGACATGCGCATCGCCCTGCGCCACTTGTGGCGCGCCCGCGACCTCGCCGCGCGCGCTCAGACGCCGGACCGGGAGGCGGACGTCCTCGCCACGCTGGGGGTCGCACTGGTGCATGCGGGGCGCACACGGCAGGGTCTTTCGGCGTTCGAGCGCGGTGTCGCGCGCGGGAGCGGACACACCCGGGCCCGTGTGCTGTACCGCCGCGCCTACGTCTGGTGGGTACTGGGTCACCACCGGGAGGCACTGGAGGACGTACGCCGCGCCATACCCGTGCTGCGTCAGGCGGACGACGTCATCTGGACGGCACGGGCGCTGACCCTGCGGGCGACGGTGCATCTGGCGCTCGGCGCCGTGGACCGGGCCGACGCCGACTTCACCTCGGCCGAGCGGCTGTGGGACACCACGGGCCAGGAGCACGACAAGGCCGACGCGGTGGAGAGCCGGGGCCTGACGGCGTTCCGGTCGGGTGACATTCCGGCGGCGCTGCGGCTGCTGGACGAGGCCGAGGAGCGGTACGCCAAGCTCGGCACGCCCACCTTCATGCTCTACATCCGGCGCTGCGAGGTGCTGATGGCCGCCGGGCTGGCCCCGGAGGCGCTGGCCGAGGCGGACGCGGCGATCGGGGTGCTCGACGAGATCGGCGGGCAGTCCACCCGCAAGGCCGAGCTGCTGCTCGCCGCCGCGCGGGCCGCCCGGTCGGCCGGGGACCCGCACACCGCCATCGCCCGGGCCGCCGTCGCCGTACGGCTGTTCGCCGGGCAGCGGCGCACCTGGTGGGAGACGCACGCACGGCTGGTGCTGATCGAGGCCCGGGTGGCCGCCGGGCGCAGTTCGGGGCGGCTGGTCGCCGACGCGGCCGCGGTCGCCGAGCGGCTGGCGTCCTTCGGTTCGCCGTCGGCGCCGGAGGCCTCGCTGCTCGCGGGCCGGATCGCACTGTCCCTGGGCTGGACGGCGGACGCGGAGCGGCATCTGGCCGTGGCCGCGCGCAGCAGACGCGGCGGGCCGCCGCTGGCCCGGATGACGGGATGGGCCGCGCAGGCGCTGCGGGCGCGGGCGGCCGGTTCCGGGCGGGGGGTCCTGGAGGCCTGCCGGCGCGGTCTGGACGTCCTCGACGACCATCGGATGACGCTGGGCGCCTCGGAGCTCAGGGCCCGGGCCACCGCGCAGGGTGCGGAACTCGCCGCACTGGCCCAGCAGGCCAGCCTCGCCCAGGGCGGTCCTCGGCGACTGCTGGTGTGGAGCGAGCGCTGGCGGGCCACGGTGCTGTCCGCGCCGCCCACCCGGCCGCCCGCCGATCCGGCGCTGCTGAGCGGTCTGACCGCGTTCCGGGAGATCGCGGCCCGCGCGGAGGCCGCCCGCATGGACGGCCGCCCGGTGCCCGCCCTGGAGCGCGAACAGCGGCGCCTGGAACGGGAGATCCGTTCCCGCACCCACCACACGCATGGCGACGCGCCCGGCTACGGGGACCGTTTCGACCCCGGCCGGCTCCTCGACCGGCTCGGCGACGGGCGGCTGGTGGAACTCGCGGTGCTCGACGGGCGGGTGCATGTGCTGCTGTGCGGGCAGGGGCGGGTACGGCGGTTCGACGGCGGGGCGCTCGCGGAGGCGGTGGCCGAGGCCGAGCACGTCCAGGCGGGGCTGCGGCGCCTGGCGCACCCGGGGGCGGAGGGCCGGTTGCCGCTGGTCGAGGCGGCCGGGCGGCGGCTGGAGGAACTGCTGCTCGGCGGGGCCGTGCCGCACCTCGGCTCCGGGCCGGTCGTGGTGGTGCCGCCCGGCGCGTTGCACCGCGTGCCCTGGGCGCTGCTGCCCTCGCTGCGGGACCGGGTGCTCAGTGTGTCGCCGTCGGCGAGCAGTTGGCTGCGGGCCCGGGAGACGGAGCCGCCGCCGGCCGGGGCGCATGTCCTGGTGCGCGGGCCGGGACTGGCCACCGGCGGCGCCGAAGTGCCCGAGCTGGCCGACCGGTACGGCACCGCGAAGGTCCTGGAGTACGACGACGCGCAGGTGCCCCGGGTGCTGGAGGAGCTGGACGGCGCCGCGCTGGCCCATATCGCGGCGCACGGCACGTTCCGGGCGGACAGTCCCCTGTTCTCCTCGCTGCGGATGGCCGACGGCCCGCTGATCGTGCATGACTTCGAGCGTCTCGACCGCAGCCCGTACCGGATCATCCTGTCCAGCTGCGACACCGCCCGGCTCGCCTCGGTCGGCGCCGACGAGCTGCTCGGTCTGGTCACGGCGCTGCTGCCGCTGGGCACGGCCGGGGTGGTGGCGAGTAGCGCGCCGGTCAACGACGCCGCGGTGGTGCCGCTGATGCTCGCCCTGCACAAGGGCCTGGGCGCCGGCCTCTCCCTGGCCGAGGCCCTCCGCGACGCCCGCTTCGCACTGCCGGGCGACGCGGTGCACCAGGCGACGGGGTGGGCGTTCGCGGCGTTCGGCGCGGCGTGAGGCGAGGGGCGGACGAGACGCACCACCCGGCACCGGGCTCGCGCCTGCCCGCCCCGGGCGGGCCTCAGGCCGACTCGGTGGCCGGCAGGTCGACCAGCCAGGGCAGGGCGCCGCGGTCGGCGGCGCCGAGGCGGGTGTAGGCGCTGTAGAGGTGGTTGCCGACGGTGCGGATCGACAGGGTCAGCTGTTCGGCGATCTGGCGGTTGCTCAGCCCGGCGGCCGCGAGGGTGACGATCTGCCGCTGCCGGGCGGTGAGTTCACCGAGGACCAGGCCGGCCAGGGCCGGGGTGCGGGCACCCTGGCAGCGACGGGCGAGGGCGACCGCGCGGGTGCGGGAGGTGCGGGCGGCACGCGGATCGCGGTGCGCGCGTACGGCCTGGGCGTGCGCCTCGGCCGCGAACAGCAGGAAGCCGCGCTCCTCCAGGGCCTCGGCGGCACGGTCCAGCGCGGCACCGTCCCCGCGGGCCAGCGCGTCGGCATGGCGGGCGAAGACCCCGCCGGCCGGCAGCCGGCCGGTGGCCTGCTCGGGCGTGCCGAGCCGTACGGCGTCGTAGCGGGCGTACGTGTCGCCCCCGGCGGCCGCCCGCGCGGCGCCGTCGACGTCCCCCCGGGCCACGGTCGCCTCGTCCGCCGCCGTCACCTCACCCAACTGCTCGGCAGCCCGGGCGAGTTCACCGCGGCAGGACGCGTCGTCCGGCGCCCACCGCAGCCCCTCCCTCGCCCATGCCGCCGCCTCCCGCAGCTCCCCCCGAAGCCGCGCGTACCGGGCGCGTACGGCCGCGTAGCCGGCCGGTACCGGCGCGCCCTCCTCAGCCAGCCACTCCCCCACGGGCGTCGGCGTCCCCCGTACGTCCAGGTCCTCGATCCCGCGTGCCAGCGCGTCCCGTTCGGCCTCCAGCGCCGCCCCGCACTGCTGCGGTGTGCGGGCCAGCCGTCGGGCCCGCAGCCGTCCGGCGGTGGCCCGCAGTGCCGGGCCGTGCAGGGGGTGGGCCAGGTGGGCGGCGCCGCGGTCGTCCACCCGGATCAGGCCGTCCGCCTCCAGGCGTTCCAGGGCCGCCAGGTCGAGGTCGTCCAGCTGCGGCGGCAGGGGTCCGGCGAAGGCGAGGCGTTCCAGGGTCTCCCGCTCTGCGGGACCACGGCGGTCCAGGACCGGGGCGGTGCGCTCGCGCACGGTGGGGGTCACGGGGAGCGGCCCCCGCCACGCCCATTCGTCCGTGTCCGGTACGCGCGTCAGCAGCCCGGACTCGCGCACCGCGCCCAGCAGGTCGCGCAGCAGCCGCAGATCGCCCCGGCACACCCGGTGCAGCCGGTTCACGGTGAGCCGCTCCAGGGCGCCGCCCAGGGCGAGCAGCCGGGCCGTGTCCTCGCGCGGCAGCGGCTCCAGGGCCAGCCGCGGCAGGAGTTCACCGGTCCACAGCCGGGACACCGCGCCGGGTACGGGGGCGCCGTCCGAGGCGACCACGACCAGACGGGTGCGGCCGTGCACGGCGAGCTGGTGGACCAGGGCGGCGGAGGCCTCGTCGAGCAGATGGGCGTCGTCCACCACGAGCAGTCGTACGCCGGACAGGATGTGCACCGCGCGGTGCAGCGAGACCGACTCGGGCAACAGGTGCGCGAACGCGGCGAAGGACAGCCCACGGGACTGCGGCGTCCCGGTCACCCGGGCCCCGTCGGTGCCGCGCACGGCCTCCGTGACGAGCCGGGTCTTGCCGCAGCCCGCCGGTCCGGTCACCACGATGCCGTGGCGTCCGGCGGTCAAGGACCGGCGGATCAGCTCCAGTTCGTCCTCCCGGCCGGTGAACGGCCAGGGCAGTTCGAGGGTCTTCGCGTCCTGTGCGTAAGTCGTCACGACATCAAGAGCCCGCATACTCACTCCTGATACAGGGGGACTTGAGTAGCCCTCGACTCAGGCGCCGGGACAGGGCCGGCGGCAGGCTGGGCGCATGACCCAGCGCTACTGCTCGCTCGCGCAGCAGTCGGCCCCGTCCTTTCCGCCGGGGCTGGCCGCCGAACGCCTGAGCGCGCTGCTGAGCGGGAGCCGGATGTGGGTCAACGGCACGGTTCTGCACTACTACTTCTTCGACGCCGACTCCGACGCCGACGCCTCGGTGATCCCCGTCCCGGGGACCGGCGAGACCCGCCGGGTTTCGTGGGCGGGCGCGAAGGAGCAGCAGGACGTCGTGCGCGAATGCTTCCAGGAGTGGCGGGACCTCGGCATCGGGGTGTCGTTCGCCGAGGTCTCCGACCGCCGCGAGGCGGAGCTCAGGATCGGGTTCCAGGCCGGCGACGGTTCCTGGTCGACGGTGGGCCGGGACGCGCTTTCGACCGGTCTGAACGAGCGCACCATGAACCTGGGCTGGGACCTGACCGCGCCCGGGCAGCGCGGCACGGCCCTGCACGAGATCGGGCACGCGCTCGGCATGCTGCACGAGCACCAGAGCCCGTTCGCCGGCATCCACTGGGACGACGAGGCCGTGTACGCCGATCTGGCGGGCCCCCCGAACCACTGGAGCCGGGACAGGACGTTCCACAACATCCTGCGCAAGCTGGACCCGGCCGAGGTGAACGGTTCGGTGTGGGACCCGCAGTCGATCATGGAGTACCCCTTCTCGTCGGGGCTGATCCTGGAGCCGGAGCAGTTCCGCGGGGGTCTGCACCCGCCCGGGACGCTGTCCCCGGCCGACAAGGAGTTCGTGCTGCGCTGGTACCCGCCGGCGGACCGGCCCCGGCCGGCCGCGCTGGTGCCGTTCCGCTCGGTGCCGCTGCGCCTCGGCCCGGGTGAGCAGGCCGACTTCGCCGTCGAGCCGCCGGAGACCCGCGAGTACACGGTGGGCACCTTCGGGGACGGCGACGGTGTGGTCGTGGTCTTCGAGGAGCGCGACGGCGAGCCGCGCTATCTCTGCGGCCGGGACGACGGGGGCGCACCGCACAACGCGGCGACCAAGGTACGGCTCGTCAAGGGCCGCCGCTATTTCGTCCGCGTCCGCCTGTACTCCACGTGGGGTTCGGGCGAGACGGCCGTCATGTGCTGGTGACAGCACGGGCCGCGACGCGGATGTCCGGGCCACAGTCCGGCGCCGGGGGAGCGGTCGAGGACGTCACCTTCGGGGGAGGGTGACGTCCTCGGCCGCACGGCGCCTCGCGGCCCCGGCTACAGGGTCCGGCTGAAGACGACCCGGGGCCGGCCGGGCCCGTTGTACTCCTCCTCCACCCGTACGTCGAAGCCGAGACCGCGGTGGAAGGCGACCGAGCCCTCGTTGCCGACCGTCGTGATCGCCTTCAGGCGGACGGCACCCTGCCGGCGGGCCGCGTCGGTGAAGGCTCCGTACAGGGCGCGGCCGAGACCGGTGCCGCGGACGTCGTCGCGCGTGGCGACCAGGTGCACGTATCCGGTGCGGTCCGGGGTGACGAAGCCGATGAGGTATCCGCGGATGCCGTCCTCGTCGCGCGCGACCAGACAGGTGGACCCGAACTCGTGCACCAGCGCCATCAGGTGCAGCCCGCGCAGATCGCGCCCGCCCCAGTAGCGGGAGTGGTCCGCGAGGACCTCCTGGATGTCCGTGACGTCGGCGGGGGCGATGCGCGGGGCCATGGTGCCGATCATGTCAGGCCCGCGGTCCACGGGGGTTCGAGTTGCCGTACGCCAGGCGGCGCGGTGCGCTGGAAGCGGGCCGATGTGTGCGGAAGGAGCCGGATCCCATGGCGGACGATCCACGCCCCGGGGCCGGTGCGGTGCCGGGGGCCGTGCCCGAGACGTTCGTGTTCGCGTGCCGGGACTGCCGATACGTGTGGCAGGCCGTCTTCCAGGTGGTGTTCTTCACCGACCCGACGTCGCTGGACACACTGGAGTACGTCGACGAGGCGGGCCGGCCCGTACGGTCGCCGCTCACCGACGCGGTCTGCCCCCTCTGCCGCGGGCGGAACGTCCACGTCACGACGCCCGAACTCGCCGGCCGCGCCGGATCGCGGAGGGACGACCGGCACAGGCACCGCTTCCACCTGCGCCATCGCCGTCCGAGCCGGCCGAGGAAGGGAAAGGGCTCCGCCTGAGCAGCCGCGGAGCGCTTCACCCGAACGGCCCGGTGCGCTGGTCGCCCGCCGGGAGCGGTGGTGGCGTGGAAGGACGTACCGCGTTCCACAGGAGGCCCGCCGCGATGAAGCGTCCGTACCGTCCCGCACGTGTTCTCGCCTCGGCCCTGGCCGCAGGGTCGCTCCTGGCCACGGTCTCCTGCTCGGAGGACGGCGGTTCCCCGCAGGCCGCGCCCGCCTCGCCAGCGGCCCAGCGGCCCCCTTCGCCGTCCGCCACGGCCGCCCTGACCGGGCCGGGGGCGAAGGCCGCGCTGATCACCGAGGCCGACATCGAGGGCGACTGGACGCAGGTCGACAACGCGGCGGCCTGGCGCAACCAACTGCTCGTCGGCAAGGTCGACGTCGCCCAGTTCCTCAGCGGCAAGTCCAGTGCCGCCGACTGCCAGAAACTCCTCGACAGCATGTACTCGGACACGCTGCTGGGACGGGCGGTCGGCGCGTCGGCCCTCACCGGTTTCACCGCGGTGGACTACCGGCTGCTCTACCAGGTCGGCGACTACGGCAAGGAGTCGGTGGACAAGACCCTGGACTGGCTGGGGAGCCTTCCGCAGAAGTGCGCCCAGTTCACCGCGACCGCCTCCGACGGCAGCAAGCGGACGGTCCAGGTCGTCGAACTCCCGCTGCCCAAGGCCGGCGACGCCAGACAGGGGCTGACGGTGACGGTGCAGGGCACCGCGGACGGGCAGCCGGTCACGCTCACCCAGGACGTCGCCGCGCTCCGGGTCGGCGCCTCCGGGGCCAGCCTCACCAACGGCGGTCCGTCGGGCGCCGATCACCCGAGCACCGTGTCGTCCGTGGAGGCGGGCGCCCTGCGGCTGCAGGACGTCCTCGCCGGCAAGACCCCGACCGCGAACCCGAGCCAGTTCGACTGACGTTCCCTGGCGCGGCCCTCCCCAGGCACAGCGACATGTGACATAGTACTGCCGTGGGGAAGCGACTGACCTGCGATGTCGTGGTGGTCGGAGCCGGGATGGTGGGCGCGGCCTGCGCGTTGTACGCCGCCCGGGCCGGTCTCGACGTGACGGTGGTGGACCGCGGTCCTGTCGCCGGCGGCACGACCGGCGCCGGTGAGGGCAATCTGCTCGTCTCCGACAAGGAGCCCGGTCCGGAGCTCGAACTCGCGCTGCTGTCCGGCCGGTTGTGGGCCGAGCTGGCGCAGGAGACGGGCGAGGCGATCGAATACGAACCCAAGGGCGGCGTCGTGGTCGCCGAAACACCCGAAAGCCTCTTGGCACTGGAGAGATTCGCGGACGGGCAGCGGGCGGCCGGAGTCAGGGCGGAGGCGGTGGGCGTCGACCGGCTCCACCTGCTCGAACCCCATCTGGCACCCGGCCTCGCGGGCGGTGTGCACTATCCGCAGGACGCCCAGGTGATGCCGGCGCTGGCCGCCGCCCACCTGCTGCGCGCCTCGGGCGCCCGCCTCCTCACCGGCCGGAGGGTGACCGCGCTGCCGCGCACGCCGTCCGGCACGGTGCGCGGGGTCCGCACGGACCACGGCGAGATCCACGCGCCGGCCGTGGTGAACGCCGCAGGAACCTGGGGCGGTGAGCTGGCCGGTCTGGCGGGCGTGCACCTGCCGGTACTCCCGCGGCGCGGCTTCGTCCTGGTCACCGAGCCGCTGCCCCGGCTGGTCCGGCACAAGGTGTACGCGGCGGACTACGTGGCGGACGTCGCCAGCGACTCGGCCGCGCTGCAGACCTCACCGGTCGTCGAGGGCACGGCCGCCGGCCCGGTCCTGATCGGCGCGAGCCGCGAACGGGTCGGCTTCGACCGGTCGTTCTCCCTGCCCGCCGTACGGGCACTGGCGGCCGGCGCGACGCGGCTGTTCCCGTTCCTGGCCCGGGTGCGCGCGGTGCGCACGTACGCGGGTTTCCGGCCGTACCTGCCCGACCATCTGCCCGCCATCGGCCCCGACCCCCGGGTGCCCGGGCTGTTCCACGCCTGCGGGCACGAGGGCGCGGGCATCGGACTCGCCACCGGCACCGGGCACTTGATCGCCCAGGTGCTGAGCGGCACGGCGGCGGAGCTGGACCTCACGCCGTTCAGGCCGGAGCGCTTCCCGCGAGACGAGGTGAACACCGCATGAATCCCCTTGAGTTGGCCGGGGCGCGGCCGGGTCCGGCGTTCACGGTGACGTTCGACGGCCGAACGATCGAGGCGCTGCCCGGCCAGACGGTCGCCGCCGCGCTGTGGGCGGCGGGCGTGACCGCATGGCGCACCACACGGCGCGAGGGCCGGGCGCGCGGGGTCTTCTGCGGGATCGGGGTGTGCTTCGACTGCCTGGTGACCGTCAACGGCCGCCCGAACCAGCGGGCCTGCCTGGTTCCGGTACGGCCGGGCGACACGATCCGCACACAGGAAGGGACGGGCCACGATGGCTGAGCGACCGCGCCTCGCCGTGATCGGGGCGGGACCGGCGGGCCTCGCCGCGTCGCTGGCGGCGGCCGCGCGCGGGGTGCACGTCACCCTCGTCGACGCCGCCGAGGAGGCGGGCGGGCAGTTCTACCGGCAGCCCGCGGCCGCGTTCGGCGCGCGCCGCCCGCAGGCCCTCCATCACGACTGGCGGACCTGGGAGCGACTGCGTGCCGGGCTGGAGCACCACATCGCGGCCGGACACCTCCGTCATCTGACGGACCACCATGTGTGGTGCGTGGAGCGCAAGTCGGGGGCGGACGGGTTCACCGTGCACGCGCTGCGGGGTCCCACCCAGGAGGAGGGTGTCGCGGTGCGCGCCGACGCCGTCCTGCTCGCCACCGGCGGTTACGAGAAGGTGCTGCCCTTCCCGGGCTGGACCCTGCCCGGGGTCGTCACCGCGGGCGGGGCGCAGGCCATGCTCAAGGGCGGGCTGGTGCTGCCGGGACGCACCGCCGTGGTCGCCGGGACCGGGCCGCTGCTGCTGCCCGTGGCGACGGGGCTCGCGGCGGCGGGCGCGCGCGTGGTCGCGCTCGTGGAGTCCGCGGATCCCGGGGCACTCCTGCGCCGGCCGTCCGCCCTGGCCGCGCAGCCCGGCAAGCTCGTGGAGGGTGCCTGGTACGCGGCCCACCTGCTGCGTCACCGGGTGCGCACGCTCGTCCGCCACACCGTGGTCGAGGCGCACGGCACGGACCGCGTGGAAGCGGTGACCCTCGCGCCGCTCGACGCCGGAGGGCGGACCGTGCCCGGCGGCGGGCGCCGTATCCGCTGCGACACTCTCGCCGTCGGGCACGGCATGCTGCCGCACACCGACCTGGCCGAGACCCTGGGTTGCCGGCTCTCCGGCACGGACGTCCGGGTGGACGACGAACAGCGCACCGATGTGCCGGGCGTCTGGGCGGCCGGGGAGGCGACCGGGATCGGCGGGGCGACGCTCGCCCTGGCCGAGGGCCACATCGCCGGCCGTTCCATCGCCGCCCGTCTCCACGGGAGTCGGCCCGACCCGCGCGCCTGGGCCGCCGCGGACCGCGCCCGGAACCGGCTGCGCGCGTTCTTCGCGGCGCTCGAAGTCGTGTACGAGCCGCCCGCGGGGTGGGCGGAGCGGGTCACGGACGACACGGTCGTGTGCCGTTGCGAGGAGGTCACCGCCGGGGAGATCCGGACGTCCGTGTCCGGTCTCGGCGCGGGCGATCTGCGCACCGTGAAGCTGCTCACCCGGGCCGGGATGGGCTGGTGCCAGGGCCGGATGTGCGGGCCGGCGGTCGCCGGGCTCACCGGGTGCCCGCTCACCGCGGCGCGGCGACCGCTCGCCCGGCCGGTGCCCCTGGGGGTGCTCGCCGGGCAGGACGAGGAACAGTCGGACTGACGCCGGCGGCTCTCCGGCGTCAGTACTATGTCACACACCATCGGATTGGGGACCACTCATGACCCTCCCGGAGAACCGCCCCTGGCGCGGCGTCCTGGTCGCCACCGCGCTGCCCCTGCGCGACGACCTCACCGTCGACCACGACGCGTACGCCGAGCACTGCGCCTGGCTGCTGGAGAACGGCTGCGACGGCGTCGTACCCAATGGCTCGCTCGGCGAGTACCAGGTGCTCACCTCCGAGGAGCGCGCCAGGGTCGTCGAGACGGCCGTGGCCGCGATCGGCGGCGCGCGGGTGATGCCGGGCGTTGCCGCCTACGGCTCCGCCGAGGCCCGCCGCTGGGCCGAGCAGGCGGGCGAGGCGGGCTGCGCGTCGGTGATGCTGCTGCCGCCCAACGCCTACCGTGCTGATGAGCGGTCCGTGCTCGCCCACTACGCCGAGGTCGCGAAGGCGGGCCTGCCGGTGGTGGCGTACAACAATCCGATCGACACCAAGGTCGACCTGGTCCCCGAGCTGCTCGCGAGGCTGCACGGCGAGGGCCACATCCATGGCGTCAAGGAGTTCTCGGGCGACGTCCGCCGCGCCTACCGGCTCGCCGAACTCGCCCCGGAGCTCGATCTGCTGATCGGCGCCGACGACGTACTGCTGGAACTCGCCGTCGCGGGCGCCAAGGGCTGGGTGGCCGGTTACCCGAACGCGCTGCCCGCCGCGTGCACCGAGTTGTACCGATCCGCGGTTTCGGGGGACCTCGCCGCCGCCGTTCCCCTGTACCGGCAGCTGCATCCGCTGCTGCGCTGGGACTCGCGGGTCGAGTTCGTCCAGGCCATCAAGTTGTCCATGGACATCGCCGGACGGCACGGCGGCCCGGTGCGCCCGCCACGGGTCCCGCTGCTGCCCGAACAGGAGGCCGCCGTCCGCGCGGCGACCGGCAAGGCCCTCGCCGCGGGCCTCGGCTGACAAGGAGGCTCGAAAGTGCGCAGCAAACTCGTCCTGCACGCCGTCGACTCGCACACCGAGGGCATGCCCACCCGCGTGATCACCGGCGGGATCGGCACCATCCCCGGTGCGACGATGAACGAGCGGCGGCTGTATTTCCGTGAACACCGCGACCACATCAAGCAGTTGCTGATGAACGAGCCGCGCGGGCACTCGGCGATGAGCGGTGCGATCCTGCAGCCGCCGACCCGCCCCGACTGCGACTGGGGCGTCGTCTACATCGAGGTCTCCGGCTATCTGCCGATGTGCGGGCACGGCACCATCGGCGTGGCGACCGTGCTGGTGGAGACCGGCATGGTGGAGGTCGTCGAGCCGGTCACCACCATCCGCCTCGACACCCCGGCCGGACTCGTCGTCGCCGAGGTCGCGGTCGAGGACGGCGCCGCCAGGAACGTCACGCTCAGGAACGTGCCTTCGTTCTGTGCCGGCCTGGATCGCAAGGCCGTGCTCGCCGACGGGCGGACGGTGACGTACGACCTCGCGTACGGCGGGAACTTCTACGCGATCCTGCCGCTGGAGGAGTTCGGTCTGCCCTTCGACCGCGCCCGCAAGGACGACATCCTGAGGGCGGGGCTGGCCCTGATGGACGCCGTCAACGCCGAGGACGAGCCGGTCCATCCCGAGGACCCCTCCATCCGCGGCTGCCATCACGTCCATCTTTACGCACCCGGCGCCACCGCCCGTCACTCGCGGCATGCGATGGCCATCCACCCCGGCTGGTTCGACCGCTCGCCCTGCGGTACGGGCACCAGCGCGCGCATGGCACAACTGCATGCGCGCGGCGAACTGCCCCTGCACACGGAGTTCGTGAACGAGTCCTTCATCGGCACGCAGTTCACCGGACGGCTGCTGGGCGAGACCGAGGTCGCCGGGATCCCGGCCGTGCTGCCGAGCTTCACCGGCCGCGCCTGGATCACGGGCACGGCCCAGTATCTGCTCGATCCCACCGACCCCTTCCCGGAGGGGTTCGTGCTCTAGCCCTCCATACTGGCAGCACGTGACATGGCACCAGCCGTTCGAGGAGACACGCGATGACCGCCCAACGCAGCAGCGCACCGTCTGCCGCACCCGAACTCCCCCGCCTGGGCGGCCGTCGGAGCAGTTACCGCGAGCGGGTCGCCGAGGCCCTGCGGGCCGCGCTGATCGCCGGCGAGCTGCGGCCCGGCGAGGTCTACTCGGCCCCCTCGCTGGCCGCCCGCTTCGGTGTCTCGGCGACGCCGGTACGTGAGGCGATGCTGGACCTGGCCAAGGAGGGACTGGTCGACACGGTCCCCAACAAGGGCTTCCGGGTCACCGCCGTCTCCGACAGGCAGCTCGACGAGTACACGCACATCCGCTCGCTGATCGAGATCCCCACCGTGGTGGAGCTGGCCAGGACGGCCGACCGGGTCTCCCTGGAGGCGCTGCGCCCGGCCGCCCGGGAGATCGTGACCGCGGCGGTCGCGGGCGACCTCATCGCGTACGTCGATGCGGACACCCGCTTCCATCTGGGGCTGCTCGCCCTGGCCGGCAACGCCCATCTCGTCGAGGTGGTCGCCGATCTGCGGGGGCGCTCCCGCCTCTACGGACTCACCGCGCTGGTGGAGGCGGGCCGTCTGCTGGCCTCCGCCGAGGAACACCTGGAGCTCCTGGACGCGTTGCTGGACCGCGACGAGCGCGCCGTGCGCGCGATCATGACCCGCCATCTGGGCCATGTACGGGGTCTGTGGGCCGCCCGGGCCGATCGGGAACCGAGCTGAGCGGACCCGCGCCCGCCCGGAGACCGGGCTCCCCGCGGCTCGCCGTCCCGAAGTACGCGGTCCCAAGTACGCGTTCACCGTTCACAAACGGGCGAGGAAGCGACAGTGTAGCCCCACTCACTCGCACGCGGTGTATGTGCACGTTGGTCGCTCGCCGAGCGTTGATCGGTGGATACGCTGTGTCAAGGTGGGATTCCCGGCGCGCGATGGAGGGCGCCATGCCGCGAGGGGGACGAGTGCTGGTGGGGCGGACCGAGACACAGCAACGCGGGGCGCGAGCGGGAGCCGGCGAGCGACGCCGTCGGAATATCGCCATCGCCCCGAGCACTCTGGAGCGAGACGTCGAACTGACCGTCGCGCAGACGTCGTTGGACGCTCTGAACAGCCGTTCGCAGACCGGCGCGACCACCCCCGTGGCCCGTCGGGACGGTGTGCTGGCCTTCACGGGCACCGCGGGCGCGGGCAAAACGACCCTGCTGGACGAGGTGCGCAGGCTCGCCGCGGAGCGCGAGTGCCGGGTGCTGTCCGCCAAGGGCGGCGAGCTGGAACAGGGCGTGGCCTTCCACGTGGTGCGGCAGTTGTTCCAGCCGCTGATGGCCTCGTACTCCGACGGTGAGCGGCGCGAGCTGCTGGGCGACTGGTACGCGATCATCGGGCCCTGTATCGGCCTGTGCCCCGCGGGGGAAGGAGCGGCACCCGATCCGCAGGGTGTGCGGGACGGCCTGGACTGGCTGGTCACCAACGTGGCGCTGCGACGCGGACCGTTGGTCATGATCGTCGATGATGCGCACTGGGTGGATCTCGAGTCCCTGATGTGGCTGACCTCCTTCACCCGGCAGGCCGAGGATCTGCCGACGCTGATGGTGGTGGCCTACCGGCCGGAGGAACCGACCGAGGGCGCCAAGGCGTTCACCGGCATGATGGAGCGGAACCGGGTGCAGCCGCTGGACCTGGAGCCGTTGACGCCCGCGGCGGTCTCCGCGCTGCTGCGGGAGGCGCTCGTCAAGGACGTCGACGACGGGTTCTGCCAGGAGGCGTGGCGGGTCACCGGCGGCAATCCCTTCGAAACGGTGGAGCTGGCCGCCAGGATCCGCGAACGGGAGGTCGATCCCGTCCAGAAGAATGTCCGGCTGCTGCGCGACCTGGCGGCGGCCACCACCATGGGCGGCGGCCTGGTGGACCGGCTCGAACAACTGGGCACGTCCGCCACCCGCCTCGCCTGGGCGGTGGCGATTCTCGGTTCGGAGGCGACCCCGGATCTGGCGGCGTCCCTGGCGGCAATGGGCCCGGCCAATGTCGCGCAGACGGCGGACCTGCTGCGGGCCGAGCACATCCTCAAACCCGGTGAGCGGCTGGAGTTCGCGCATCCGCTCATCGCCACGGCGGTGTACCGGGCGATTCCCGGCGGGACCCGGGCGGCCATGCACGGCAAAGCGGCGTGGGAACTCATCGACGCGGGCCTGGGTCCGGCGGTGGCGGCGCGGCATCTGCTGGAGACTCAGCCCGAAGGCGACGACGCGGTGGCCCGGCGGCTGCACGACGCGGCCCGCGAGTATGTGCGCCGGGGTGCTCCCGAGGCCGCCCACCGCTGTCTGAGCAGGGCGTTGCGCGAAACTCCGGTCGCGGAGCTGCGGGCCGCCATCCTGCACGAGCTCGGTTCGCCGGCGCTGACACACGACCCGGTGACCGCGGTCAACCATCTGCGGGCGGCGCTGGACGAGCCCGACCTGCCGCCCGAGCTGCGTCAGGCCATCGTGATCCGGCTCGCGCGGGCGCTGGCGTACTGCGACCGACTGGCCGAGGCGATGGGCGTCATGGAGGAGGAAGCCCGCACGACCGCGGACGCACGGGGTCGGCTGCGGCTGCTGACCGAGCACTTCATGCTGGCGGCCTTCACCTCCGAGGACCACGACGGCCCGGCGCTGTCACGCCGGCTCGCCCAGCTCACCGAGCGGCTGACCGGGCGCGAGGAGACCGAGCGGTATCTGTTCGGGCTGCGCGGGTGGGACGCCGTGGTGCGCGGCGAGTCGATGTCGACGGCCCTGAAGTACGCCGAGCAGGCGATGAGCAACCGGATGAGCTGGACCGACGAGCGGTGGGGGTTCGAGGTTCCGGCGCTGGTGGCACTCACCTTCCTGTACTGCGACCGTCCCGACCGGGCCGAAGAGCTGTTCGCCCGCGGCATCGAGGAGTTCGAGCGCCAGGGGTGGCGAGGCACTCCCCTCGCACTCGGCTACACCTTCCTCGGCTACATCCGGTTCCGCTGCGGCCGGCTCACCGACGCGGAGGATTTCGTCAGGGCGGGGCTGCGACTGGCCGACCGGGTGAGCCCCGACGTGCCCGTGCACTGGTACGCGATCGGAAGCCTGATCGAGATCCTGCTCGCCCGGGGGCAGGTCGACGCGGCGGAGAGGATGGCGGCGGATCACGGTCTCGGTGAGCCGTTCCCGTCTGCCGTGACGTTTCCCGACGCCCAGACCGTCCATGCCGAGTTGCTGCTGGCCCGGGGACTGGCGAAGGAAGCGGCGGCGGAACTGACCCGGGTGGGAGAGCGGCTGGACGGACACGGGATGCGCAATCCGGGGCTGTATCCATGGCTGCTGCGCCTCGCCCTCGCCTCCTACGGCACGGATGTCGGGCGGGCCCGGAAACTGGCGCACAAAGCGGTCCAGCGGGCCGAGCGCTTCGGCGCGGCCTCCACCACCGGGCATGCGCTGCGCGTCATGGCACGGATCAGCGACGGGCCGCAGGCCATCACCCTGCTGCAGCGTGCGGTCACGGAACTGGAGCGATCGCCCTCGGCGTACGAGCTCGCCTGTGCCCTGGTCGAGTTGGGCACGGCACTGCGCCGGGCGGGCCGGGTTTCGCAGGCCGCCGAGCCGCTGTACCAGGGTGTGGATCTCGCCACTCGGTGCGGTGCCGATCCCATGGTGACCCTCGCGCGTGACGAACTGATCGCCGCGGGACTGAGGCCCCGCCGCCTGACGTAGGCACCGAACGGCGGCCGCCGAGGGCGCATCGAATCTCATGGGGCGCGTCCGAACCTGAAGTGCGCCCCCCTGTGCGCCAGATCGTGAGCCATGGGGCACATGGGGACCGTTGCACGTTTTACCGACGGCCACCCCGTGAAGGCTCCACGTGAGCCCCGGAGGACCAAGGTCTTTCGCATCCAGGACGGTTGACGCAGGTGGCGGCAGTCCCCTCCGGAGCTCCGCTGTGACGGGCGCATCCCTGGGGGGGCCATGCGAGCGGCGACGAATACGGAGGATCGGGCCGTAACTCTCGATCACTCGACGCCGGACCTTGCGCGGATCCGGCTCATGGCAGGCTCCGCCCTGGCCGATTTCCTCGACGGCAAATGTCTCACGGCACAGTCCTCCCCGTCGCTCGAACCCGATGAACTGCTCCGCGGTTTCCTTTCCTCGGGCGGCAAGCTCATCCGGCCGGTGATGTGCCTGTGCGGCTGGTACGCCGCGGGCGGCGCGTGGGATCCGGGGCCCGTGGTGAAGGCCGCCGCGTCCTTGGAGTTGTTCCACGCCTTCGCTCTCATTCATGACGATGTCATGGACGACAGCGACGCCCGTCGGGGACGGCCGGCTCTGCACCGGCTCCTGGCCGAATTCCACCGGGACCGGCGCACTCCCGGACACGCGGAACGGCGTGGCATCCACGCCGCCGTACTGCTCGGCGATCTCGCTCTTGCGTGGTCGGACGAGATGTTCCACACGGCAGGGCTCTCGCCCGCACAGATACGAGCGGCTCGCCCGCTGCTCGACACGATGCGCAGCGAGGTCATGCTCGGCCAGTGCCTGGATCTGCTGGCCACCGGACGGCCGGGCGGCGACATCGAGCACGCGCTGACGATCTGCCGCTTCAAGACCGCCAAATACACGGTCGAGCGCCCCCTGCACATCGGTGCCGCGCTCGCGGGCGCCGGTCAGGCGCTCCTGGACGCGCTGACCGCCTACGCCCTCCCCGTCGGCGAGGCCTTCCAGCTGCGAGACGACCTCCTCGGGGTCTTCGGCGATCCCAGGGAGACCGGAAAACCCGTCGACGACGACCTTCGCGAGGGCAAGTACACCGCGCTGATGGCGCTCGCCATCGCACGGGCCGATCACGCGCAACTGAGCGTGCTGCGTTCGCTGGTGGGCCGCTCGGACCTCGATACGGAAGGGGCCGACGCGATCCGCGGCGTTCTGGTGTCCACCGGCGCCCGCGCCACGGTGGAACAGATGATCAGCGGCAGGCGGCGCAGGGCCCTGAGCGCGCTGCACGGCGCGCCGTTACCCCCGCATGCCATCACGGCCCTGTGCCGGCTGGCTCACGCAGCCTCCGCACGCAGTTCCTGAGCGCCTCGGCGCACGTGTGGTCATCGCTCGCCCGCCATGAAATCCCGTGACTCCAGGGGGACCCCATGTCCGACATCTCACCGCTGCGCACGGGCACCTCGCTGCTCGCCCGGCACGAGAACGAGAAGCCCGAGGCATTCTTTCTTCCGGAGCTGCCGCGGCTTCTTCCCGTGGTGTACCACCCCAAGGCGGCGCAGATCGAGTTCCGGTCGAATGCCTGGGTGCGCCGGCAGCTGGCAGGGTGCTTCGCCGACGAAGAGGACCTGCTGAAACTCCTGCGCGAACGAGTGGGCCTGTACGCACCCCTCATTGCCCCGACGGCCGACGAGCAACGCGTGCTGGATCTTGCCGACTTCTACCATTTCGTCGGGCTCATCGACAATCTGGCGGCGGACCACACCGGGCTGGGAGCCAGCCACCTCGGAGCCCGCGACGTCTTCGACAGGATCATGGCCGACTTCGCCGCCGGGACGGCAGCCGCAGCGAGCGACAACTCCCCGTTCGGACGGGCGGCCCGAGATCTGTGGCGGCGCATAAGCCCCGGGCTGAGCCCGCATCAGGTCCGGCGCTTCAAGTCGAGCATGAGCAGCTTCCTGCGGGGCATCACCAGCGAGCTTCCCTACCAGCTGTCCGGCTCGGTTCCGGACTACGACACCTACCTGGCCATGCGACTCGACAGCTTCGGCTGCGACTTCATCCTGCTGCTCACCGAGTACGCCCTCGCGATCGACCTGACCGAGCCGGCCGCGTCACCTCGGTTCGTGGACATGCACGCCCACGCGATGCGTCAGCTGATCCTCGTCAACGACCTGCTGTCGCTGCGCAAGGAGCAGGGAGACCCCATGAACGCGGTACGGGTGCTGTGCTGCCACGACGGGCTGACACTCCAGCAGTCCGTCGACCGGGTCTGCGAGTTGGTCGAGCTCCATGAGCGGGCGTACATCGCGGCCCGGGACACCGTGCGGCACGGCCCCTTCGGCGCCCGCGCGGACGTCCGCACCTATCTCGACGGGCTTGATCATCTGCTCGCCGGCAGCCAGGAGTACGAATACCTCACCCCTCGCTACTTCGGCGACGGATCCGTATGGGACGGCTCCACCTCCGGATGGGTCAGCCTCACCGCGCCCATCGCCAGATTCCTGCCCCGGGCCGGCCAGGGAAACGGGGCGACAACGGACCAGCGCTTTCAGCAGCCACACCGGAAGGAGCACAAGAGTTGACGGCGACCCACGAAGCACCACCGGTCTCGCGCCCCACGACCACGGGCGTGGCTCCCGGTGGGCTCCCCCTGCTCGGCCATGCGATACCCCTGCGGCGACGGCCGTTGGACTTCCTGGCCGCACTGCCCGCCCACGGCGATCTGGTGGAGGTACGGCTCGGCCCCCAGCGGACGTACCTGGTCTGCCATCCCGACCTGGTCCAGCAGATACTGCGGGACGCACGGACCTTCGACAAGGGCGGCCCGCTCTTCGACAAGGTCCGCCTCCTCACGGGCAATGGCCTGGCCACGTCCTCCTGGGCGGACCACCGGCGCCAACGCCGGCTGATGCAACCGGCCTTCCGTCCCGAGAGGATGGCCGGTTACGCCACCGTGATGGACCACGAGATCGGCGCCATGCTCGACTCGTGGGAGGAAGGGCGGGCCTTCGACGTCAATGCCGCGATGCAGGCACTGACGGCGCGCATCATCGTCCGCACGCTGTTCTCCACCCGGATCGAGGACCGGGCCGTCGCCGAGATACAGCGCTGTCTGCCGGTCATCACCCGGGGTTTCTACACGCGCATGGTCGCGCCCGTCGGCCTGCTGGAGAAGCTGCCCACCCGGAGCAACCGCCGTTTCGACCGGGCTCTGGAGCGGATGCGCAGCGTCATCGACGAGACCATCGGCACTCATGCGGCCGGAGTCGATCACGGGGACCTGCTGTCCGGCCTGCTCGGAGCCGAGGACGAGGAAACCGGCGAGCGACTGGCCGGGGACGAGATCCACGACCAGGTCATGACCCTGCTCCTGGGCGCGACCGAGACCACGGGCAACACTCTGGCCTGGATCTTCCACCTCCTCGGCGAAAATCCCGAGGCGGCGGAGCAGTTGCACCATGAGCTGGACGGGCTCCTCCCCGGCCGCCGGCCCGGCTTCGACGACCTGCCCCACCTGGACTACACCCGGCGGGTGATCATCGAGTCGCTGCGCATGTACCCGACGACCTGGTTGCTGACCCGGTCGACCACGTGCGAGACGGAGCTCGCCGGAGTCCGGCTCGCCCCGGGCACCGTCGTGCTGCTCAGCTTCTACGCCCTCGGCCGCAATCCGGCCCTGTACCCCGCCCCCGACCGGTTCGACCCCGACCGCTGGCTGCCCGAGCGGGCCAAGGCCGTGCCGCGGGGTGCCTGGAACTCCTTCGGTGGCGGCAGCCGCAAATGCATCGGAGACCGGTTCGGCACGATCGAAGTCATGCTGGTCCTGGCCGCCGTCGCCGCGGGCTGGCGGCTGAGGCCCCGGCCCGGCCCCGGCATCCGGCCGGAGCCGAAGGCGAGCCTGAGCACCGGTCCGCTGCCCATGGTCCCGGAGCGACGTCGTCGAGAAAGCTCCGCCGCTGCGGAGTAGCACGAGGAAGGGCCCGGACCGGATTACTCCGGCCCGGGCCCTGAACTGCGCCTTCGCAAGTCGGGACGACAGGATTTGAACCTGCGACCCCTTGACCCCCAGGAGTAGGAGCCAAGGGCATTTTCCGGATAAAACAGACTTGATCAGGGCGGATAATGTGCGCGGCAGGCTCCCTCGTGCACCATCGCGCACACCGTGTGGTCCCCAGCTGGTCCCCACCCGCGGCTGATGGCGCTCTTTGAAAACCGGCTCTGTCCGCTGGTCCATGAAGGCGCAGGTCAGCGACACGAAGACAACTTCTGTCGCCTGGGTGTCCGTACCGTCGCGATCAATGTGCTCGGGGACGCAGGGACAGTGGTTGGCTGTCTTGTGGTGATCGACGGTTCGGCCGGTTCATGCCTGGAACTCGGTGAGGTCGATGGCGTGAACGCGCAGCGGGTAGCCGTACACCGGGTGTGCTGTCTCCCGCTCGGGCACCATGCCGAGCTTGCGGATGACGTTCTCGGAGGCGTTGTCACCCACCCGATTGATGCTGATGACGCGGTCCAGGCCGCGGTCCTGGAGAGCGAACTCCAGCGTGGCGTGGGCGGCTTCGGACGCGTATCCCTGGCCCCAGAACTGTGAGCCGATCCGCCAGCTGATCGCCACGGCGGGCATCACCTCCGGCAGGAACTCGGGCACGGACAGTCCCGTGAAGCCGATCAGTTCGCCCGAGGCCAGCAGCTCGACGGCGAAGAGTCCGAAGCCCTCCTCGTCCCACTCCTCCTCCCACCGCTCGATGTCCTCGGCCGTGTGGTCCAGGTCGCGCACCGAGCCGTCGTTGATCCAGTGCATGACCCGGGGGTCCGCGTTGATGTCCGCCATCGGCGCGAGGTCGTCGTCGTGCCAGCTACGGAGGAGGAGGCGGGGTGTGCGGATCTCGGTCATGTGCCCATCCTGCCGAAGGCAATGGCCTCATCGGTAATCCGGCGATCGCCCGTCCTGCTGCCGCGACACCAAGATCATTCACGGAATCGCGGACAGAGCCTTGAAAACGGCCACGGCTCTGCCACCAGACGCTCAGGTCCGGGTCAGGGAACTGCTCCGGCGGGTTGATGTTGCGATTCTCGTTCACCCCAAAAAGGCGACCGCCACCGGGCGCAGACTTCAACCTGTCCCCTTCTCGCTGTTCGCGGGTCTCTGCCGACGACCGGGTACCCCTTTTGCGCGGTCCCTCCCGGGGCTGGTCGTGTTCAGGCGGTAGATGTGGAAGGCCCGCCCGATGACGGGCTGGGCCACGTTGCGGACCTTCAACCCGCCGCCGGTCATGCCGTGTTCGGTGCCGGCGTGTGCGTGCCCGTGGACGGCGAGATCGGCGCCCGCCGTGTCGATGGCCTCCGCGAGCAGGTAGCTGCCGAGGAACGGGGGGATCTCCAGGGGTTCGCCGGCCAGGGTGTCGGGGACGGGGGCGAAGTGGGTCAGGGCGATCCGCGCGTCGCACGCGTACCGGTGGAGCTCCTCCAGAGCCGCGCGCAGACCGTCGGCGCGGTGGCGTGAGTACCGTACGAACTCCTTCATGACGGGCTCGCCGAACTCGCCGGCGCACCGGCCCACGAAGCCGCCGCCGAACCCCTTTTTCCTTGGCCCGGACCGCCAGTCCTGGCGGTCCGGGCCGCCCCGCAGGGTCCTGCGGACCTGGTCGGCGTGGAGACAGGCAGTGAACGACAGGGCGGTGAGCGGCAGCACCACCAGGAAGCTGTGGATGTGCTGCTCGATGGGCCGCGCCTCGCGTTCGCCGACGGCCAGCGACACGTCATACAGGGCCGCCGCTCCATGGGCGAGGGCGGCGCCGCCCATCGTGGTGAGCACCAGTGGGTTGACCCGCGCGAGCAGGCCCATGAGCACCGGTACACCGGCCTCGGTCATCATCAGCGCGTGGACCGCGGACTCCTTGGTACCGCTGGTGTGCTCGATCCGGGTCCGCCGATGCATTGACCAGTCCACGAGGCCGGGCACCACCCACAACGGGAGAAGGCCGTACAGCAGAAAGCGATGGCCGGCGTCCTCCGCCTCGGCCGATCGGAGCGGGATCCGCAGGTCGTCGGGCCGCCGCCAGCCCCGCCAGTTCCTCCAGGCCGTACGGGGCAGAGCGCGCAGTGTCATGGAAAGCTCCGTGACAGTGACAAGACCTTCGACCGGGGCTTTCGGGCCCTCCCGGCCACGCCTCCGCGGTACCCCTCCTCCTGCCGGCGACACCATGCGCAAGCTCGTGCCCATCGGGTACTCGGCTGCGGTCACCACCGATCGACCCGCGGTTCAGGAGGCACGATGACAGGCCTCGGATACTTCCTCGCGTGTGAGGAGCATCGCCCGGCGGAACTCGTCGAGCAGGCGCGCATGGCCGAACAGGCCGGCTTCGAGTCGCTGTGGATATCCGACCACTACCATCCGTGGAACGACAGCCAAGGACAGAGCCCGTTCGTGTGGTCGGTGATCGGCGCTCTCTCGCAGGCGGTCTCGCTGGCTGTGGAGACGGCGGTAACCTGCCCGCTCGTACGGACGCATCCCGCCGTCATCGCCCAGGCGGCCGCGACCAGTGCGGTACAGCTGGGCGGGCGCTTCCGGCTGGGAGTGGGCACCGGCGAGGCGCTCAACGAACACATACTCGGCACGGCCTGGCCGGAGGCACCGGTACGGATGGAAATGCTGGAGGAGGCCCTCCAGATCATCCGGCAGCTGTTCACCGGCGAGCAGACCAGCCACCACGGCAAGCACTACACCGTGGAGAACGCCCGCCTGTACACGCTGCCCGACGAACCGGTTCCGATCGACGTCTCGGCCTTCGGCCCCCAGGCCACCGAGGTCGCCGCGCGCATCGGCGACGGGCTGATCACGATGATGCCGGACGAGTCCCTGGTCGAGCGGTTCCGGCGCGGTGGCGGCGGCACCAAGCCGGTCTACGGCGGCCTCAAGGTCTGCTGGGGCACGGACGAACGGGAGGCGGTCAGCACCGCGCACCGGCTGTGGGCCACCGAGCAACTGCCGGGCGAGCTCGCGCAGGTCCTGCCCACCCCGAGCCACTTCGAGCAAGCGTCGCAGCTGGTCACCGAGGAACAGGTGGCCGGGTCAGTGCCGTGCGGCGACGATCCGGACTCTCACGTCGAGGCGCTGACGGCGTTCGTCGACGCGGGGTTCGACGGCGTGTACGTCAGCCAGATCGGCAAGGACCAGCAGGGCTTCTTCGACTTCTACCGCACCAAAGTCCTGCCCCGGCTGCGGGGCTGACCGCACGAGGCGAGGGATCACCGTGCCCGGCCCCGGAGAGAGGAGCAGCAGCGCGCTCGTCGTGATCGACATGATCAACACCTACGACCACGAGGACGCCGAGCTGCTGGCCCCCGCCGCCGAGCGGGTCGTACCCGTGCTGGCGGATCTGATCGGCCGGGCCCGGGACGCGGGCGTGCCGGTGATCTACGCCAACGACAACTTCGGGCTCTGGCGTTCCCACCACGGGGAACTGGTCGAATCCGCGCTCTGCCGCCCACACGCCGGCCTGGTCGAGCCGATCCGGCCGGACGACGCGTCGCTCTTCGTGGTGAAGGCCCGGCACTCGATCTTCTACGACACTCCCATGTCCTATCTGTTGTGGCAGCTGGACGTCGGAACGGTGGTCCTGACCGGTCAGGTCACCGAGCAGTGTGTCCTGTACTCCGCCCTGGACGCACACATCCGTCATCTGGAGGTCACGGTGCCGAGGGACGCCGTCGCCTCGATCCACCCGCATCTGGCGGAAGCCGCGCTGGAAATGATGGAGCGCAACATGGGCGCCCGAATCGTCCTCGCGAAGGAACTCGGCTTCCAGGATTCCCGGTGACCCGGACAGGTCAATGTCCCTCAGCGTGCGAGAGCTGGTGCTGTAGGGCGCGGTGGCAGGCGGCGGACGGCCGCTTCGTCGACTCCGTCGAGTCGCCGCTGCTCGGTGCCGGCGCGAGACTCTGCCGGGCCCGGGGCGCCGAAATACCCGGTAGCCCGGCCCGCTCGGCCTCCGGCAGAGCCGCCAGCCGGGCGATCGCGCGGCGCAGTTCGCCCCGGCACAGGGTTCGTTCGGCGAACGGGCCGTCCCGTCCGGGCGCGGCACCGCACAGCCGGGCCAACTGCTGGAACGTGCGTGAGGTGGCGACGGCGGTGTGCGGATGCTCCCAGCGGATGCAGGCGGAGGCGTCGCGCAGCTGGTGACGCACGGTGCGACGCAGGGCCAACAGTTCCTTCTCCGACGGAACGTCGCCGTCGCCGAGGAACTCGTTGGTCAGCCGGTTCGCACCGAGCGGCAGGGACACGGCGAACTCCGGCATCCGGCCCCGTCCGAAGGCCACTTCAAGGGAGCCGCCCTCCGATGTCGAAGACGGCCGGCGGTCCGGCTCCCCACCCCATCCAGCGCCGTCCACCGAGGAAGGTGAGCTCGGCCTCCACCTCGCCGGGCAGTACGCACAGGGGTACCCCCGCCTTCTCGGCCACGGCTCGCAGTACGACTGAGCGGTCGGGTGCGTTGCGTATGACGGCGGTGGCGAACGCCAGCGTCTCCGGGGCACCCCAACGGGCGGCGATCTCGGCGGCTCTGCGGAGGGCTTTGACCAGTTCTTCCGTAGCCCGCTCGCCGAAGTGACCGTCCGGCCCCACTTGTTCGGACAGGCGCAGCTTCCACTTCGCGGTGTGCACCGGCAGCGGTACGCCGTCCGTCGCGTCCGTCACGACGAGCCGGACCGTGTTCGAGCCCGCGTCCACAACGCTCAGTCTCATGCCCTGTGCGTATCCAGGGCCGCCGGTGTGATGGGCGGCCCGTACGCAGCACGGATCGGCCATCTCGCCACGCTGCCGGGAGCCGGTCGACCCATCGCTCCTCCGGGGGTCCGGTCGCACGGATCCCGAACACAAAATCGCCCGCCAGCCACGGCTCGTCCGCCGGCAGACCGGCGACGACCTCGTGGCGTACGACCTGTTCGTGCACCGCGTCGGCCTCGACGTGCCCGGTGCAGAAGCGCGCGGCCGCCGCCTGCGTCGGGCTCGGGGATTCCTTGAGCGTGCAGTTGATGACGACAGCCTCACGCTTCTACTCCGAACGCGCCGCAAGGGGTGGTGGGCTGGCCATGAACCGGCGGCGCCAGACGGGTGCCCCTGCGCAGTGGACGTGACAACGGCGTCAGGCGAACGGACTGCGCGCCAGCTCGGCGAGCAGCTGGGCCGGGTCGGCGAACACGGCGTCGGCGCCGGCCTCCTCCAGGTCCGCGCGGGGAATGCCGCCGCACAGCAGCGCCACGCACCGCACGCCCGCACGGGTGCCCGCCCGCATGTCCCACACCGTGTCGCCGACGAACACGGCACGCTCCGCCGGTACGCCCGCCAGTTCCAGCGCCCGTTCGACGGGCTCGGGGGCCGGTTTGCCCTCGGAGACGTCGTCGGCGCTCGCTGTCGCCTTGATGGCGTCGTCCGCGTCGATCGCCCGCCGCAGCGCAGAGAGTTCGTCGTCGCTCGCCGAGGTGGCCAGGACCACCGTCCAGGCATCGTCAGCCAACCTTCGCAGCAGACGGCCCGCGTCCGGCAGCGCGGTCAGCCGCTCGAAGTACTGGGCGTAGAGGATCTTGTGCGCGGTGCTGAGATCCTCCGCCTCGCCGGGGGCCAGGGCTGATTCTTCGCCCTCGCCGAGCAGACGGGCGACGAGGTCCTCGGAACCGAGCCCGACCGCACGGTGGATGGCGTGCGTCGGCACCCGGTGCCCGGCCCGGCGGAACGCCTCCCACCAAGTGACCACGTGCAGATGATTCGTGTCGACGAGTGTTCCGTCCACGTCGAACAGGGCTGCCCGTTCCATGCCACTCAGACCTCTCGCTTCTTCAGCGGCCGCACTGCGGGGCCCTGGAGGATGCGGCCGTCGGGAGCGAAGCGGGAGCCGTGGCACGGGCACTCCCATGTCTGTTCCGCGTGGTTGAAGGCGACGAGGCAGCCGAGGTGGGTGCAGCGGGCCGAGACGGCGTGGAGCTGGCCGCTGTCGTCCCGGTGGACGGCGCACTGGTGGCCGCCCACGCGCAGGACCGCTCCCTCTCCGGGGGCGAGGTTCTCGGGTGCGGGTGCGGTAACGGGTGGCAGCCGGTCGCCGACGAAGTGTTTGGCCACGTGGGCCTGGTGTTTGAGGAAGGACACGCCTTCGCGGACCACGGAACCCAGTCGACGCGGGTCGTACAGGGCCGCCCATTCGACCTCCCGGCCCTCGACGAGGTCGGCGATCAGCAGGCCGGCCATGATGCCGCCGCTCAGGCCCCAGCCGCCGAAGCCGGTGGCCACGTACGTGTGGTGGCTGCCGGGGTGGAGCGGTCCGACGAGCGGTACGGAGTCGGTGGAGTCGTTGTCCTGGGTGGCCCAGCGGTGGGTGAGTGTCAGGCCCGGGAAGTGGCTGAGGGCCCAGGCGGTCAGCCGGTCGAAACGTTCCTCGACGTCAGCAATGCCGGGGGCGCCGGGGGTGAAGTGCTCTCCGGTGACGATCAGCAGACGTTTGCCGTCAGCGTAGGGGGCGCTGCGCACGGAGCGGGTATTCCGTTCCGGCGTGATGTACATGTCGCGCGGCGCCCGATCAGCGTCGAGAGTCCCCGCGACGACCAACTCACGCCGCGGGGAGAGGCGGGTGAAGAGCAGGGCCCGGTCGAAGACGGGGTAGTGGGTGGCGACCACGACCTCGCGTGCCCGCACGGACGCGCCCGCGTCGGTCGCCAGCACGCAGGGTTCGCCTTCGGTGAGGCCGGTGACGCGCGTCCCCTCGTACACGGTGCCGCCGCGCCGGCGCAGCTCGTCGGTGAGGGCGCGCAGGTACTTCACCGGATGGAACTGCGCCTGGCCGGTCACCCGGACCGCCCCGGCCACCGGGTAGGGCAGCTCGGTGTCGGTGACGAACTCGGCCGGCAGGCCCGCTTCGCGCGCCGCCTCGGCCTCCGCCCGGAGCTGCGCGACATGCTCCGCATCCTCAGCGTATGTGCAGGCCGCTGCACCCTCCCACTCACACTCGATGCCCAGGTCGGCGGCGATCTCGGCGGCCCGGCGAATCGCTGCGGACTGCGAGTCGGCATACAGCCGCGCGCCCTCGCGGCCGCGGGTGCGGCGCAGATGGTCGTAGACCAGGGTGTGCAGCGCGGTCAGCTTGGCCGTCGTGTGGCCGGTGACCCCGGCGGCGATCCGGTCCGCCTCCAGTACGGCCACTTCGTTGCCGCGCCTTGCCAGCTCCCAGGCGGTGCTGAGCCCCGCGACACCGCCACCGATCACCGCGACCTCGACAGCGAGATCCCCGGACGGCGGAAGAGCGGGCTCGTAGGCCGGGGCGGTCTCGATCCAGTACGACCCCCCAAGTCCTTGCTCGGTGTTCATGGCCGCCGAGTTCCCGTCTCGGTAAGGCGACACACACCGGCATGTTCGGGGTCACTCCAGCACCACCATCCCTTTTGGTCCGTTTCGCCGGAATCACGTGCGGGGACCCGGGACGGACCGCTAACAGCCCACTCAGCTGCCCCTCGGTCGAGAGGATCAGGGCGGCGCGAAAGGAGCGATCATGAAGGCTGCCGTTTACGAAGGCCCGCGTACCGTGACCGTCAAGGACGTGCCGGACGCGAAGATCGAGCACCCCTGCGACATTCTCGTCAGGATCACCACCACCAACATCTGCGGCTCGGACCTGCACATGTACGAGGGACGTACGTCCTTCGAGACGGGTCGCAGCATGGGGCACGAGAACCTCGGCGAGGTCGTGGAGATCGGCTCCGCCGTCAGCAAGGTGAAGGTCGGCGACTATGTCGTCCTCCCCTTCAACGTCGCCTGCGGCTTCTGCAAGCAGTGTGAGCGGGGACTGACCAACTACTGCCTCACCATGCAGCCGGAACCCGCGCTCGCCGGAGCCGCCTACGGATTCGCCGAGATGGGGCCGTACCAAGGCGGTCAGGCCGAGTACCTGCGCGTTCCCTACGGCGACTTCAACGCCCTGCGCCTGGGCGAGGACGCCGTCGAACGGCAGAAGGACTACGTGATGCTCGCCGACATCTTCCCGACGGGCTACCACGCCACGGAGATGGCCGGTGTCGAGCCCGGCGACCAGACCATCGTCTACGGCGCCGGCCCGGTCGGACTCATGGCCGCATACTCGGCGATCCTCAAGGGCGCCGGCCGGGTGTGGGTTGCCGACCACCAGCAGGACCGGCTGCGCAAGGCCGAGGAAATCGGGGCCATCGCGATCGACACGACCAGCGAGGACCCGGCCCAGGTCGTGAAGGAGGCCACGCTCGGACTCGGCGCCGACAACGGCTGCGAGTGCGTCGGCTACCAGGCCCACGACCCGAGGGGACAGGAGGACGCCGCGCTCACCCTGAACGGACTGATCGACAGCGTCCGCTTCTCCGGCTCCCTCGGCGTGGTCGGCGTGTTCCTCCCCGAGGACCCGGGCGGCGCCGAGGCCCAAGGCAAGCAGGAGGCGCAGGGCAGGATCCCGTTCGACTACGGCCGGATGTGGTTCAAGGGCCAGCGCATGGGAACCGGCCAGGCCCCGGTGAAGCGGTACAACCGAGCCCTGCGCGACCTGATCGCCGGAGGCAGGGCGGAGCCGAGCTTCGTCGTCTCGCACGAACTGAGTCTCGACGAGGCGCCGTCGGCCTACGAGCACTTCGACAACCGGGACGAGGGCTGGACCAAGGTGGTCCTGCACCCCGACGGTCACGGCTGAGACGGACGGGACGGACGGCTCCTCAGGGACGCCTGAGGGGAATTCCCGCCGCCCTCGTCCCGGTCGGCGCCCCGGCCACGTCGGCGGACCTGGAGCCGGGCGCAGGCGCAACTCGGCATCATCGCGCACTGCCAGGCGGCGGCGCCCGCCAGGAGCGGCGCCTCGTGGTCCTGCGCCCCGAATCCGAGGGGCCGGGCCGGTCGGGACACGCGGTGAGGATGTCCACTACGGGTACTCGTGCAACGCCGCCGCACGCGGACGGAGAGAAGCGAGAGGGCACATGCCATGACGACACAAATGCGGGGCACCCGCCCGCAGATCCGCAGGGTCCGCACGGACCTGCTCGGGATTTACCTCAACGACCATCTGGCAGGTTCCACGGTCGGAGCCGGACGCTCCCTGTTCATGGCCCGATCGCATCGCGACCCGCCATACGCGGAACCACTGCGGCACCTCGCCGGCGAGATCGCCGAGGACCGTGCGAGCCTGCTGCGCATCATGCGGAGCCTCGGCGTGCCGAAGCGCCGCTACAAGGTCGCAGCATCCGGCGCGGCCGAGCGACTGGGGCGTCTCAAGAGCAACGGGCGCCTCTACCGGCGTTCGCCTCTGACGCTGGTGATCGAGCTTGAGTTCCTGCGGCTGGGGGTGAAGGGCAAGGAACTCGGCTGGCGCACGCTGCGCGCCCTGGCCGAGGCGGACGGCCGTCTCGACGAGCAGGAGCTCGACGGACTGATCGCACGGGCCGAGCGGCAGATGAGCACGCTGGAGGAGCTGCGTGTCAGAGCGGTACGGGACGTCCTGCTCACCGGCTGACGCCGAGCGGGAAGCCGACGGGTCAGCTCACAGCTTCGGGGAACTCGAAACGTTGACCTCATCCCGAAAGTGGAGGGAAAGGGTCGAGCATATCCAACCCTCAGCAGCCCCAGCAGCGGCGCAGCCGTAAGGACGGTGGAGTGCCGCCGGACCAGCAGCCCGATCATCCCTGAGCCAACCGGGCCGCGTGACAACCTGAGAGGACAACGAGGAGGAACGTCATGCCTGCCGGATCGAGTTCCAAGCGGGATGGGCTTGATCTGCTTCGGCGGACATCCGAGATCAGGGGCTCAGCCCCGGGAGGATGTCCATCATGGAGAGCATGGGGAAGAAGAAGCCGCGTCCTCGCCGCTCGTTCACGCCGGAGTTCAAGGCCGAGATCGTCGAGATGTGCCGGCGCGGTGACCGCTCGGTCGGTCAGGTCGCCAAGGACTTCGACCTGACCGAGACCGCGGTGCGCGACTGGGGCAGGCAGGCCGAGGTCGACGCGGGCGAGCGCGACGGTCTGACCAGCAGCGAACGTGAGCAACTGGCCGCGCTGCGGCGGGAGAACCGCCGGCTGCGGGAGGACGCGGAGGTCCTCAAGCGGGCCACGGCTTTCTTCGCGTCAATGCCAAAGTAGGTGACGCTGGCACCTGGGTGGTGCCAGGGTGGCAGGACCGGCCAGTGCTGGGACAACGGGCTGGCCGATTCGTTCTTCGCCACCCTGAAGAACGAACTGATCGGCACTCGGCCCTGGCCGAGCCGGGCCGCCGCCCACACCGCAATCTTCGAGTGGATCGAGGGCTGGTACAAGTTGCACCGGCTGCACAGCAGCCTCGGCTACCGCAGTCCCCCCGACTACGAGGCCACCCTGGCGGCCTGACCACCACACCAACGGTGTCCGTCAAAGCGGAACAAGCTCAGTCAAGGACGCCGGTCCCCAACTGGTCCCCAAGAATGATCAAGGGCCGGTTTCGGATACCTCCGAAACCGGCCCTCACCTGCGACTGTCTCCAGTCGGGACGACAGGATTTGAACCTGCGACCCCTTGACCCCCAGTCAAGTGCGCTACCAAGCTGCGCCACGTCCCGGTGCGATGTCACACGGTGTTCCGTGTGATCGCGCAGGTCAACCCTACCGCACGCGTACGGGTGCTGCTGCCGCTCGCTCCGCGACAGGGCCGGTGACCCGGCCGGCGCGCCGCACCGGGACGAGGAGCGCTGCGCCCGCGGCACCGAGGCACAGCAGCGCCAGCAGCGTGAAGCCATGGGTGTAGCCGGAGCCGTACGGCAGGCCGGAGGGCTGGAGCCGGCCGGTGACCAGGACGCTGGTCAGCGCGGCGCCGACGGAGCCGCCGATGGTGCGGATGTTGGCGTTCATTCCGGTCGCCGCGCCGGTCTGCTCGGCCGGGACGCTGGCCACGACGAGGTTGGCCATCGAGGCGAAGGCGAGTCCGATGCCGAGGCCGAACACGCCCGCGACGAAGGCGATCTGCCACCGCTCGTCGTGCCACAGCGCGAGGAAGCCGAGGGCGAACGCGCCGAGCGCGGCACCGGTGGTGAGCTGCGCCTTGGAACCCATGACGGGGGCGAGGCGGCCGCCGAGGACACCGGAGAGGAACATCGCGACGAGCATCGGCAGCATGAGCAGTCCGGACTCGGTGACGGTGGCGCCGAAGCCGTACCCGGCCGAGCGGGGCGTCTGTACGAATCCGGGGAGGAAGGACCAGATCGCGTACATGCCCGCGCCGAACAGCAGGGCCGCGGTGTTGGTGGTCCACACGGCGGGCAGCCGCATCACGCGCAGGTCGATCAGCGGGGTGCGGGAGCGGGCCTCGACCAGCAGCCACCCGGCGAACAGCACGGCGGCGGCCGCGAAGAGCCCGAGCACCTTCACCGAGCCCCAGCCCCACTGCCCCGCCTGACTGAGCGGCAGGAGCAGGGCCACCAGCCAGGCCGACAGCAGTCCGGCGCCGAGCCAACTGACGTTTCCCTCGGCGCGGTTGGGCGACTCGGGCACATAGCGCAGGGCGATCGGCACAGTGGCGGCGACGACGGCGACCGGGATCCAGAACAGCCAGCGGTAGTCGAGCGCGGACACGATGGGACCGGCGGCCACCATGCCGACGCCACCGCCGGCCGCGATCACCGCGGACAGGTTGCTGATGCTGCCGCTGACCCGGGCAGGAGCGAACTCGTCCCGGATGATGCCGAACGACAGCGGGAACAGGGCGCCGCCGGCGCCCTGGACGACCCGGGCCACGATCAGGACGCCTATGTTCGGCGCGAGCGCGGCGACCAGACAGCCGGCCAGTACGGCCACGAGGACGGCGACGAGGGTGCGCTTGCGGCCGACCAGGTCGCCGACGCGGCCGAGGATCGGCGTGAAGACCGAGGCGGACAGCAGATACGCCGTCATCACCCAGGTCGCGGTGGACTGGGAGCTGTGCATGGCGTGCTGGACGGTCGGCAGGGCCGGCGCGATCAGCGACTGCAGCATGGCGAACACGCCCGCACCGGTCGCGAGGACCGCGAAGGTGAGGCGGGTGGAGTTTCGGGGCACGACAGAGCCTCTCCGAATCGGAGCGGGAGGAATGAGAGGAATGAGGGGTGTCCGGGGTCGCCGCGGATACACGTCTGCCCACGGCCGGTGCACCCCCGGACTGTTAAAGTGGAGGTACCCCTCCACCATAACGGAGGTGCACCTCCGGTTCAATTCGATTCCCGCCCCGGGAGGCAGCAGTGTCGGCCCAGCCGTTCCCCGTCAGCGAGATCGTCGCGTCCCGGCGGCCGCACCGTAAGGACGCCGCCCGCAACTTCGACGCCCTGCTCGCGGCCGCGCGCGAGGCGTTCGCGGAGCACGGCGCGGAGGCCTCGCTGGAGGACATCGCCCGGCGCGCGGGCGTCGGCATCGGCACGCTGTACCGGAACTTCCCCACCCGCCGCGACCTCTTCGAGAGCGTCTACGCGGACGAGGTGAACGTCCTGTGCCGGGCCGCCGTGGAGGCGACCGAGCTGCCGCCGTGGCAGGCGCTGACCACCTGGCTGGACCGGTTCACGGGCTACATGGTCACCAAGCGCGCGGTGCGCGAGGCCCTCAACGACGAGTCGGAGATCTTCCAGGCCTGCCGCGACTCGATGTACTCCGCCGGCGGACCGCTGCTGGAGCGGGCGCAGAAGGCGGGCGAGGCACGCGCCGACATGGACTTCGGCGACCTGCTGCGACTGGTCGCCGGGATCACGGCGACCTCCTTCGACGACGACGCCCAGCGCGACCGCGTGCTGGCGATCGCACTGGACGGCGTGCGCGTCACGCGCTGAGGTCGGCCGATGTCGAGGCCGAGTGGGCATGCCGGAAGGGCCTGGGCACGCCGGACTCCCGGCTGATGGACCTAATGGATGAGCGCGTTCGCCACCACCACGACCACCCCGAGCAACGCGTCCCCCGCGCCGATCAGTGCGGCCACGGGCGGGCTGCGTCCCGCCCAGCGCGCGGTGACCAGCCCCAGGACGAACAGGATGAGGATGTTCAGGACGAACGCCGGGTACTCGACCCCGCTCGCGGACCACCAGCCCCACCCGGCCCCCGCGAGGATGAAGACCGTGGGGATCACGGCCGCGACCAGCGGCCACTCGTCGGCCAGGATGCGCAGGATCTCCCAGCCCCGGTGCGGACCCCGCTCGGCGACGTAGTGGGCGTAGCCGTGCGCGAGGGCGGAGGCGAACGCGGTCACCAGCAGCCAGAGGGCGTCGTAGCGACGGCTGGCCTGGGAGGAGTGGCCGTACTCGGTGAGCGCGGCAACCATCGCGCTGGCCAGTACGGCGCCGTAGACCCCGCCGAAGAGGACGGCTTCGCGGGTGCCGTGCGGGCAGGACTCGGGGGCCTCCGTGGAGTCGTCCATGCTCTTTACGATCACCCGCGCCCGGCGGCGCCGCCACTTCGCTTCGCCCCGACGAAGTGTCCTCCCACCAGGCCCGATGCCCCACATTCTGTCGACGGCGCGGGCGCCGGCGAACTCGCTAGGGTCGCCTCATGACCCACAGCTTCGCTCTCCACATCCCCGACGCCGAGCTCGAACCCGAGCCCCTCGACCCGGAGCAGATCGTCTCCGGCTCGCCCGAGGTGACCGGAAAGGTGGTCTGGGAGTCGGAGGACGGCCGGCAGATCCGCGGGATCTGGCAGATCACCCCGGGGGTGGTCACCGACACCGAGGCGGACGAACTGTTCGTCGTCGTCAGCGGCTCGGCGACGATCGAGGTCGAGGGCGGGCCGACGCTGGAGGTCGGGCCGGGTGACATGGCCGTACTGCGCGCGGGCGACCGTACGACGTGGACGGTGCACGAGACGCTGCGCAAGGCGTACGCGATCAATCTGTGAGGCCGGCGGGCGCCGCGGTGGTGCCCCTGATCTCCAGGGTCGGTGCGGCGAGGTGGACCCGGCCCGCTGCCCCGGGCCGCTCGAAGCGGTCGAGGAGGCAGCGGGCGGCGCGCCGGCCGACCTCGTGCGGGGCCGTGTCGACGGTGGTCAGCCAGACGTGGCGCAGCCGGGCGATGCTCGTGTTGTCGTAGCCGGTCACCGAGACGTCCCGCGGCACCCGCAGCCCCAGTTCCTCGGCCGCCGACAGCGCGCCGACGGAGGCGATGTCGTTGACGGCGAGGATCGCGGTGGGCCGGTCCGGGCGGCCGAGCAGCCGGACGGTGGTGCGGTAGCCGCCCTCCTCCGTCATGTCGCTCGCCTCGATCCGCGCCTGGTCCGCCAGGCCGTGCGCCCGCATCGTCGCCTCGAAGCTGCGCCGGCGCAGCTCGCCGACGGCGCCGTACCCGGCGATGTGCGCGATCCGGCGGTGGCCGAGCCCGATGAGGTGCTCGGTGACGAGGCGTGCACCGGTCTCGTCGTCGCCCGCGACGACATCCACGCCCGGCAGCTCCGGTTCGCGGGCCCCCGCGACGACGACCGGCATGCGCTCGGCGACCGCGCCGAGAACGGCCGGTTCGGGCAGGGTGCCGACCGCCACCAGGCCGTCCACGCCCAGGTCCAGGAAAGGGCCGGTGAGATCGTCGCCGGTGCGGCGGTTCAGCCGGGCGTCGGCGAGCAGCATGTGCAGGCCGTTGTCGCGCAGCAGCGAGTTCAGGCCGTCGAGGAGGTCGACGAACCACGGGTTGCGCAGGTCGTTGAGGAGGACGCCGACGGTGCGGGTGCGCTGCTCGCTGAGGCTGCGCGCGGCCGCGTTCGGCCGGTAGCCGAGTTCCCGTACCGCGCGCAGCACCGCCTCCCGCTTCTCGGGGCGCACCTGGTCCGAGCCGCGCAGCACCAGTGAGACCAGCGACTTGGACACTCCGGCCTGCTCGGCCACGTCGCGGATCGTCGGCGGTCTCATGACATGGACCGTTCCATGTGGTGGGCACGGTTGTCAAAGGGCTTGACACATCGGAATTCGCCTCCCAGTGTGGCCTGGACAAGAAATGGACCGGTCCAAAGAGGGGCAAGGGGCTGTCATGGTGGATGCGCTCGGTGTCGCCGTCGTCGGATTCGGCTGGATGGGCCGCGTGCACACCCAGGCGTACGCCCGCGTTGCGCACCACTACCCGGGGCTCGCCCTGCGGCCGCGCCTGGTGACGGTCGCCGAGGAGGTGCCGGGCCGGGCCGAGGAGGCCGCCGCGCAGTTCGGGTTCGCCGCGACGACCCGCGACTGGCGCGAGGTGGCCGCGGATCCGCGCGTCCAGGCGGTCAGCATCACCGCCCCGAACTTTCTGCACCGGGAGATCGGTGTCGCGATGGCCGCGGCCGGCAAGCACATCTGGATCGAGAAGCCGGTGGGCCTGACCGCCGAGGACGCCCGCGCGGTGGCCGACGCGGTGGCCGGGGCCGGTGTGCACGGCGCGGTCGGCTTCAACTACCGCAACGCACCCGCCGTGGAGGCCGCCCGCGCGCTGATCGCCTCGGGGGACATCGGCGCGGTGACACATGTGCGGATCCGGCTGTTCAGCGACTACGCGGCGCATCCCGACGGCGCCCTGACCTGGCGGTACGAGCGTGAGCGCGGCGGCAGCGGGGTGCTCGGGGACCTGGCCTCGCACGGCGCCGACCTGGCTCGCTTCCTGCTCGGTGACATCGCCTCGCTGACCGCCGACACCGCCGTGTTCGTGTCGGAGCGGGCCCGTCCGACGGGCGCCACCGCCGGGCACGCCCTCGCCTCCGGTGGTGAACTCGGCCCCGTCGAGAACGAGGACTACGTCAACTGCCTGCTGCGGTTCGCCTCCGGCGCCCGCGGTGTCCTGGAGGCCAGCCGGGTCTCGGTCGGCGAGCAGAACAACTACGGCTTCGAGGTGCACGGCACCAAGGGCGCGGTCTTCTGGGACTTCCGCCGGATGAACGAGTTGGCCGTCAGCCGCGGCACGACGTACCAGGACCAGCCCGTCAGCACGGTGTACGTCGGCCCCGGCGACGGCGAGTTCGCCGCGTTCCAGCCGGGCGCGGCCAACGCCATGGGCTACGACGACCTGAAGGTCATCGAGGCGTACCGTTTCCTGCGCTCGATCGCCGAGGGCAGACCGTACGGCACGACTCTCGCGGACGCCGTGCGCAGCGCCGCCGTACTGGACGCGATGACGCGGTCCGCCGAGACGGGTGGTTGGGTCAACGTGCCGACGCCGTAGGCATGTTGTAGGGCGTGACCACCTGGATCGACGACGGCGCGACCGGTCCCGTGGGCGGTAGAGCGCCGTGGGCGCGCATCACCAGGTGGCAGGCTTCGCGCAGGTCGTGGCGCAGGTCGTGGTGGAGCACGGCGGACAGGCGGTGCTCGCGCAGCAGCCGGGTGTTGTCGTGGTCGAGGTCGTGGGCGACGAACACGGCGCACTCGCGGCCCAGGTCCTCGAAGGCCCGTAGCGTCGCGATGTTGCCGCCGCCGATCGAGTAGACCGCCCGTATGCCTCGGTCGCGTTCCAGGGCGGCCCGGACGAGGTCGTACTGGGTCGCGTCCAGGCCCTGCCCCTCGGCGATCTCGACGAGCGTGCGCTCGGGGTGCCGGGCCCGCATGACACCGCGGAAGCCCATCTCGCGCTCCTCCTCGTTGCGGAAGAAGCCGCTGCTGAGGCTGGTGAGGACGTTGCCGGGACGGTCGCCGAGCCACTGCCCCATGAGATACGCCGCGGTCGCGCCCGCGGCCCGGTTGTCGATGCCGACGTACGCCAGCCGGGCACTCGCGGGAAGGTCGGTCACCAGGGTCACGACGGGGATCCCCGCGGTGGTGAGCCGACCGATGGCGGCCGTGACCTCGGGGACGTCCGGTGCCTTGAGGATCACGCCCTGGGAGCCCCGCCGGGTGACCCGGTCCAGGGTCGCGACCAGCTCCGCCACCGGCCCGGTCTCCCGGAAGTGGAAGCGCGAGCGCAGCACTGCCGGGTGCAGTGACGGCAGCTCCGCCTCCAGGGCGGCGCGTACGGCCGTGGTGAACCGCTCCGGCGCCTGCATCACGATGTCGACCATGAACGTACGGCCGACCAGCCGCACCTGGGTGCGCTGCCGGTCCAGGTCGGCGATGGCCCGGCGGACCTCCTCGGCGGTGCTCTCCCGCACCCCTCCCCTGCCGTTCAGCACGCGGTCCACGGTGGCCTCGCTGAGACCTGCCTGACGTGCGATCTCGCGGATCGGGAAGGGATGGCCCACGGCGGCGCTCCTTGAGGGGTTTTTGATGGCTCGCTGCTGGTTGTTGGAGGGGTTTGTACTGACAAGAATGACAGGGCCGCGGCGC
Organism: Streptomyces sp. NPDC025638; assembly: GCF_055558775.1. Taxonomy (NCBI): domain Bacteria; kingdom Bacillati; phylum Actinomycetota; class Actinomycetes; order Kitasatosporales; family Streptomycetaceae; genus Streptomyces; species Streptomyces sp. NPDC025638. The sequence continues at coordinate 398,126 of NZ_JBVHLX010000007.1, read as the reverse complement.
GAGAGCTGAAAGGGCAAGCACATCATGGGACTTCTCGACGACAAGGTCGTCCTCGTCAACGGCGGCAGTCAGGGGGTCGGCGCCGCCATCGCCCGGGCCGCGGTCCGCGAGGGCGCCACGGTGGCCGTCACCGGCCGGCGCCCCGAGCCGGGCGCGGCACTGGTGGCCGAATTGACGGCGGCCGGGGGCAGGGCGATGTACGTGCAGGCCGACCTGTCGGACGCCGACCGGGCCAAGGCCTCCGTGGCCGAGGTGGTCGACGCGTACGGCCGGATCGACTGCCTGGTCAACTCGGCGGGGCTGACCTCGCGGGGCACCCTGCTGGACACCACGCCCGAACTGTTCGACGCGCACATCGCGATCAACCTCAAGGCCCCGTTCTTCGCGATGCAGGCGGCGGTGGCCGACATGGTGGAGCGCAAGGCGTCCGGCACGATCGTCAACATCATCACGTCGTCGGCGCACGGCGGGCAGCCCTTCCTGGCCCCGTACGTCGCCGCCAAGGCCGGCCTGATCGGTCTGACCCGCAACGCGGCGCACGCCCACCGCTGGGACCGGATCCGGATCAACGGCCTGAACATCGGCTGGACGGCGACCGAGGGCGAGGACGCGACACAGCGGGCCTTCCACGACGCCGGGGACGACTGGCGCGAGCAGGCCGCGGCCAGGCTGCCGATGGGCAAGCTGGGCCAGCCGGACGAGATCGCCGACTTCGTGGTCCTCCTGCTGTCGGACCGGTCGGGCGTGGTCACGGGTTCGGTGATCGACTGGGACCAGAACGTTCTCGGCGGCCTCGACTGACCCTTCGCACAGCCTCTTCGCACTTCGCACCAACCGCACCGTCCTAGGAGCTGCACCCTCATGCGTATCGGAATCCTCGGCCTCGGCCGCATCGGCGCCTTCCACGCCGAGACCCTGTCCACGCTGGACGCCGTCGAGTCCCTCGTCGTCGCCGACCCGTTCGCGGAGGCGGCCAAGGCCGCCGCGGAGCGGTTCGGGGCCGAGGTCGCGGACTCGCCCGAGGCGGTCCTGGCCGCCGGAGTGGACGGTCTCGTCGTGGCGGCGGCCACCGACGCCCACCCCGCCCTGCTCCTGGCCGGCGTCGAGGCCGGCGTCCCCGTCTTCTGCGAGAAGCCCGTCGCCCGCACCATGGCGGAGGGTGTCGAGGTGCTCAAGGCCGTCGAGGGCAGCGGCGTCCCGGTCCAGATCGGCTACAACCGCCGCTTCGACGCCGGTTTCGTCGCCGCGCGGGCCGCCGTGCGCAACGGCGAGCTGGGCAAGCTCCACACGGTCCGCTCGACGACGCTGGACCCGGCGCCGCCCCCGGCCGCGTACATCGCGGCGTCCGGCGGGATCTTCCGGGACTGCTCCGTCCACGACTTCGACATCATCCGCTGGGTGACCGGCCGCGAGGTGACCGAGGTGTACGCCGTGGGCGGCAACCGGGGCGCCGACTACATCAAGGCCGCGGGCGACGCGGACACCACCGGCGCGATCCTCACGCTCGACGACGGCACCATCGCCGTGGTCTCCAACAGCCGCCACAACGCCCGGGGTTACGACGTCCGCATGGAGCTGCACGGCTTCCAGGACTCCATCGCCGTCGGCCTGGAGGACAAGCTCCCGCTGCGCTCGGTCGAGCCCGGTGTGACCTTCCCGTCCGGCACCCCGCACGACTTCTTCATGGACCGCTTCACCGAGGCATACCGCGCCGAACTCACCGCGTTCACCGAGGTCGTCGCCGGTACCCGGCCCTCTCCCTGCACGGTCGCGGACGCCCTGGAGGCCGGCTGGATCGCGGAGGCCTGCACGCTGTCACTGCACGAGCACCGTCCGGTGACGATCGAGGAGGTACGCGGAGCCTGACAGCGGGCCCCGGGCCGTGTCGCGCGACGGCAGGCCCTGGGCGCGGGGTCCGTCGACGCCGAGGCCGAGGATCCGCTCCGTCCCCGCCTCGCCGTCGCGGGCGGGGTCGATGCGCCACAGTACGCCGAGTTGGAGGAGCACGTCCTCGGGGTCGAGCCCGGCAATGAGCAGTGCCCTCGGGGACCCGTTGCCGCGCGAGATCACCCCCGCCCTCGGCCGTCGCAGCCGGTACACCACCGAGAGGTCCCATCGCCTCCTCGGCCGGCCGCCCCGGCCGGCCCGGCAGACGGTGTTCGACTGTGTGGAAGGCCTGATCGAGCACGGCGCCGCCGGGCCGATCGGCCGAACCTCACAGGCAGTAGCGGACCATCCACTCGTCGGGGTTGTACGCGTCCCGTGCCGGATCCCGCGGTGCGGCCGGCCTCTCCTCCACGGTGTCCTCCGGGCGGACCCGCTCCGGCAGTGCGCCGAACCTGGCCCGGCGCAGCGCGGCCTCGGCAGCGGCCGGTGTCGTCTCCTCGTGCTCCGTGTGCGTCAACTCGTCCTCCCCGTCCGGCGTTCAGACCTCCGTCACCCTCCTGAACGTTCTCAGCGCGCCGCGGGTTCCGCCGGCAGGTTGAAGACGTGGTTCGGGGAGATGACCGACGTGATCGCGTCGCCGAAGAGGGTGCTGGGCTCCTGGCCGTTGTAGTTGATGTCGGTGTTGAGGAGGACGACCAGGGTCGCCCGGGCCGACGGCAGATAGACGGTCAGGGACTCGTAGCCGGGCAGGGAGCCGTTGTGCCCGATCCAGCCCTGGACGTCGAAGATGCCGAGGCCGTACCCGGCGCCCGGAATGGCGGTCGGCGGCGTGGTGAGCCGCTGCGCCTGGACCGCGGGGCTGATCAGGATCCCGCCGTCGGGCAGCCGGCCCGTGGCCACCGTGCGCGCCCAGACCCGCAGATCCTCCAGGTTGGAGATCATCGCGCCGGCCGCCCAGCCCCAGGAGGGGTTCCAGTCGGCCGAGTCCGTCACCTGGCCGGTGGCCGTCTGGTCGGTGTAGCCCTGCGCGTGCGGCTGCGGGAACTCGTTGCCGGTCGGGAAGAGGGTGTGCCTGAGGCCGGCCGGGTCCAGGATGTTGTGCTGGATGTAGTCACCGAGCGGTGTGCCACTGGCCTTCTCGACGACCAGACCGAGCAGGATCAGGTTGGTGTTGGAGTAGTCGAACTTCTCCCCCGGTGGGAACAGCACCGGGTGCCGGAAGGCGTAGTCGAGCAGTTCCTGCGGGGTGAAGGGGCGCTGCGGATCGGACGTCAGCGCCTTGAAGAAGCCGTCGTCCTCGGAGTAGTTGAAGAGCCCGCTGCGCATCCCGGCCAGCTGGCGCAGCGTGATCCTGTCCCCGTTCGGTACGCCGCTGACGTACTTGTCGATCGTGTCGTCAAGGCCCACCTTGCCCTGGTCGACCAGCTTCAGCAGCGCCGTCACCGTGAACGTCTTGGTCTCGCTGCCGATCCGCATGTAGAGGTCGGGGGCCATCGCCCGGTCGTTGGTCTTGTTGGCGACGCCGAACGACTTCACGTACCGGCCCTTGTCGGGTGTCCAGATCCCGACGGTCACACCCGGGACGTTCGCCTCCTGCATGACCCGCTGCACGGTCGCGTCGAGCTGCCGCCGCACGGCGGGGGTGAGTTCGCGGACGTCGCCAACCGAGGGCGACGGCGAGGGCGGATCGGCGACCGTGGCGGCGAAGGGAGCCGAAGAGGGCAGGGCCACGGTGGTCGTGCCCGCGGCCGGCACCAGCAGCATCCCCACCGCGGCGACGACCACGGCCCGTCTGCGCAGTCGGGTCGAGGAGTGCGACATGGGCTCAACTCCCGGGTGAGGACGCATGCCCTGGACCCCAGCATAGGAGTGCCCGCGCGCCGTCGCCTGTCGGAGACGGCGGCACGCGGGCACTCCCGCTCGACGACGTGACGGTGCGGCGACGCTCCGTCACGGCCGCCCGTTCACGCCCCGCACGACCTCAGGAACTGCCGCGTGCGCACCGCGATGGGCAGCGGCTTGTCCGGCTCGCACGGGTACATGTCCTGCTCGACGATGGCGAACAGATCGACGCCGAGCCTCTGGGCCGCTTCCAGCACGGGCTCCAACTCCGGTACGCCGGAGGGCGGCTCGCACATCACCCCGCGCTGCACCGCCGGGCCGAACGGCACCCCGTTCGCCACGACGTCCGCGAGGATCTCCGGGTCGACCTGCTTGAGGTGCAGATAGCCGATGCGTTCGCCGTACGTCTCGATGAGCTTGACGCTGTCGCCGCCGCAGTAGGCGTAGTGACCGGTGTCCAGGCAGAGGTTGACCAGATCGGAGTCGGTCGCGTCGAGGAACCGCTCGACGTGCTCCTCGGTGTCGATGTGCGTGTCGGCGTGCGGGTGCACCACGATGTCGAGGCCGTACGTGTCCTTGACCTCGCGGCCGAGCCGTTCCATGCCCCGGGCGAGGTGGGTCCACTGCTCGACGGTGAGCTCCGGCGGCTCCAGGACCTCGGCGGTCTTGTCGTCGCGCCAGAAGGAGGGGATCACCACCAGGTGCCCGGCTCCCATCGCCTGGGTGAGCTCGGCGACCTGGCCGACGTGCGCCCAGGTGGACTCCCAGACGGCGGGTCCACGGTGCAGGCCCGTGAAGACCGTGCCCGCCGACACCTTCAGATTCCGCTTGTTCACCTCGTCGGTGAGGCGGGCGGGGTCCGTGGGCAGATAGCCGTACGGGCCCAGTTCGATCCAGGAGTATCCGGCCTCGGCCACCTCGTCCAGGAATCGTTCCCAGGGCACCTGCTGGGGGTCTTCGGGGAACCAGACACCCCAGGAGTCGGGGGCCGAGCCCACCCGGATGCGGTCGAGGGCGTTCGCCATGGTCAGGAGGTCCCTTCGGGGTGGGTCGCGACGGGTGCGGTGAGATCCTTCTCCTCGGGGAGCTCATCGACGTCCACACCGCGCACCTGCGCGAGTTCGTGCTTGAGCGCGGCGAGTTCGGCGCCGCCGGCCATGTGGTTGGTCAGCTCCTCCAGGCTGACCTGGCTGCGGTCGGCGCTGAGTTCGAGGGTGCCCAGGCGCAGCACGCTGAAGTGGTCGCCGACCATGTAGGCGTGGTGCGGGTTGTGGGTGATGAAGATGACGCCGAGGCCGCGGTCGCGGGCGGCGGCGATGTACTTCAGCACGACACCGGACTGCTTGACGCCGAGTGCGGCGGTCGGCTCGTCCAGGATCAGGACGCGGGCGCCGAAGTAGACGGCGCGGGCGATCGCCACGCACTGGCGCTGGCCGCCGGAGAGCGTGCCGATGGGCTGCTCGAGGTCGTCGAGGACGATGCCCATGTTGCGCAGTTCCTGGTCCGCGGTCTTCTTCATGCGGTCGATGTCGAGACGGCGGACCGGCCAGGGGCCCTTGGTCATCTCGGAGCCGAGGAAGAAGTTCCGCCACACCGGCATCAGGGGCACGGTGGCCAGGTCCTGGTAGACAGTGGCGATGCCCTTGCCGAGGGCCTCGCGCGGGCTGGTGAAGCGCACCGGTTCGCCGTCGACCAGGAAGTCGCCCTCGGTGTGCTGGTGCAGCCCCGAGACAATCTTGATCAGGGTGGACTTGCCGGCGCCGTTGTCACCGAGGACGCAGGTCACCTTGCCGGGGCGGACCGTCAGATCGACGCCGTGCAGGGCACGGATGTTGCCGTACGACTTGCCCGCGTTGCGCAGTTCGACGATGGGGCGGTCAGCGCCGTCGGGCGCGGCGTCCTGGAGGACGGCTCCGTGGGTTCCGTTGGTCGTCATGAAGTCACCTCCGGGTCGCCGTGCGACTGACCCACAGATTGATGAGGACGGCGCCGAGCAGCATCACGCCCAGGAAGGCCTTGAACCAGTCGGGGTTCCAGCCGGCGTAGACGATGCCCTGGTTCACCATGCCGAACATGAAGGCGCCGAAGACCGGACCGATGGCGGAGCCGTAGCCGCCGGTGAGCAGACAGCCGCCGATCACCGCCGCGGCGATGTAGATCAGCTCCTGGCCGACGCCCTCGCCGGACTGCACGGTGTTGAAGGAGAACAGGTTGTGCATGCCCATGAACCAGGCGCCGAAGCCGACGGTCATGAACAGCGTGATCTTGGTGAAGGCGACCGGGACACCGACCGCGCGGGCGCTGTCCTTGTTGCCGCCGACCGCGTAGATCCAGTTGCCGTACTTGGTGCGCAGCAGCACCCAGGTGGCGAGCGCGGCGAAGACCAGCCACCACACGACGGTGATCTTCACCTGGACGCCGCCGATGTCGAACGACGACGCGAAGATCTTCTTGGCCTGGTCGAAGCCGTCCATGTTGCTGATGTCGTCGGTGGCGACGTTGCCGGTGATCAGCTTGGTGACGGCCAGGTTCACGCCCTGGAGGATCAGGAACGTGCCCAGGGTGACCAGGAAGCTGGGCAGCCCGGTGCGCATCACCATCCAGCCGTTGAACGCGCCGACCCCGAGGGAGGCGATGAGGGCGACGATGACGCCCACCCACACGTTCATGGTCAGCTGGTAGCTGAGCATGCTCGCGGTGAGCGCCGAGGTGATCACGGCGACACCGGAGGACAGGTCGAACTCCCCGCCGATCATCAGCAGTGCCACCGGCAGGGCCATGATGCCGATGGTCGACGACTGGTAGAGCACGGTGGCCATCGAGCTGCCCTGGCGGACCGCGGGCGCCGCGATCAGGAAGAACACGAGCACGGCCACCGCGCCGAGGAAGACGCCCACTTCGGGCCGGGCCAGCAGCCGCAGCGCCAGGGGGCGCTGGGCCGTACGGCCGTCTGTCGCCTTGGGGCCGGAGGCCGGCGGTGTGCCCACCGCCGGCCCAGCCTGCTGGGTCATGCTCATCACCGGGTGCCCTTCGCGGCGAACTGGGCGACCTTGTCGACATTGGTCTTGTCGACGAAGGCCGGGCCGGTCAGCACCGGCTGCTCCCCGCCGCCCATGTAGTTGCCGTTGTTCTTGTAGAGCCACAGGGAGTCGACCGCCAGGTAGCCCTGCAGGTAGGGCTGCTGGTCGACCGCGAACTGGATCGTCCCCTTGGAGATCGCGCCGGTCAGGTCCTTGTTGAGGTCGAAGGTGGCGACCTTCGCCTTGCTGCCCGCGTCACCCACGGACTGGACGGCGGTCAGGGCGTAGGGCGCGCCGAGGGCGACCACGTAGTCGATGCCGCTGTCCTGCTTGAGCTTGGCGGTGATGGTCGACTTCACCGACGGCATGTCGGTGCCGTTCACGTACAGCGTCTCAAGCGTGCCGGAGAACGTCTTCTTCACGCCGTCGCAGCGCTGGGTCAGGCCGACGTTGCCCTGCTCCTGGATCACACAGACGGCCTTCTTGGCGCCGGCCTCGTTCAGCCGCTTGCCGAGCGCCTCGCCGGCCACGCCCTCGTCCTGGCCGAAGAACTGCATCAGGCCCAGCTTCTTCCAGTCGCTCACACCGGAGTTGAGGCCGACGACCGGTATGTTCGCGGACTTCGCCTTGTTGACGACGTCTTTCATGGCGTCCGGCTTGGCGAGGGTGATGGCGATGCCGTCGACCTTCTGGTCGATCGCGTTCTGCACCAGGTTGGCCTGGTTGCCCGCGTTCGGGTCGGCCGAGTAGACGAGCTTGATGTTGTCCTTGGCCGCGGCGGCCTCCGCGCCCTTGCGGACGATGTCCCAGAAGGTGTCACCCGGTGCCTGGTGCGTCACCAGCGCGACCGTCATCCGGGGAGTGGTGGCCTTGCCCGCGGAGGCGTCCGAACCACCCTCTTCGGACTTCTTGCCGCCGGAGCTGCTGGAGCAGCCGGCGAGGGTGAGCGCCGCCGCGGCGGCCACGGCCACCACGGGGGCCAGTCTGCGGGAGCGGGAGTACGAAGAGCGGTCCATCTTTCCGGCACCTCACTGTGCGACGAGAAAAGGAGGCGGATCTACGGGGATCCGGGCCCGGCGCCGGGCGGCGGTCCGGGTCATGTGCTGTCTGTGTGTTGGGACGGGATCAAAGTCTCCCTCGCGCCCGCTGTCAATACTTTGTTAAGACATCATTTCACTCTCAGGTCCGAATGTAAGTACAAACCATTGACAGCACGACCCGACGGGACCTACACCTGAGCCCATGGCCAAGTCAGCATCCCAGCCCTTCGACCTGATCACGATGGGCCGTATCGGAGTTGATCTCTACCCGTTGCAAACAGGTGTACCCCTGGCCCGGGTGGAGTCCTCCGGGAAGTACCTCGGGGGTTCGGCGGCCAATGTGGCGGTCCCGCCGGGCTCGCTCGTCCACGGGCTGCTCGGCGGCCGGGACCTGGCCCAGACCATGCGGTACGCAGGCGCGGCCGGCGTCCTGGTCGCCTCCCGCCTCGCCTGCTCCTCCGCCATGCCCACCGAGGTCGAGGTCGAGGACCTCCTCGCGCGAGCCACCCCCGAACGGAGTCTGTCTTGACCCTCACCATCCCCGAGCTCGCCACCGTCAGGGCCCGGCATCCGGAGGCGATCGCCGAGGCGGCCGCTCGCCGGGTGCGCCGCCCCCTGCTCGGCGACGGCGGCCGCCTGATGATCGTGGCCGCCGACCACCCGGCGCGCGGCGCCCTGGGCGTCGGCGGCCGGGGGCTGGCGATGGCCAACCGGAGCGACCTGCTGGAGCGGCTGTGCGTGGCGCTGTCGCGGCCCGGCGTCGACGGGGTGCTGGCCACCGCCGACGTCCTGGAGGACCTGCTGCTGCTCGGGGCGCTGGACGGCAAGGTGGTCATGGGCTCGATGAACCGGGGCGGTCTGGCCGGTGCCTCCTTCGAGATGGACGACCGGTTCACCGGGCACCGCGCCGAGGACATCGAGCGGCTCCGCTTCGACGCGGGCAAACTGCTGCTCCGTATCGACTACTCCGACCCCGGCTCACTGACCACGCTGGAGTCCACCGCCCGCGCGGTGGACGACATGGCCGCGCGCCGACTGCCGCTGTTCATCGAGCCGTTCATCTCCCGCAGGACCGGGGGCGCGATCCGCAACGATCTGTCCGCCGAGGCCATGACCCGCTCCATCGCCATAGCCTCCGGACTGGGCGGCACCTCCGCCTACACCTGGCTGAAGCTCCCCGTCACCGAGAACCCCGACGACATGGCCGAGGTCATGGAGACCTCGACCCTGCCCGCCGTGCTCCTCGGCGGCGAGGTCGGCGACGACCAGGAGGGCGCGTACGAACGCTGGCGCAAGGCGCTGCGACTCCCCACCGTCCACGGCATGGTCGTCGGCCGCTCCCTGCTCTACCCCGCCGAGGGCAGTGTGGAGCAGGCGGTGGACACGGCCGTGGGCCTGTTGTGACCCGGAGGCGACGATGAACAGCCCGTTCCACCTGCCGGCCGGCAAGGCCCTGGGCGGCCCGTATGCCGTGGACGTCTCGCCCGAGACCGCGGGGTGGGGCTTCGCCGGCCTGCGCGTGCTGGAGCTGCCGCCGGGCGGCTCGCACACCTTCGACACCGACGAGAGCGAGTGGATCGTCCTTCCGCTCAGCGGCGGCTGCACCGTCACCGCCGTCGACGAGTTCGGCCGGGACACCTTCCGCCTCGACGGCCGGGACAGCGTGTTCGCCGCCGTCACCGACTTCGCGTACGTGCCGCGCGACGCCCGTACGACCGTCACCTCGGCCGACGGCGGGCGCTTCGCGCTCACCGGCGCCCGCTGCACCCGGAGGCTGCCCGCCCGCCACGGACCGGCCTCCGACGTGCCGGTGGAACTGCGCGGCACCGGGAACTGCTCCCGTCAGGTCAACAACTTCGCTGCCGCAGGCGCCTTCGAGTGCGACAGGCTCATCGCGGTCGAGGTGATCACCCCGGGCGGCAACTGGTCCTCCTTCCCGCCGCACAAGCACGACGAGCACCGCCCCGGTGAGGAGTCCGTGCTCGAAGAGATCTACTACTTCGAGTTCGAGGCCCACGACGGCACCCCGGGCCTGGGCTACCAGCGGGTCTCGCCGTCCGGCCGGGGCCGCGGCACCGACGTCCTGGCCGAGGTGCGTGACAAGGATGTCGTCCTCGTCCCGGACGGCTGGCACGGACCGTCCCTGGCCGTGCCCGGCCACCACATGTACTACCTGAACGTCATGGCGGGTCCGGAGCCCGAGCGGGCCTGGCTGATCCGCGACCACCCCGACCACGCCTGGATCCGTGACACCTGGCCGGACCGGCCCGTCGACCCCCGTCTGCCGCTGTACACCGCACCCGAGAGGCCCTGATGAGCACGACCACTGTCCGCCTGACCGTCGCCCAGGCGCTGGTGCGGTTCCTGTCCGCCCAGTACACCGAGCGCGACGGGGTACGGCACCGGCTGATCGCCGGCACCTGGGGCATCTTCGGCCACGGCAATGTCGCCGGAATCGGCCAGGCGCTCATCGAGTACTCCGATGCCATGCCGTACCACCAGGGCCGCAACGAGCAGTCCATGGTGCACGCGGCGGTCGGCTACGCCCGCCAGCTCAACCGCCTCTCCGCGCAGGCCGTGACGACGTCCATCGGCCCCGGCGCCACCAACCTCGTGACCGGCGCCGCCCTGGCGACCATCAACCGGCTGCCGGTCCTGCTCCTGCCCGGCGACTACTTCGCGAGCCACGCCCCCGATCCGCTGCTCCAGCAGCTGGAGCACCCGGTCGAGGCGGACGTCTCCGTGAACGACACCCTGCGCCCGGTGTCGCGGTACTTCGACCGCGTCACCCGTCCCGAGGCGCTGATCCCCTCCGCACTGAACGCCATGCGCGTGCTCGCCGACCCGGCCGAGACCGGCGCCGTCACCCTCGCCCTGCCGCAGGACGTGCAGGCGGAGGCGTACGACTGGCCCGAGGAGTTCTTCGCCGAGCGGATCTGGCGGGTACGGCGCCCCGCTCCCGACCCGGTCGAGCTGGCCGAGGCGGTCCGCGCGATCCGGGCCGCCGGGCGCCCGCTGATCGTCGCGGGCGGCGGAGTCCACCACAGCGAGGCCGAGGAGGCGCTGAAGTCCTTCGTGGACGCCACGGGCATCCCGGTCGCCTCCACGCAGGCGGGCAAGGGCTCCCTGCGCCACGACCACCCCGCCGACCTGGGCGGGATCGGCCACACCGGCACGGCGGTGGCCGACGACCTCGCCCGCACCGCCGACCTGGTCATCGGGGTCGGCACCCGCTACACGGACTTCACCACCGCCTCCGGCACCCTCTTCCAGCACCCCGGCGTCCGGTTCCTGGGCGTCAACATCACCTCCTTCGACGCCCACAAGCTGGCCGCGCGGACCGTGGTGGCCGACGCGCGGGCCGCCCTGGAGGCGCTCGGCGAGGCGCTGGCCGGACACCGTGTGGGCTCCGCCTACGAGGCCGAGTACCGGGCGGGCAAGGAGCGTTGGGACCAGGTGGTCGAGGCCGCCTACCGGGCCGACGACGAGGACGCGGTCCCGACCCAGACGCAGGTGCTCGGCGCCCTCGACGCGGTGGTCGGCGACGACGACGTGGTGATCAACGCGGCGGGCTCCCTCCCCGGCGATCTGCACAAGCTCTGGCGGGCCCGCTCGCCGCGCCAGTACCACCTGGAGTACGGCTACTCCTGCATGGGCTACGAGATCCCGGCGGGCCTCGGCGTCCAGCAGGCCGCACCGGACACCGTCGTGTGGTCCCTGGTCGGCGACGGCACCTATCTGATGATGCCGACCGAGATCGTCACCGCGGTCCAGGAGGGGCTGCCGGTCAAGCTGGTCCTGATCCAGAACCACGGGTACGCCTCGATCGGCGGTCTTTCCGAGTCGGTGGGCGGCGAGCGCTTCGGCACGGCTTATCGCTACCGCGTCGCGGACGGCACCTTCTCCGGCGCCCCGCTGCCCGTGGACCTCGCCGCCAACGCGGCCAGCCTCGGCATGGACGTCCTGCGTGCCAAGACCGTGCGGGAGTTGCGCGAGGCGCTGGCCACGGCCCGCGCCTCCGGCCGGCCGACCTGTGTCCATGTCGAGACCGACCCGTCCCCCACCGCTCCCCCCGCCGAGGCCTGGTGGGACGTGCCGGTCGCCGAGACCGCCTCGCGCGAGGCCGCCGTACGGGCCCGCGAGAGCTACGACCGCCAGGTCGCCGACCGCCGCCGGCACCTGTGAACTCCCCCTGCGGCCCCGGCCTGCCCAGCCACTTTTGATCCCGTCCCCGCTCTTCGGAAGGAGGTGCCCCGGTGGCGAGAACCGCTGATCAGCCTCGTCCCGTGCCCGGCTCCGCGCTCGACTCCCTGGACTTCGCCCTGGACCGGGCCAGTCCGGTGCCGCTCTACTACCAGCTCGCCCAGCAACTGGAGGCGGCCATCGAGCACGGGGTCCTGGCACCGGGGAACCTCCTGGGCAACGAGATCGATCTCTCCGTACGCCTGGGTCTGTCCCGGCCCACGGTCCGCCAGGCGATCCAGTCCCTGGTCGACAAGGGCCTGTTGGTCCGTCGGCGCGGCGTCGGTACACAGGTGGTGCACAGCCAGGTCAAGCGGCCGCTGGAGCTCAGCAGCCTCTACGACGACCTGGAGTCGGCCGGACAGGGCCCGACCACGCGGGTGCTGCGCAACGAGGGGGTACCGGCGACCGCCGATGTGGCCGCCGCCCTCGGCGTCGCGGAGGGCAGCGAGGTCACGCTGCTGGAGCGGCTGCGGTGCACCCACGGCCAGCCCGTGGCGTTTCTGTGCAACTACCTGCCCGCGAACCTGCTCGAACTCGACACAGAAAGCCTGGAGTCGACCGGTCTGTACCGGATGATGCGCGCGGCGGGCATCACGCTGCACAGCGCCCGGCAGACCGTCGGCGCCCGCTCCGCCACCGCCGAGGAGGCCGCCCGCCTCGACGAGAAGGAGGGCGCCGCACTGCTCACGATGCAGCGCACGGCGTACGACGACACGGGCCGACCCGTCGAGTACGGCACCCACATCTACCGGGCGTCGAGGTACGCCTTCGACTTCCAGCTACTGGTCAGACCGTAACCGGAAGCCTCCCCTCACCTCAGCCCCCACGGCCGTCCGCGCCGTGGGGGCTCTGTGGCTGTTGGTTTCTGAACGAACTTGCGAGTGATCGTGTCGATTACGTTTCGGGCAAGAGACGCATGAGAGGGACGTGAGGTATTGACGCATGCCCGGACATGCGGCTGTTATTACGCCCACGATGTTCGGTCGAGTTGGTTTCTGATCGGTTTCGAGGACCTTTCGGAGGCCGGCTCACCCCCTTGATCGAACCCCTGCCTTCAGGAGCCGCCATGCGCCTCTCGCCCTCGGGTCTTGCCGTTCCGGGTCCCAGCCGTCGCTCCCTGCTCCGAGGAGTGGGTGGCGCCGCCGTCCTCGCCGGCGCCGGTATACCCCTGCTGTCCGCCTGTGGCGGCAGCGGCGCCTCTTCGGACCCGAAGACCGTCACCCTCGGCTCCAACGCGTCCGACGCCGTGCCGAAGAAGGCCTTCGAGTCCGTCTACGCCGCATTCAAGAAGCAGTCCGGCATCACGGTCGACGTGAACACCAAGGACCACAACACCTTCCAGGAGCAGATCAACTCCTACCTCCAGGGCACGCCGGACGACGTGTTCAACTGGTTCGCCGGCTACCGGATGCAGTTCTTCGCGGCCAAGAAGCTCGCCACCCCGATCGACGACGTGTGGGCGAAGATCGGGGGCAACTTCCCCGACGCGATGAAGAAGCTCAGCAAGGGCGAGGACGGCAAGTACTACTTCGTCCCGCTGACCACGTACCCGTGGGCGATCTTCTACCGCAAGAGCGTCTTCCAGCAGCACGGCTACAAGGTCCCCGCCACATGGGACGAACTGGTCGCCCTGTGCAAGCAGATGAAGAAGGACGGCCTGGTCCCGATCGCCTTCGGCGACAAGGACGCCTGGCCCGCCATGGGCACCTTCGACCAGATCAACTTCCGCCTCAACGGCTACGACTTCCACGTCCAGCTGATGGCGGGCAAGGCCTCCTGGACCGACTCCAAGGTCAAGGCCGTCTTCGACCACTGGGCCGAGCTCCTCCCCTACCACCAGGACGGCTTCATGGGCCGCACCTGGCAGGACGCCGCCCAGTCGCTGGTGTCCAAGAAGGCCGGCATGTACCTCCTCGGCTCCTTCGTGGCCCAGCAGTTCACCAACAAGGCCGACCTGGACGACCTCGACTTCTTCCCCTTCCCGGAGATCAACTCCGCGTACGGCCAGGACACCGTGGAGGCGCCCACCGACGGCTTCATGGTCAGCAAGGCCCCCAAGAACCACGACGGCGTCGTCAAGCTGCTGGAGTACCTGGGCAGCCCGGAGGCCGAGCAGACCTACCTCAAGACCGACCCGAGCGTGGTGGCCGCCTCCAGCAAGGCCGACACCTCCTCCTACTCGGCGCTGCAGAAGAAGGCGTTCGACATGATCAGCGGCGCCAAGAGCCTCACCCAGTTCATGGACCGCGACTCCCGGCCGGACTTCACCTCGACGGTGATGCAGCCCGGACTGCAGAAGTTCCTCCAGAACCCCAAGGGCGTGGACGGCTTGCTGTCGTCGATCGAGCGCCAGAAGAAGCAGATCTTCGCGTCCTCGTGAGCAGCGGCATGACAACCGACATGACGACGAAGACCCCGGAGGCGGCCGCCGTGCCGCCTCCGGGCGCTGCCTCCGCATCCAAGCGGGCGGGCCAGGGCCATCGGCGCCTGCTGACCCGCCGTGACCGGTTCACGCTCGCCCTGATGGCGGGCGTGCCCACGGTCCTGCACGTGGCCCTGGTCTGGGTCACCGCCCTCGCCTCCATCGCGCTCGCCTTCACCACCTGGGACGGCATCGGGTTCGACTCGATCAAGTGGGTGGGCCTCGACAACTTCAAACAACTCTTCAACGACAACCCGCAGTTCTGGCCGGCCGTCCAGCACAACGTCATCTGGTTCGTCGTCCTGATCCTCATCCCGACGCCGCTCGGCCTCTTCCTCGCCATTCAGCTGGACAAGAAGATCCGCTTCAGCCGCGTCTACCAGACGGCGTTCTTCCTGCCGGTCGTCATCTCCATGGCGTGCATCGGCTTCGTCTGGCAGCTGGTCTACAACCCGGACACGGGCCTGATCAACAGCATCATCGGCGCCAACAAGCCGGGCCACTACATCGACTGGATCGGCGACCCCAAGCTCAATCTGTGGGCCGTCCTCATCGCCGCCTCCTGGCGGCACACCGGCTACATGATGATCCTGTACCTGGCCGGTCTGAAGAGCGTCGACCCGTCGCTCAGGGAGGCCTCCGCGCTGGACGGCGCCAATGAGTGGCAGACGTTCAAGAGCGTCATCTTCCCGACGCTGCGCCCCACCAACACGGTCGTCCTGGTCGTCACCATCATCGAGGCCCTGCGCGCCTTCGACCTGGTGTTCGTGTTCAACAAGGGCGCCCAGGGCACCGAGTTGCTGTCGATCCTGGTGACCAACAACATCATCGGCGAGTCCAGCCGCATCGGTTACGGGTCGGCGATCGCGGTGGTCCTGCTGGTCATCTCGCTCGCCGTGATCATCCCCTATTTGGTGGCCACCTTCCGGAAGGAGCGGCGATCGTGAGCGCCCCCACCCTCGCGGCCGGCGCGCTCAAGAAGCGCGCGCCCGTCCGCCCCGCCCGCATCCTGCTGCACGTCTTCCTCGCCGGCACGGCCCTCGCCTGGCTCGCCCCGCTGCTGTGGGCGATCTTCTCGGCCCTGCGCCCGTACAGCGAGACCAGCGAGAAGGGCTATGTGTCCTGGCCGGACACGCTGAACTTCGACAACTTCAAGAACGCGTTCGAACAGTCGGACATGACGCACTACTTCGGCAACACGCTGCTGATCGCGGTGCCGGCGGTGCTCCTGACGCTGTTCCTGTCGTCGATGGTCGCCTTCTACGTCAGCCGCTTCGACTTCCGCGTCAACCTCGCGCTGCTGCTGGTCTTCACGGCGGGCAACCTGCTTCCGCAGCAGGTCATCATCACCCCGCTGTACCGGATGTATCTGCTCACCGACCTGCCCGGCATCACGCAGAGCGGCAAGCTGTACGACTCGGCGCTCGGCCTGGTGCTGATCCATGTGGCGTTCCAGTCCGGCTTCTGCGCGTTCGTGCTCAGCAACTACATGCGCTCGCTGCCGCACGAACTGACCGAGGCCGCGCTCGTGGACGGCGCCTCGGTGTGGCGGCTGTACTGGCAGATCACGCTGCCGCTGTGCAAGCCGGCGATGGCGGCCCTGGCCACCCTGTTGTCGATCTGGATCTACAACGACTTCTTCTGGGCCCTCGTGCTGATCTCGACCGGCGAGAACATGCCGATCACCTCGGCCCTGAACAACCTCTCCGGCCAGTACTTCACGGACCCCAACCTGGTCGCCGCCGGCGCCCTGCTCACCGCGATCCCCACCCTGATCGTCTACTTCGCGCTCCAGCGGCAGTTCGTCAGCGGTCTCACCCTGGGCTCCAACAAGGGCTGACCCGGCTCCACTTGAAAGAGAACCCCGTGCACAACCCGTTCACCCCCGTCGCCTCGGTCCCCGTGGACCCGCGCAGCGCCCGGGTCCACGAGGAGGGCTGGCAGTCCTGGAGCCCCAGCGGTGCCTACGCCCTCGACGCGACCCCGTACCGCCCGACGAACGACAACTGGGCGACCGTCTGCTACCGCCCCGGCCGCACCGTCCCCGCCGGGGTCTTCCAGGGCGAGGGCCTGCTCGCGCTCGACCCGGGCGACGGCGCCCCGGTCCGGCTGTGGGCGGGCGCCGACCCGCTCCTGGAGGTGCCGTCGATCAGGCTGACCGTCCGGGACGGTCACGCCGAGGTCGAGGCCGACGGACCGGTCAAGGAGTGGACGCACACCGGGATCCGGCCGGCGCTGGAGCGCTGGGCGGACGGCCTCGCGCTGCCCGCCCCGCGCCCGGCGCCGACGGTCTGGTGCTCCTGGTACGAGTACTTCACGGCCGTCACCGAGGACGACATCCACGAGAACCTGCGCGCGATGGACACCCTCGACCTGCCGATCGACGTCATGCAGATCGACGACGGCTACCAGAGCGCGCTCGGCGACTGGCTCACCCTCTCCGGCCGCTTCCGCTCCCGCGGGGGCATCGCGGACGCCATCCGGGCACGGGGCCGCCGGGCGGGCATCTGGACGGCCCCCTTCCTGGTCGCCCCGGACAGCGAACTCGCCGGAACGCACCCGGAGTGGCTGGTCCGCGACGGCGACGGCAACCCGCTGTCCGCCGGCCGCAACTGGGGCCACGACCTGTACGTCCTGGACACCACCCACCCGGCGGCGGCGGCCTGTCTGTACGACGTCTTCGTGACGCTGCGCGCGGAGGGCTACGACTACTTCAAGGTCGACTTCCTCTACGCGGGCGCCCTGGAGGGCGTACGGCACTCGGGGGCGGACGCGCTGACCGCGTACCGCAGGGGCATCGCCCTGATCCGCGAGGCCATCGGTGCCGACGCCTACCTGCTGGGCTGCGGCGCGCCGATCCTGCCCTCCATCGGCCTGTTCGACGCGATGCGGGTCAGCCCCGACACGGCCCCGCACCGGCGACCCCAGGCCGGTGACTACAGCCAGCCCGGCCAGGACCCGGCCGAGTTCACCGGTGCCGCCCGCCAGTGGCAGCACGGCCGGCTCTGGATCAACGACCCCGACTGCCTGATGGCCCGCCCGGCCGTGGAGACCCGTGAGCGCTGGGCCGCCCATGTGGAGGCCACCGGCGGGCTGATGGCCTCCAGCGACCGTCTGCTGTCCCTCGACCAGTGGGGCGTGAACACCACGCGCCGCCTTCTGACCTCGGCGGGAGCCACCCGATGAAGCGCACCCTGTCCGTCCCCGGCATCGCCTACGGCGGCGACTACAACCCCGAGCAGTGGCCCGAGGAGGTGTGGGCCGAGGACGTACGCCTCATGCGCGAGGCGGGCGTGAACATGGTCAGCGTCGGGATCTTCTCCTGGGCGCTGATGGAACCGTCCGAGGGCGCGTACGACTTCTCGCGCATGGACCGGATCCTCGGCCTGCTGCACGAGAACGGCATCGCCGCCGACCTGGCCACGCCGACCGCGGCCCCGCCCGCCTGGTTCTTCCGGGCCCACCCCGAGGCCCTGCCGGTCGACCGGGACGGCCGGACCCTCTCGTACGGCAGCCGCCAGACGTTCTGCCCCAGCAGCCCCGCCTACCGCGAGGCGACCCTGCGCATCACGGGCGCGCTCGCCGAGCGCTACGCCGACCACCCGGCCGTCGTGATGTGGCACGTGCACAACGAGTACGGCTGCCACAACGCGGCCTGCTACTGCGACACCAGCGCGGAGGCCTTCCGCCGCTGACTGCGGGCCCGGTACGGCGACGACCTGGCGGCCCTCAACCACGCCTGGGGCACGACGTTCTGGAGCCAGTGGTACTACGCCTGGGACGAGATCCTCCCGCCCCGGGCCACCGGTGCCGTGCCCAACCCCACACACCAGCTGGACTGGCGGCGCTTCTGCTCCGACGAGTTGCTGTCGCTGTACACGGCGGAGCGCGACGTCCTGCGGGCGGCGGCCCCGGCGATCCCCGCCACCACCAACTTCATGGTGATGCACAACTTCGACGCGCTGGACTACTGGCGCTGGGCGCCGGAGCTGGACGTGGTCTCCAACGACCACTACCTCATGTCCGCCGACCCCGAGTCGGAGATCGACGTGGCGCTCAGCGGCGATCTGATGCGCTCCCTGGCCGGCGGCCCCTGGCTGCTGATGGAGCACTCCACCGGTGCCGTCAACTGGCAGCCGGTCAACCGCGCCAAGCGCCCCGGCGAGCTGCGCCGGAACGCACTCGCCCATGTGGCGCACGGCGCGGACGGCATCGCCTACTTCCAGTGGCGGGCGGCGAAGGCGGGCGCCGAGCAGTGGCACTCGGCGATGCTGCCGCACTCCGGCACCGACAGCCGCATCTGGCGGGAGGTGGTCCGGCTCGGCGCGGATCTGAAGGCGCTGGCCGAGGTGCGCGGCAGCACGGGTACGGCCGAGGTCGCGATCGTCTGGGACTGGAACGCCCGCTGGGCCGTGGAACTGCCCTCCCAGCCGAGCGGTGAACTCCGCTACCTGGAGCTGGCGCGGGCCTGGTACGAGCCGCTGTGGCGCTCGGGCGTGGCCGTGGACTTCGTCCGCCCCGACGCCGACCTCTCCGCGTACCGCGTGGTCCTGGCCCCGAACCTCTACCTCGTCGACGACACGGGCGCGGCGAACCTCACGTCGTACGCCGAGCGCGGCGGCACGCTGGCCGTCGGCTTCCACAGCGGGGCGGTCGACGAGAACTGCCATGTGCGGCTGGGCGGTTACCCGGGCGCGTTCCGGGAGGTCCTGGGCGTGCGCACCGACGAGCTGTTCCCGCTCCTGCCGGGCGAGCCGGTCGGCCTGAGCGGCGCGGTGCCCGACGGCGCCTCGGGCACACTCTGGTCGGAACGGGTGCGGCTCGAAGGCGCCGAGGTGGTCGCGTCGTACGCGGACGGCCCGCTGGCCGGTGCCCCGGCCGTGACCCGGAACGCGCACGGCACGGGCACCGCCTGGTACGTGGCGACGCTCCCCGACCCGGACACCCTCGCCGGGCTCCTCGACCGCATCCGCGCCGAGGCGGGCGTCGCGCCGGTGCGCACCGCCCCGCCCGGGGTCGAGGTGGTCCTGCGGCGCGCCACCGACGCGGACTACCTGTTCGTCATCGACCACGTCGGTCGAGGCGCGGAGGTCCCGGTCGCGCCGGGCGCGACAGAGCTCCTGTCCGGCAAGGAGACCCTCGGCACGGTCACCGTCGCGCCCGGCGACATCGCCGTGGTCCGGGAGCCGCGGGCTCAGTGAGCCCCGTCCAGCCGGGCCCGCTGACCGGGCGTCAACTCCAGGTCCACGGCGGCGAGATTCTCGTCCAACTGCCCCACCGACGACGCCCCGACCAACGGGACGACCGGCAGCGGCCCGTTCAGCTGCCAGGCGAGTACCACCTGGCCCGGGGTCGCGCCGGTCTCCCGTGCCACCTCCCGCAGCGCGGCGAGGCGGGGCGGGGTGCCGGGGTGGTCGAAGTCGGCGTCCAGCGGTTTGTCCGCCCGGGTGTAGGCGCCCTTCAGCAAGGGTGAGTAGGCGACCAGGGTCAGTCCCGGTTCCGCGCGCAGGTAGTCCAGGAGCTGTGCGTCCGTGCCCCCCAGGCTGCCGTCCGGGAAGAGGTCGCTCGGTACGTCCGTGCGCGGTCGCAGGAGGCTGTGCTGGTACTGGAGCACCTCGTATCCGGGCAGACCCGCGGCGGCCGCCAGGGCCCGGGCCCGCTCGACCCGCCACACCGCGTGGTTGCTGACACCGAGCAGGCCGACGGTGCCCTCGGCGACCACCGCGGCGAACCCTTCGACGGTCTCCCGCAGCGGGACCGTCCGGTCCTCTATGTGCGCGTACAGCAGATCGAGCTTCGCCACCCCGAGGCGTTCCCGGCTCCGCTCGGCCGACTCGCGGATGACCTTGGCCGACAGCCCCTCCGGATGGTCGACATAGCTCGTGCCCGGGGCCAGCGGCCGGGCCCCGAGCTTGGTCGCGATGACGACCTCGTCGCCGATCCCGCGGCTGCGCCGCCAGCGGCCCAGCAGTTCCTCGCTCTGGCCTCCCTGGCTGCCGTCCTCCCAGAAGGCGTAGTTGTCGGACGTGTCGATGAAGTTCCCGCCGGCCTCGACATAGCGGTCGAGCACGGCGAAGGAGGTCTTCTCGTCCGTCCGCGACCCGAACAGCATCGCGCCGAGCGCGAGCACGCTCACCCTGCGACGGGTGGCCGGACCGGTCCCGATGGTGCGGTACTTCATGCCGCTGCTCCCTCCGTCCGCGCACCCGGGACATCGGGTGCGCGAACGGGAGTCTTCAGCTTGAAGCGCGCTTCAAGTCAAGAGGCGGCTCGGGTCACGACGCGGCGAACGGCCCGTCCAGCGCCGCCCATTGGAGGAGCATGATGGTCTTGGCGTCGGCGATCTCGCCGGTGCGGATCATCTCCAGGGCCCTGCGGAAGGGCAGTTCGAGGATCTCGATGTCCTCGCCCTCCTCGTCCAGTCCCCCGCCCTCGTGGGTGCGGGTGGAGGGGCCGTAGGCGGCCGCGTAGAAGCTGACGCGTTCGGTGACCGAGCCCGGGCTCATATAGACGTCGAAGACGTGCTCCACCGCGCCGACGGTGTGCCCGGTCTCCTCCACCGCCTCGCGTCTGACGGCGATCTCCGGGTGCTCGTCATCGTCGTCGAGCAGCCCGCCCGGCGTCTCCACCAGCATGCCGTCCGGGTGCCCGTTGACATACACCGGGAAGCGGAACTGCCGGGTGAGCAGCACGGTTTCGCGTTCCTTGTCGTACAGCAGCAGGGTGGCGCCGTTTCCCCGGTCGTGCGTCTCGCGCTGCTGGGTGCTCCAGGTCCCGTCGGCGCGCCGGATGTCGAAGGTGGTGGCACGTTCGACGTACCAGTGGCTGGACAGGAGCTTCACCTCCCGGACCTTGACCCGCGGATTGCGGCTCAGCTCCAGCCCGGTCCGGTCGAGTCCGGTACGGCCCCGGCGGTCCGGGATGTCGATGCCTTCGGTCGTCATGGTCACCTCTCTATCACCCGGGCCCGCGGTGCCTCGGCGACCATGGCCATCGGTGTGCCCGGTCAGTGGGCGACGCCCATCGTGCGCCGGATCGTCTCGGGACGGTCGAGCACCGACAGCATGTGATGGGCCACGTCGGCGCGGGAGATGCTGGTGCCACCGCGCAGGTTCTGTTCGAAGGCGGTGCGGTAGACGCCGGTGAGGGGCTTGTCGGTGAAACGGGGCGGGCGCGAGATCGTCCAGTCCAGACCGCTGTCGCGCACCAGGTCCTCCATGACGGCGAGGTCGGCGTAGTGCGCGCCGAACATGGTGCGGGCGAGCGGGGCGCCCAGGTGGCGCATGAAGAACCCGTCGCCCGGGTCGTGCTTCGGCGGGTTCGGCCGGGCCGGCGACGCCACGGTGCCGATCGGCGCCGCGCTGACGACCACGAGGCGCCGTACACCGGTCGCCCGCATCGCGGCCACGACAGCCTCCGCGCCGCGC
The DNA here is from genome assembly GCF_055558775.1 of Streptomyces sp. NPDC025638. Classification (NCBI taxonomy): domain Bacteria; kingdom Bacillati; phylum Actinomycetota; class Actinomycetes; order Kitasatosporales; family Streptomycetaceae; genus Streptomyces; species Streptomyces sp. NPDC025638. The sequence goes on along the minus strand of NZ_JBVHLX010000007.1, from coordinate 376,243 downwards.
GAGGTGATGCCCGCGTCGGCCCTGGGCCTGCGGGGCCCGAGTCCCGACAGGACGGCGTCCCGGCCGTCGACGGCGGACGCGAGCACGCCCGGGTCCGGCGCCGCCAGATCGGCCGTGACGACGCGCACCCGTCCGCCCCGCCCGGCCAGGTTCGCGGGGTTGCGTACGACGGCGGTGACGTCATGGCCCGCGGCGACGGCCTGTTCGAGAAGGTGGCGGCCGACGCCGCCGGTGGCCGCGAAGACGGTGAGCTTCATGGGTCGTTCCTCCTGGGCTTGGGTGAGTTCCCGGATCGCGCGATCCGACGTCGGTCCCGCGTCACGCGAGGCCCGTGAGCTTCTCCGGATTGGTCAGGAAGTAGATGCCGCACACCTGTTGGCCGTCCGGCGCCAGGTCGAGGACCAGTACGGCGAAGGGCGAGTCACCGCTGAACAGCAGCGCCGAGGGGTCGCCGTTGACCCGCCGGTAGCGGACGTCCAGGCCGCTCGGGGCCCGCTCGGTCCCCCTGGCCAGCACCTGGGCGACCTTCTCCCGGCCGTGCACAGGGCGCGGCCCCGCGGCGGTGGCCTTGCCCCCGCCGTCGGCCCACAGCGTCACGTCGGGCGCCAGGAGCCGCAGCAGCGTCTCCAGATCGCCGCCGGAGACCGCGGCCACGAACCGCTCGGTGACCTGCTGTCGCAGCCGCGGATCGGCCTGGTAGCGCGGGCGGCGGGCCTGCACGTGCTCGCGTGCGCGATGCGCGAGCTGGCGTACGGCCGCGGGGCTGCGCCCCAGAATCTCCGCGGTCTCGGTGTGGGCGTGGCCGAACACCTCGTGCAGGACGAACACCGCGCGCTCCAGCGGGGTGAGCGTCTCCAGGACGACCATGAGCGCCATCGACACCGACTCGGTGTGTTCGGCCGGGTCCACGAGGGGGGTGACCAGCGGCTCGGGCAGCCATGGACCGACATAGGTCTCACGGCGCCGGTCGATGGCGGCCTGCCGGGCGAGCGCCTTGTTAACCGCGATCCGGGCCAGATAGGCGCGCGGACTGTTGACCGGCTCCACGTCCCCCGACTCGCCCCTGGACGACCACGCCAGCCAGGTCTCCTGCAGCACATCCTCGGTGTCGGCGACGCTGCCGAGCATGTTGTAGACGATGGAGAACAGCAGCTCACGGTGTTGCACGAACACGTTGGTCGCCGCGTCCACGGCGCTTTGCCGGGCACTGCCCGCCGACGGGGTGTCGGACATCTTCGGACCTCCTGCGGTGTCTTGCTTCCAAGAGCAGCAGGAGGACCCGGAGTGTGACATCCGGAAGTGACGGCCGGCCCCAATGCATCGAGGCTCTGCTCGCCTCGGCGAACAGAGCCTCGATCATGTCGAACGGAGCCGAGCTCCGGTCGGGACGACAGGATTTGAACCTGCGACCCCTTGACCCCCAGTCAAGTGCGCTACCAAGCTGCGCCACGTCCCGGTGCGCTCACTCACGGTGACCCGTGTGATCGCGCGAACAGAACTTTACCGCACGTGGCGGGCCGCGCCGAAGGGGCACCGCGGGGGCGGTGGACAATCGGTCGTATGGGCAGCGCAGAGGCATCGCGGGGACGGCCGGTGGAGACCCGGGACCGGGACAGTGAGGGGCGCGCGCGGAACGCGAGGCCGCGGGACGGGCTCGGGCGGCCGTTGCCGTACGGCGCCGCCGGGGTGGAGCGGCAGCCCGAGGGGGTCCTGCGGACTCCCCGGGAGACGGTCTCGCAGGCGCAGACGCTGCTGGACGCGGGGAAGCCGTTCCACGCGCACGAGGTCTTCGAGGACGCCTGGAAGTCGGGTCCGCGGGACGAGCGCGCGCTGTGGCGGGGGCTGGCCCAACTGGCCGTGGGGCTCACGCACTCGGCCCGGGGCAATGTCACCGGTGGCGTACGGCTGCTGCGGCGCGGCGCGGGCGCCGTCGAGGAGTGGGCGGCGGAGCGCGGGGAGCGGCGGCCGTACGGGATGGATCTCGCCGGGCTCGTCGGCTGGGCACGAGGCCTTGCGGACGACGTGGAGCGGGATGCCGGTACCGCGGTCGACGCCGCGGCGCGGGCGCCCCGGCTGCGGGGGCACGGGGCGCCGTAGCGGGGCGTGTGGAGGCGGTGCACGCACTGTCAGTGGCATGCGGCAGACTCGGGGGCGTGCGAAAGATTCATGTCATCGGTATCGGTGCGGGCGACCCCGACCAGCTGACCCTGCAGGCGGTCAAGGCGCTGCGGAGCACCGACGTGTTCTTCCTCCTCGAAAAGGGCGAGGTGAAGAGCGATCTGACGCGGCTGCGCCGGGACATGCTGGACGCGCACATACCGGAGGGGTCGTACCGGCTGGTGGAGGCGCGCGACCCGGAGCGGGACCGGAGCGCCGGCGGTGCGGCGTACTCCCCGGCGGTCGGGGACTGGCGCAGCGCCCGCGCCGACATCTACGAGCGGCTGATCACCGAGGAACTCGGGGCGGACGAGAGCGGGGCCTTCCTGGTCTGGGGGGACCCTTCGCTGTACGACAGCACGCTCGGGATCCTCGATGAGGTGCTCGCGCGGGGTGCGGTGGACTTCGAGTACGACGTGGTGCCGGGCATCAGCAGCGTCTCGGCACTCGTCGCGCGGCACCGCACGGGACTGAACCGGGTGGCCCGGCCGGTGCAGATCACCACGGGGCGGCGGCTGGCCGAGGGGTTCCCGGAGGGGGTGGACGACGTGGTGGTGATGCTCGACGCGCACCAGACCTTCCGGCAGTACGCCGAGCAGGACATCGACATCTACTGGGGCGCGTACATCGGCACCCCGGACGAGATCCTCGTCTCCGGTCCCCTCGCCGAGGCCGGTCCGCGCATCGAGCGGGTGCGCGCCGAGGCGCGTGAGCGCAAGGGCTGGATCATGGACACGTATCTGCTGCGCAGGCACCCCGGGGAAGACTGACCGGCACTCCCCGGTCACGGCGGTTCGAGGCCGAGCCTCTCCAGTGCGGCCGCCACGTCGGGGACCGCGGTCACGCCGGGCGGGAGCGGGGGGCGTTGTACGACGACCACGGGCAGGCCGAGTTCGCGCGCGGCCGTCAGTTTGGCGGCCGTCGCCTCTCCCCCGCTGTCCTTGGTGACCAGCACGTCGATGCGGTGCGCCCGCAGCAGCGTCAGCTCGTCGGCCACCGTGAACGGCCCGCGGGCCAGGATCACTTCGGCGTCGGGCGGCATCGGCGGCTCGGGCGGCTCCACGGACCGTACGACGAAGTGCAGGTCCGTCAGCCGGGCGAAGGCCGCGAGGCCCAGGCGGCCGGTGGTGAGGAACACCCGCCGGCCGAGGCCGGGCAGCGCGTCGGCGGCCGCGGCCAGGGACGGGACCGGGTGCCGACGGTCGCCGGGTGCGGGCCGCCAGCCGGGGCGGCGCAGGACCACCAGGGGCAGCCCGGTGGCCCGCGCGGCCCGTGCCGCGTTCGCGGTGATCGACGCGGCGAAGGGGTGCGTGGCGTCCACGACCGCGTCCGCCCGATGCTCGCGCAGCCAGTCCGCCAGCCCCTCCGCACCGCCGAAGCCACCGATCCGTACGTCCCCCTCCACTGCCCCGGGGCGGGCCACCCGGCCGGCCAGCGAGGTGGTGACCCGGACACCGGGGCGGGCCACGAGGCCTGCGGCCAGCCGGCGGGCCTCGGTGGTGCCGCCGAGGATCAGGATGTGCGGGGACATGGCAGCGAGCGTACGACGCCGGTTCGGGTCGGGTGACACTCGGTGGGAGGGGGCCCGCCCGCTCGGGAGGCGATGTCGTACGGTCCGGTGCGCCGCCCGGATCGCTATCGTCCAGGCATGGAATCCGTGCGTGCCGTGCTGATCGACATCGACGGGGTGCTCACCGTCTCGTGGCAGCCGCTGCCGGGGACGGTGGAGGCGTTGCGGGAGATCCGTGCGGCCGGGTTCGGGGTCGCGCTGGTCACCAACACCACTTCCCGTACGCGCGCGTCGATCGCCGGGACGCTGTCGGAGGCCGGGTTCGAGGTGCGGGCCGAGGACGTCCTCACCGCGCCCTCGGTCACCGCGGCCCATCTGGCCGAGCGCTTTCCCGGCGCCCGGTGCGCCCTGCTCAACAGCGGGGACATCGCGGAGGACCTCGCCGGCATCACCCTGGTCGACGGGGACACCGTCCCGGACGTGGTCGTGGTCGGCGGCGCGGGGCCCGAGTTCGGCTACACGGCGCTCAACCGGGCCTTCGGGCAGCTGCAGCGGGGTGCGCGGCTGGTGGCCATGCACCGCAATCTGTACTGGCGGACGGACGAGGGGCTGCAGTTGGACACGGGAGCGTTCCTGGTCGGGCTGGAGAAGGCGGCACGGGTCGAGGCGGAGATCACGGGCAAGCCCTCGCCGGCGTTCTTCGGGGCGGCGCTGGCCCGGCTGGGGGTGCGTGCGGACCAGGCCCTGATGGTCGGCGACGACATCGAGTTCGACGTCCTGGCGGCACAGCGCGCCGGGATCACCGGTGTCCTGGTGAAGACCGGCAAGTACCTGCCGGAGACCCACGAGAGGGCGAGCGGCACCCCGGACCACGTCCTGGACTCGTTCGCGGACCTGCCCGCGCTGCTGAACCTAACGCAGTAGCAGCTGAGCGCCGCCCACGACGGTCGCCGCGATCACCAGTTGCTCGAACAGCCGCTGGTTGATCCTGTTCACAGCCCAAGTGCCGAACAACGCCCCGGGTACGACGAACACCGCGAGCGCGGCGTCAAGGAGCAGCGAGCGGCCGTCGATCAGGCCGAGTCCTGCGCTGAAGGGCACCTTGGACACGTTCACGATCAGGAAGAAGAAGGCCGAGGTGCCGAGGAAGCCCAGCTTCCGGAAGCCCGCGGACAGCAGGTACATCGACATCACCGGGCCGCCCGCGTTGGCGACCATCGTGGTGAAGCCGCCGAGGACGCCGTAGGAACGGGCCTTGACCCGGCCGGCCCGGGTGACGACCGAGTCCGGCTCCTCGTCCGCGTCGGCCCGGCGCCGCCGCCACACCGTGACCGCGGCCATCAGCAGCAGGATCGCGCCGATGGAGGTCCGTACGATCCCGTCGTCGGCCCACACGAGGAACAGCGTGCCGAACACCACGCCGGCCGCCACCGCCGGGAACAGCCGCCACAGCGTGGGCCAGTGGGCGTGCCGGCGGTAGGTGGCGACGGCGAGCAGGTCGCCCGCGATCAGCACGGGGAGCAGGACGCCGGTGGAGGCGCGGGCGGGCAGGACGGCCGCGAAGACGGCGAGGCTGACCGTGTTGGCCCCGCTGACGGCGGTCTTGGAGAAGCCGACGAGCAGCGCCGCGAAGGCGAGGGCGGCGAACTCCCAGCCGGTTATGTGCCAGAGCGTCATCGTGTTCATGCGGGCACCGATGCTATGCGCACGCATGTGCCGGTGTAAGCGGTGTCTCGGCTGGTGATCGTGGTACCGACGGGCGCTGCGAAGCGCCGCCGCTCAGTGCCTCTCCACCAGCACCGCGCTCCCCTGCCCCACGCCCACGCACATGGTCGCCAGCCCGCGCTCCGCTCCGGTGCGCCGCATGCGGTGGAGCAGGGTGGTGAGGATGCGGGCGCCGGAGCAGCCCAGCGGATGGCCGAGGGCGATCGCGCCGCCGGTCGGGTTGACCAGCTCCGGGTCGATGCCGAGCTGGTCGACGCAGGCGAGGGCCTGGGCGGCGAACGCCTCGTTGAACTCGGCCTCCTGGAGGTCGCCGGTCTCCCAGCCCGCGCGGGCGAGCGCCTTGCGGGTGGCGGGCACCGGGCCGATGCCCATCACATCGGGGTGGACACCGGCCGAGGCACCGGCGACGTACCGGCCCAGCGACTCCAGCCCCAGCTCGTTCAGGGCCTCCTCGCTGACCAGCAGCAGTCCGGCCGCGCCGTCGTTCATCGGCGAGGCGTTGCCCGCGGTGACCGTCCCGCCGGCGCGGAAGACCGGCTTCAGCCGGGCGAGCTTCTCGTACGAGGTGTCCTCGCGGACGCACTCGTCGCTGTCGACGACGATGCCGTCCGGGCGCTCGACGGGCAGGAGTTCGTCGTCGAAGTGGCCGTTCTTCCGCGCTGCGGCGGCGAGTTGGTGGCTGCGCAGGGCGAACTCGTCCTGCCGCTGGCGTGTGATGCCGTAGCGCTCGGCGACCTCCTCGGCGGTCTCGCCCATGGACAGCAGGCCGTGGAGCTCCTTCATCGCGGGGTTGACCAGGCGCCAGCCGAGGCGGGTGTCGACGGTCTCGATGCGGTGCGGCAGGGCCTCGTCGGGGCGGGGCAGGACGAAGGGGGCGCGGCTCATGGACTCGGAGCCGCCGGCGATCACGATGTCGGCCTCGCCCGCGGCGACGGTGCGGGCGGCGGTGGTGACCGCCTCCAGGCCGGAGGCGCAGAGCCGGTTGACGGTGGCGCCGGGTACGGATTCGGGCAGTCCGGCGAGCAGCGCGGCCATCCGGGCGATATTGCGGTTGTCCTCGCCCGCCTGGTTGGCTGCACCCCAGTAGACGTCGTCGATGCGGGCCGGGTCGAGCGCGGGCACCTCGGCGACCAGGTGACGGATCACCGTCGCCGCCAGGTCGTCGGGCCGGACCGGGGACAGGGCGCCGCGCAGCTTGCCGATGGGGGTGCGGCGGGCGGCCGCGAAGTGGACGGGACGCACGACAGGACTCCTGACCGACGACGTTGTCGAACCAAGTCGAATTAATTAGCACTGCTAGTTTTGAACTATAGACCTCGGACCGGCCCCCTGGGAAGATCCTCGGGCACCTTCACCGAGGCAGCCGGAGGAGACATGGCCGACACGCGGGAGCACGTCCTCACCGGGACCCGCGGCACGATCAGCGCACGCGAGTGGCCCCACCCGCGGCCCCGGTACATCGCCCTGGTGGTGCACGGGTACGGTGAGCACGCGGGCCGCTACGACGCACTCGCCGACGTCCTGACCGGGCACGGGGCGGTGGTCTACGGTCCCGATCACATCGGCCACGGCAGGTCGGCGGGCGAACGCGCGGTGATCGAGGACTTCGAGGACGTGGTCACCGATGTGCACGCCGTGGCCGGCCTGGCCCGCACCGCGAACCCGGGCCTGCCGGTCGTCGTGATCGGCCACTCCATGGGCGGCCTGATCGCGGCCCGCTACGCCCAGCGGTACGGCGACGAGCTCGCCGCGCTCGTGCTGTCCGGCCCGGTCATCGGCGTCTGGGAGCTGCCGGGGCGGTTGCTCGCGCTCGACGAGATCCCGGACACCCCCATCAGCCCGGGCGCGCTCTCCCGCGACCCGGCGGTGGGTGCCGCGTACACCGCCGATCCGCTGGTCTGGCACGGTCCGATGAAGCGCCCGACGCTGGAGGCGTTCGTACGGACCCTGGAGACCGTCGCCAAGGGCGGCGACGCCGGCCCGCTCCCGCTGCTGTGGCTGCACGGCGACGACGACCGGCTGGTACCTCTGCCCGGCAGCCGGATCGGCGTGGAGCGGTTGAGCGGCGGCCGATGGACCGAGCGGATCTACGCCGGGGCGCGGCACGAGGTCTTCAACGAGACGAACCGCGCGGAGGTCTTCGCGGACCTGACATCGTTCCTGGACGGCGTGCCGACGGCCTGATCCCGGACGGTCCGCCGCCCGAGAACGTGCGGCGGGGCGTCGCCGCGCATGCCGCCGGCGGGGTGACCCTGGTGGCCCGCTCGCGGGGCGAATTCGGCCGCTTCTTCAAGGGACTCGACCTGATGGCCCCGGGGATCGTCTCCGTGACGGACCGGCGACCCGAGACGCCGTGCCGAGGAGGAGCCGGTCTCGCTGTACGGGGGCGTCGCTCTCAAGCCCGGCCGGTGACGGGGTGGCACGGCGGCTCGCCGCCCCGCTTCACGACACCCGGATGACGATCTTCCCGCGCCGGTTGCCGTGTTCCAGCGCGGCATAGGCCTGCGGGGTCTCCTCCAGCGGGACCACCCGGTCCACGCGCGGGGTCAGTTTCCGGTCCTTGACGAGCCGGGACAGTTCCTCCAGCCCCGTCCGGTCCGGCTCCACCACGAAGAACACGCCGCCCGCCCTGGTCGGGTCCGGCGGGGAGACGATGCTCACCAGTACGCCGCCGGGCCGCAGCACCAGCCAGGAACGGTCCTGGGTGTCACCGCCGACCGTGTCGAGGACCAGGTCCACGTCCTCGACGAACGCCTCGAAGCGCCCGGCCCGATGGTCGACGACCTCATCGGCGCCCAGTTCCCGGACGAAGTCCGCGGTCTCGGCGGTGGCCGTGGCGACGACCCGGGCTCCCAGGGCGGCCGCGACCTGCACCGCGATCGACCCGACACCGCCCGCGCCGCCGTGCACCAGGACGTGCGCGCCGGGACGCACACCGCCATGGGTGACCAGCGCCTGCCACGCCGTGAGCCCGGCGAGCGGCAGTGCGGCCGCCCGGTCGTGATCGAGCCTCCGCGGCTTGGCGGCGAGCACGGCCGCCGGAACCGTGGTGAACTCGGCGGCCGCCCCGTCCCGGGTGAACGGGATCAGCCCGTACACCTCGTCCCCCGGGCCCCAGTCCGTCACCCCGGGGCCCGCCGCGACGACGACCCCGGACACCTCCTTCGACGGCACGATGGGCACCCGTGGGCTTCCGCTGCCGTCGAGGGCGTCCGTCCAGGTGGCGTCCCAGTCCAGCTCGCCCCTGGTGATCGAGGCGGACCGCACCGCCACCAGCACCTCACCCGCGCGGGGCACGGGGCGCGGTGCGTCCTCGTACGTCAGCTCCTGCGGGCCACCGCGCCGGTGACCCCGTACCGCGTGCATCGTGTCCATCCCGACCTCCGGATCCGCGGTCTCCAGACTGCCCACGCGGCACGCCGGTCCGCATCCTCGGTGACCCGCGGTCAGGTCGCCGGTCCCCAGCCGCCGGCGTGCCGGGGAACCGGCTCAGTGGCCGGACATCCCCAGCACCCGGGCGATCGTGCGCAGCACCCCGTTGTCGTTATTGGACGGGGCCAGATGGCGGGCCCGGCCGACCACCTCCGGGTGGGCGTTGGCCATGGCGAAGGACCACTCGGCGGCGTCGAGCATCTCCAGGTCGTTGAGGTAGTCGCCGAACACCATGGTCTGCGCCGGAGTGACGCCGAGTTCGCGCTGCAGGCCGCGCAGGGCGGCGCCCTTGTTGGCGGTGCGGTTCATGACGTCGACCCAGTGCTCGCCGGAGACGACGACCTGGTGCGTGTCCGCGAAGGCCGACAGGGCGGGCGCCGTGGTCCGCTCGGCCCGGCCGAAGTCGAACAGGGCCACCTTGATCACATCGTCGTCGACCGCGGTGACGTCCTCGACGACGCGGTGCTCGACGTAGTACTTGCGCACCTCGGCCAGAAAGGGCTCGTCGGTGCGCTCCACATACGCGGACCGCTTGCCGCAGACGACGGCGCCCACGTCCACCCCGTCCGCCACCAGCCGCCGTACGGACCGGGCGAGGCCGGCGGCGACGGCGGGCGCCAGCGGGTCCGAGCTCAGCTCCACCCCGTCGCGCACCACATAGGTGCCGTTCTCCGCGATGAACACCATGCCGTCGGCCACATCGGCGAACTGCCGTGCCAGCGTGGCGTACTGACGGCCGCTCGCCGGGCTGAACAGCACACCGCGCCGGCGCAGTTCGGCCAGCATGGGCCACAGCCCCTCCGGGATCCGCTTGGCGTCGTCGAGGAGCGTGCCGTCCATGTCGGTGACGATCAGCCGGATGCCGGCGGGGTCGGCGGGCAGGTCGGGAGCGGCAAGGAGGGACGCGGGGGAGGCGGGCATGTCCTGCTTCCGGTCGGGGACGGACGTACTCGAACCAGTGTTCCTCATGCGTCGGGTGGTCCCGGACCCGCCCGCTGCACCGATTCCCGGGACATGACGATCAACGGACGGCACAATGGCGGCGGACAGCCGCGCAGGACGAAGGGCAGCGACGTGACCGAGAAGCACCCGGCAAAGGGTGGAGCGGCGAGGCTGAACACCACCGTGGCGCACAACGCGCGGGTCTGGAACTACTGGATCGGCGGCAAGGACCACTACGAGGTCGACCAGCGGGTCGGCGAGCACGTCGCCGGGATGTTCCCGGTGATCCGGGCGGTGGCGCGCGCGGACCGCGACTTCCTGGGCCGCGCGGTGCGGCTCCTGGCCGGTGAGCGCGGAGTACGGCAGTTCCTCGACATCGGCACCGGTCTGCCGACCGTCGACAACACGCACGAGATAGCACAGCGGATCGCACCCGAGTCCCGGATCGTGTACGTCGACAACGACCCGATCGTGCTCATGCACGCCCGGACGCTGCTGACCAGCACCCCCGAGGGCGTCACCGACTACATCGACGCGGATGTCCACGACCCGGACAGCATCGTCCAGAACGCCGCCGAGACCCTCGACCTGACCCGGCCCGTCGCGGTGATGATGCTGGGCATCCTCAACTTCGTGCTCGACACCGACAAGGCGCGGGACATCGTGCACCGGGTCATGGCGGCGGTCCCCTCGGGGAGTTTCGTCGTCCTCACACACCCCACCTTCGACGCCGACCTCGGCGGCGAGGGCAACATCGCCGCGATGAAGTTCTGGAACGAGAACGCCACCCCGCCGATCACCGCCCGTACCCGCGCCGAGATCGACGGCTTCCTCGACGGCCTCGACCTGCTGGAGCCGGGACTGGTGCCGTGCTCCCAGTGGCGCGCCGGGACCGACTCCGCCGCCGCGGTACCGCAGTTCGGCGCGGTGGCCGCAAAACCCTGACCACGAACGGGCGACGCCGAGCCCGTCGAGGAGGACCATGACCACCCTTGTCGACCCCGTGCCCGGCGGACGTCCGGGCGATGTCGCGCGGGCCGGCGCGCTCGCCGCGGAGCTGGCCGAGCGGGGCGTGCGCGGAGTCGTGCTGGCCTATGTGGACACCGCGGGCATCGGCCGGGTGAAGACCGTCCCGACGGCACGGCTCGCCACGGCGGCGGCCTGGGGCATCGGGATGTCCCCCGTCTTCGACACGTTCCTGGCCGACGACTCCATCGTCACGACCGACGTCCTCGGCTCCCCGGACGGCGATCTGCGCCTCTACCCGGACCTCGACGGACTGGTCGAGCTGGCCGGGCAGCCCGGCTGGGCCTGGGCCCCCGTCGACCGCATCACCCAGGAGGGCGAACGCCACCCCGGATGCAGCCGCACCTTCCTGCGCCGCCTTGTCGCGGACGCCGAGGAGCGGCTGGGGTTCACCTTTCGCGCGGGCATCGAGATCGAGTGGTCGGTCGGTCTCGGATCGGCGCCCGACGGGGAGTTCGTCCCGGCGGTGTCCGGCCCGGCCTACGGCGCGACCCGGCAGGTCGAGTTGAGCGACTACGCCGCCGACCTGCTCGCGGCCTGCGCCGCGCAGGGCGTGGACGTGGAGCAGATCCATCCCGAGTACGCGCCCGGCCAGTTCGAGCTGTCGGCCGGTGCGCTGGACCCGGTGGCGGCGGCCGACCGGAGCATGCTGGTGCGGCAGACCGTCCGCGCGGTGTCGCAGCGGCACGGCCTGCGCGTGTCCTTCGCCCCGGCCGTGTCCGCCGAGGGGGTCGGCAACGGTGGCCACATCCATCTCTCCTGTCTGCGCGACGGGGTGAATCTGCACGCCGGGGGCGCGGGCCGGTACGGCATGACGGCCGAGGCCGAGTCGTTCGTGGCCGGGGTGCTCGCCCGGCTGCCCGCGCTGACGGCCGTGACCGCCCCGAGTCCGGCCAGCTATCTGCGGCTCAGGCCCTCCCAGTGGGCCGGGGTGTTCACCGCCTGGGGCCGGGAGACGCGCGAGGCGGCGCTGCGGGTGGTCACCGGTACGGTCGGCCGCCAGGAAGAGTCGGCGAACCTGGAGGTCAAACCGGTCGACCTGGCCGCCAACCCCTATCTCGCCCTGGGCTGCGTCATCGCCGCCGGGCTCGACGGGGTGGCGTCGGCCGCGCCCCTGCCCGAGGAGATCACCGGGGACCCGGCACGGTTCGGAGCCGAGGAGGCGGCGGCCCGGGGCGTGCACCGGCTGCCGGTCTCGCTGAAGGAGGCGGTGGAACGGTTCCGCGGGGACGAGGTGCTGCGTGCCGCGCTGGGCCCGGTCCTCGCCGACGCGGTGAGCGCCGTACGCCTCGGGGAGGCCGCCGCCGTCGAGGGTCTCGACGACGCGCAGCTGGCGGCCGCCTACCGCTGGAAGTACTGACGATGGCCGCGTCCGGACCGGTCCGGGAGGCGCTCGCCGGTCTGCCGCTGGTGGACCACCACTGCCACGGCGCCGTCATGGCCGACCTCGACCCGCCGGAGTTCGAATCGCTGATCACCGAGGGCGAGGTGTGGCCCGGCAGCGGGATCTCGCCTTTCGACAGCCCCGTCGGCGTGGCCGTACGGCGGCACTGCGCACCCCTGCTGGACCTGCCCCGGCATGCGCCCGCCGCCGACTATCTCGCCCGGCGGTCCGCCCTGGGCTGGCGCGAGGTCAACCGGCGGTTCCTGACGGCGGCGGGGGCCGAGGCGTTCTGCGTGGACACGGGCTATGCCCCGCATCCGGTCACCGGCCCGGCGGAGCTGGCGCAGGCCGCGGGCGGTGCGGCGTACGAGGTCGTACGGCTGGAGGGGGTGGCCGAGGCGGTCCTCGCGCGGGGTGTCGAGGCGGGCGAGTACGCGCGTGTGTTCCGGGCGGCCGCGGAGGACGCCGTACGGCGTCCGGGTGTGGTGGCGGTGAAGTCGGTGGCCGCCTACCGCACCGGCTTCGGCCTGGACCCCGCGAGACCGGCGGACGCGGAGGTGACACGAGCGGCCCGGCACACACTCGAATCCGGCACCGGCCGCCTGGCCGACCCGGCCCTGGTACGGCATCTGCTGTGGACCGCCGTGGACCTCGGACTGCCGCTCCAGCTCCACACCGGACTCGGCGACAACGACATCCGGCTGCACCGCTCCGACCCGGCCCTGCTGACGGACTGGCTGCATCTGACGAGCGGTACGATCCCGGTGCTGTTCCTGCACTGCTGGCCCTACCAGCGGCAGGCCGCCTATCTGGCGGCCGTGTTCGAGCACGTGTACCTCGACGTCGGCCTCGCCCTCCACTTCACGGGACCGGCCCGGTCCCGGGCGATCCTGGAGGAGGCCCTGGAGATCACCCCGTTCCGCAAACTCCTGTACAGCTCCGACGCCTACGGTGTGGCCGAATTCCACCACCTCGGCGCGCTGTCCTTCCGGCAGGGGCTGGCGGCGCTGCTCCAGGACCGGGTGGACGCCGACGAGCTGAGCCTGCCCGATGCCCTGCTGATCGCCGCCTGGACGGGGCGTGACAACGCCCGCCGCCTGTACGGACTGCCCGCATCCGCCCACGGCCGCGACTGAGCGCGCGCCCCCACCCGGAAAGTATGATCAAGCAATGTCTGACTTGACCGAAACCACGCCCGGCTGGCTGTCCACGGACGAGCTGGAAATGGCCCGCGCCCGTATGCCGATCCTGTACGTCGAGGCCGTGCCCGTGCGCGTCGACGACAGCGGCGAAGTCACCAGCATCGGAGTGCTGCTCCGCATCGGGCCGGACGGAACGGTCAGCCGGACCCTGGTCTCCGGCCGTGTCCTGCACCACGAACGGGTCCGCGACGCCCTGTTGCGTCATCTGGAGAAGGACCTCGGCCCGGTGGCCCTGCCCCGGGTCCCGCCCTCCCTGCAGCCCTTCACGGTCGCCGAGTACTTCCCGACCCTGGGCGTCACCCCGTACCACGATCCGCGCCAGCACGCGGTGTCCCTCGCCTACGTCGTGCCCGTGACCGGCGACTGCCGGCCCCGGCAGGACGCCCTGGACCTGGTGTGGTTCACCCCGCAGGAGGCCGTCTCGGCGGCGGTCCAGAGCGAGATGCCGGGCGGCCACGGCGTGCTGCTGAAGCAGGCCCTCGCGCATGTGGGCCACGTGGCCTGAGCCGGCTCAGGCGCGCGACCCGTGCGCCGCGGCGAACGCGTCGGCGGCCGCGAGGTCGAAGTCGCCATGGTCGCTGCCGAGTCCCTGGGCCACCAGCGCCGCCGCGGCACAGCCCAGCACGGCGGACTCGCGGGGTGTACGGCCCAGACCCACACCGCGCAGGAAGCCGGCCGAGAAGGCGTCACCGCATCCGGTGGTGTCGACGACGTCGATCGCGAAGGCGGGGACCGTTTCGGCGCCCTCCTCGGTGACCAGGAGCGCGCCGTCGCCGCCCCGCGTGACCGCGACGAGGCCGGCACCGGCGCCGAGGAATTTCTTCGCGCCCGCGACCAGTTCCTCCTCACCGGAGAAGCCCAGGACCTGTTCGTCGTTGGGCAGCAGGTGGTCCACGTACGGCAGGGCCGCCGCGATCTGCTCGAAGCTGCCGAGGACACCGGGGGCGAGCAGGTCCACGGAGGTGACGACGCCGTGCTCCTTGGCGTGCGCCAGGATGCGCGCGGCGACGTCGACCCCGATCAGTTCGGGGCCGCCGAGGTGCAGATGGGTGGCTTCGGCGATCGCGTCCCAGGGGACGTCGTCGAGTCCGTAGGTGATGTTGGCGCCGAGCAGATGCAGCGAGGGCCGGTCGCCGTTCGGGCGGATGGGCAGGACGCTCGCCGAGGTGGGGGTGTCCGCGCGGCGGACGAGGAACCCGGTGTCGATGCCCGCCCGGCCCAGCAGCTGGACCAGCATGTCCCCGGTGGGGTCGGTGCCGATGGCGCCCGCGCTGCGCACCGAGGCGCCCAGCTTGGCCAGGGTGAGCGCGGTCCCGCCGGCGGTGCCGGCGGCGGTCATCCGGATGTCCTCCACCAGGGTCGCGCCCTGGCCCTCGGGTATGGCCTCCACCGGCCGCACCAGCACGTCCAGCACATGTACGCCCAGCGTGACGACCTTCATCGGTTTCCCTCCTGCGCGGGTGGTACGGACTGGGTGGTGCCGTAGTTGCGTGCGATCGCGGCCTCGACCACCGCGAGCTGCTGCTGTTCGTCCAGGACAAGGGGAGTGCCGAGGGCGGCCGCGTGCTGGTAGACACCGCAGGCCCACTCCAGCAGCAGGGCGTTCTCGACCGCCTTGTCGAGCGTCGGGCCGTGAGTGAGCGCCCCGTGGCTGGCCATCAGCGCGGCGCTGCGGCCCTCCAGCGCCCCGAGCACCGACTCGGCGAGTTCCGGGGTGCCGAACGTGGCGTACGGGGCCACCCGGACGCTGCCGCCGAGGGCGAGCAACTGGTAGTGGATGCAGGGAAGTTCGTCCAGGACGCAGGACAGGGCGGTGGCCATCGGGGCGTGGGTGTGGACGACCGCGCCGGCGCCGTAGCGCCGGTAGACGCCGAGGTGCAGCTCCAGTTCGGAGGTCGGCCGCAGGGTCCCGGCCACGACCTTCCCGTCCAGGTCGACCACGCTCACCTGACCGGCGGTCAACTGGGCGAGCACCGCTCCGGTGGCGGTGACCGCGACCCGCTCCCCCACCCGCACACTGACGTTTCCGGCCGTACCGATCAGCAGTCCCGCCGCACCCAGACGGCGGCAGGCGTCCGCGACGGCGGCTCTCTCCCGGCCCAGCGCGGAGCTTGAGTCCGTCATGTCCGCGACGCTAACGTAAACCTGAAACAAAGTCACGTTCAGCTTCGGAGGCCATGCGTGGGCGAACCGACCACGGACACCGACCGGGCCGGTGGTGGTGTCACCCCGCTGCGCCGCACTCCCCGGCAGGCGCGCAGCAAGGCCCGCCTGGCCCGGGTGCTGGAGGCTGCCGAGCGGGTGCTGGTGTCCGAGGGCGTCGAGGCGCTGACCACCACGCGCGTCGCGGCGGAGGCGCAGGTGTCGGTCGGCTCGCTGTACCAGTACCTGCCCGACCGCGACGCGATCATCGACGCCCTGGCGGGCGGATACTTCGCCCGGCTCGAAGCGGTCATGGAGGACGTCGCCCGGGCCGCGGCCGACGAGCGCTGGGACGACCCGGTCGGCGTGCTGATCGACGCCTGTGCCGCGGTCTACCGCACCGAACACGGCTTCCGGGCGCTGTGGTTCGGCAGCGGTCTGACCGAGCGGACCCGGGCGGCGGACCGCGAGCACAAGCGCCGGATGGCCGACGGGGTCCGCCGCGTTCTGCTGGCGCTCGGCCTGGCCGAGGACGACGAGGCCCTGGGCCGGGCCTGCCACGCCGCGTTCCTGGCCGCCGACGCACTCGCCCAGGAGGCGTTCCGCCGCGACCCCGAGGGCGACGCCGCCCTGCTCGGCGAGGCGAAGACCATGCTGCGGGGTTACCTCGTCGAGGTCACCGGGCGCTACCGGCGCCCCGCACGCGCCGCGACGGCCGATGTCAGCCGGGCCGACTGAACGGGCACTCCCAGTCCGGTGGGACGATACGGCCGGAGTACTGCCGCGCTTCGGAAATCACTCCGTGCTCCGCCAGCATGGGATTCACATCGCCCTGGAGTTCCCTCTCCTTGGCCCGTATCTTCGTCTGCATTCCCTGATACACGCCGGTGCGTTTCAATTCGGCGAATTGACGGTGCGAATTGAAGACCAGGGCCGGCCGGGCAAAGCGCCTGGAGACGCGCGACGCCCCCGGGTGCAGCCCTATGACGAAAAAGGGGTGGCCGCCGAAGCTGAACCCGAAGTCGGGGCTGCGCGGATCGTCCGAGACGTCAGGGGCCCAGACGTGGTCGGTGCGATCCGCTTCGTGGAGTGCGCGCAACTGCCGCCAGAGCAGTTGCTCGAACGTCTCCTCGTCCGGGTCCGGGGGATCGCACTCGGTGAAGATCGCGGCGAAGGAATGGAAGCGTCCGTCCGTGCTCAGCGGGCCGGTGATGAACCGCCCCAGGTCCGACGCCAGTTCGGGCAGGCACTCGGCACTGCCCAGAGCGGGGTAGACACCGGTCACCAGTTCCCCGCGGTGCAGGCCCGCCCGCGCTCCCAGGCAGGTGAACCCGTCGCTCCGCAGCCACTCGGTGAACAGCTCGACCGCGTCTTCGGCACCCTCGTGGCCCGGTGCGGTCGGCGCTGTCACTGTCCGCTCCAGCCACGGTCGCCGAGCGCCCGCAGCACGGCTTCTCTGCGGCGCCGCCGTTCTTCACGGACCGGGCCCGCGTCCGCCCCGGCGAACTCGGCCCGCACGGTGAGCGAGAGTTGACCGGCGGGCACCCGCCCGCCCCGCAACAGATCCTTCACCGTGACCCGTGCGCGTTCGGTGCGGCCCGCCTCGGCGACCACCCGCAGCACATCCCCCGCCGACACCGCCTCGGGCACCACGACGGTGACGTTGAACGCGGGCAGGGGCAGCGGCTCCGGCACCCGCACCGCCACCGGAACCGGCGCGAGACCGCCGAGCGCCGTGAGATCGAGTTCGGCGCAGAACAGGCGCTCACCCGGCGCGTCCAGCAGGGCCGCGTTCTCCTCGGAGAGCAGCCCGGCCCGGCCCACCGTGCCGCCCTGGAAGCGCACCGTGAAAGAGGCACCGGCCACGAAGCCGGCATACGGCTGGGGGGTCAGCTCCGGCGCTTCCTGGCCCACCGCGCCCGCCGCCGCCCGCAGAAGGCCGGTCAGATCGGCGAAGCCCACGGTCCGCGGCCGGGGTTCGACCAGTGACGCGGGCGTCGAGGCACCGCTCAGGACGACGGCGAACCGCCAGGTCTCGTCGCGTGGCGTGGCGGACAGCGGGACCTGACCGAGTTCGAAGACCTGGGCGGCGCCGGTCTGGTGCAGTGAGCGGCCGGCGACGCCGAGGAGGCCCGGCAGCAGGGAGCCGCGCACCCTCATGTCGCGCAGCCCGGCACGCCCGCGCACGGCGATGGGCTCCGCGCCGGGTGCCACTCCGAGCCGGGTGAGCGGCTCCGACGGCCTGAGCAGCACGGGCGTCACGACCTGCTGCAACCCCCGGCGCAGGGCGGTGTTGGTGAGTGCGTCGCGCAGCAGGCGTTCCCGGTCCGGCCAGGGTCCCGCCGAGGAGGGCGGCAGCCGGCGGGGCACGGTCCGGTAGCCGCGCACGCGGGCCGCCTCACCGGCCAGCGCGGCGACGCAGTCGAGGTCCGGGCGCGCGGCGCCGACGGTGACATGCAGCAGGTCGCCCTCCGCACGGACGGCCGCGCCCCCTGCCGTCAGCAGGGTGGTCACCGTCGTACGGTCCAGCTCCGGGTCCACCAGGCGGCACAGTTCACCGGCGTCCACCCGCAGGACGCGCGGGGCGGGGGCCGGCCTGCCGGCGCGGCCGGCTGCCACCACGGTGCCGCCCGCCCACTCGGTGACGAGCTCGCCCAGACGGGCCACCGCGCGATCGGGCGCCTCCGGGTCGTGTCCCCGTACGCCGCGCTCTGCGACCGCGTCCGGCTCGGGTCCTGCCCCGTGCGCTCGGCGGGCCGCCTCCGGGGCGAGCCACCACGCCCAGACCAGCGTCTCGCGGCCGTCGGCCGGGACGGGCTCCGGCGGCGGGTCCCAGCCGAGGACCGCCGGTGTCTCGTCGCCCGCGGACAGCACCCAGGTGCCGGGGGGCCGGGGCTGGGGGCCGGACGGAAGCCGGTGGGTGAGTGATTCGGTGGTGCTCACGGTGCGCAGTCGCAGGGCCGTGAGGTCGAGTGTCCGCGCGTCGGCCGCGCCGAGGGGCTGACCGGTTTCCAGCGCGACATACGCGATGAGATCGGCGACGGTCCCGGTGAGCCGCACCCCCGCCGCACGCAGCAGGTCGGCCGCGTCGTCGGGCAGGCGGACGGGGCCCGGCAGGCGGACGACGGCTGCCGCCACCCGGCCCGGTACCTGCTCGTCCGCCGTCATCGCGAGCCCGTCCGGCAGCCGCGGCGAGCGCACGGGCGAAGACGGTGTGCCTCCGTGGCGCGCGCGGATCTCGGCCGCCAGGCCGCGTACGGAAGCCAGATGGGCGAGTTCGGGCGGCGGCTCCACGTCCACCAAGCGGTCGTCGGCAAGGGCGGCACGCGCCCCGCTCGCACGGAGGCCGTCCAACAGCTCCTCCGGGTCGACGGGGCCGCCGCACTCCCGCTCCAGCCAGGCCAGGGGGATTCTCACGGTCGGTCAACTCCCTTCTCGGACGGCCCGGCCGGCAGGTAGGCGTGCTCGAACTGCTCCAGCAGGCGCATGTCGTTGACCAGCAGTTCCCGGATGTCGGTCAGCCCGTGGCTGAGCCTGAGCAGGCGCTCGACGGAACAGCCGAAGCTCAGACCGGTCACCCGGTGCGGGTCGTAGCCCCCGGCGGTGAGCACCTCGGCACGCAGGAGGCCGCCGGCGCCGATCTCGACGTGCCCGCGTCCCTCGCACTCGTCGCAGCCGGGACCGCAGCGCGGGCAGGCCACCTCCACCGCGAACCCCGGCGCGGCGAAGGGGTAGCCGCCGCGCCGGACCCGCCAGGGGTGGCCCGGTCCGAACAGACCGGACACCAGTCGGTCGAAGAGCCCCATCAGCTCCGGCAGGCCCACGTCCGGCTGGACCACCAGGCCGTCGATCTGGGTGAACTGCGAGCCGGAGTAGGGGGAGGAGAGTTCGTTGCGGAAGCAAGTGCCGACGAGCAGGGCCCGCAGCGGTCCGGGGGCGGCGGCGCGCATGGCCCGCGGGCCGCCGGAGGTCGCGTGCGTACGCAGCACCACGTCGGGTGCGGGCAAGAGGCTCAGCCGGGTCCGGGTGGGGTGGTCGGGCGGATAGCCGAGGACGTCGAAGTTGTCCCGGACCGACTCCAGCAGCGGCAGTTGGACCAGGTCGAAGCCGAGCGGTACGAACAGGACACCGATCCGGTCCACCAGTGCCGCCACCGGATGGGGCCGCCCGGTGCGCGGTCCGGCCGGCGGCAGACCGGGATCGCAGCGGGCGTCGGCCACCGCCGGGGTCAGGACGGTGGGTGCCAGTCCGTCCGGCATCGTGTCAGCTCGCCTTGCGGTAGACGCCGATGTGGTTCTCCGAGTAGGTGTCGTAGGGCACGTTGCCCCAGTCCCCCCAGCGTTCGCTGAGTTCCAGGCCGGCGATGCGGGCCATGAGGTCGAGCTCGGAGGGCCAGGTGTAGCGCAGGAAGGCGGGGTAGAGCTTGATGCCCTCCTCGCGGATCTCGATGTGGTTCTCCTTGATGTGCTGGGTGGCCCGGTCGAAGGTGTCGGCCTCGATGCGTACGTGGTCGAGCCCGACGTCGTACACATGGGCGCGCCCGTTGAAGTGGAAGCGGGTGGGGTCGGGTACGAACGTCTCGACCACGAACAGCCCGCCGGGCTCCAGGTGGGCGGCCACCGACTCGAAGCACTGGATCTGCTCTTCCTGGGTCTGCAGCGCGTACAGCGAGTTGAGCAGCAGGAAGATGAGGGAGTAGCGGCGCTCCGAGGTGAAGTCGGCGATGTTGCCGATCGACACCTCGATGGCCTCGCCGCCGGGCTTGCCGCGCATCACCTCGACGATCTCCGGGGAGGCGTCGAGCCCGTCCAGGGGCACGCCGAGTTGGGCGAGGGGCAGGGCGACCCGGCCGGTGCCGATGGCCAGTTCGAGGGCCCGGCCGCTGCCCGCGCGCTTGGCCAGGAACTCGACGGCCCCCTCGGGCTGCGGCCAGTCGATGTGGTCGTACACGTTCTTCCAGCGGGGGCCGTACGTCTCGGGCTTCCACTCGGTCATGGCGGGTGCCTCTCTCGTGGTCGGTGGTGAGGGGGTTCGGGTGGTCGGTGCGGGGCGGGGCGCCGGGGTGATCAGGAGCCGAGGACCCGCAGTTCGTGGTGGGCGAGGAGCAGACGGTCCTCGACCTCGTCGGCGTGCGGGCCGGTGGCCATGACGTAGCCGACCCGGCCGTAGAGGTCCTCGGGCGGAGGTGCCACCGTCTCGCCGCGCGGGTGCAGTTCCCTGATCTCGTGGACCCAGGGGCGGGAGCGCAGTCGGGCGGCCTCGGCCAGGCCGTCGAAGCGCTGGCGGGAGCGCGGGTAGAGGAAGAGGATGCCGGCCGAGCGGTCGTCGCTGGAGGCGGTCCGCGGTGCCCGCCCCAGCGCGGCCGAGACGAGCAGCGAACCGAGCCGTACGCCGCGGGCGAGTTCGACGATCCGAGAGGCGATGTCGCCGCCGGGGCGTGCGTTGAGCTCGATGATGCGTGGTCCGGCGGGTGTCATCTTGACTTCGACGTGGGCCACCGTGCGGTCGATGCCGGCGGCCAGGACGCTGCGGCAGGCGAGGTCGAAGCCCTCCGTCATCTCGGCCCGGCCCAGCGTGCCGTGGCCGGTGATGAAGCCCGCCTCGATCGGGTAGGGGTCGTACGCCCAGATCTTGCGTGCCCAGGAGACCGGGGTGGCCGTTCCGTCGTGCACGAGGCAGTCGACGTCGAACTCGAAGCCCTCCAGGAACTCCTCCACGAGGACGCCTTCGCTCTCCAGGCCCCTCTTGTCCGCGTTCACGGCGGCGTCGAAGGCGGCGTCGAACTGGGACTCCTCGTCCACCCGGCGCACCCCGGCGCTGCCGGACAGGCCGCGCGGCTTGACCATCAGCGGGTAGCCGATCTCCTGTGCGGCCCGCCGTGCCGCGGGCAGGTCGTGGACGAGGACGGAGCGGGTGGGTGAGATGCCGGTGCTGTTGAGCAGCGTGCGCTGGCGGTGCTTGTCCCGGGCCAGTTCGGCCGCCGCCACCGGCACACCGGGCAGCCCGAGGCTCTGGGCCAGCCGGGCCGCGGTCACCACCATGGTCTCCTCGTAGGTGACCACGGCCGCGACCGGCCGTCGGTCCACGAGGGTCTTGGCCGTGCGCAGCACGCCCTCGTCGCCGTCGGCGGGGTCGAAGACCTCGGCTGCCTGTACCCAGTCGCGCTGCCAGCTCACCGGTTCGGGGTTGAGCAGGATCAGGTCGGCGTCCGCCGCCATCTGGGCCAGCAGGCGCTCGTGGCCGGCGCGATAGCCCGACCCCACGACGAGCAGTGTTTCCCGGCGGCCCGCACTGTCGTGCGTCATGTGTCTTCCTCTCGGTTCGGTCGAGCGATACAGAGTCAAGTATCCTTGTGACTGCTTGTCAAGATTAGTCATTAAGCGAGTCACTAATCTCTCGTGGAGTTAAATGAAATAGGGTTGGAAAATTACCCCGGATTGTCTGGGCGACGGCCAGGGCCGCGCGGTGGCCGGGGGGCAGGTCGAGGTCGAGGAAGGTCCACCCGGGTGGGGTCGGTGCCGGTCCCCTGCCGTCCGGGGCGAGTTCGGCGGCCAGGCCCACGCAGTGGCGGGCCAGTCCGCCGGGCAGTCCCGTGCCTGTGCCCTTGAGGTACGCCTCCTTCCGCACCCAGCAGCTCAGGAAGCCCTCCTCCCGTTGTGCGGGCGGCAGTCGGGCGAGCGCGGCGCGTTCGGCCGGGTGGAGCCGGCGGATCATGCCGTCGAGGGGGCTGTCCGGGTGGCGGAAGGCGCGCGATTCGACGTCGACGCCGACGGGAACCGCCGCGAGCGCCACGACTGCCAGGTCGCCCGAGCGGGACAGGGAGAACTGGACGGGAGGACTCGCGCCGCTCAGCACGGGCCGCCCGTGGGGGCGTGCGCAGTGCGGGAGACCGCAGGTCTCGCGGGTCAGCCGGACCGCACCGGGCTCCATGCCCAGGCTGCCGCCGAGGACGGTGCGCAGCGCGATGTGCGAGGCGACGTAACGGTGCCGTCCGGGGCCGTCGCCGAACGCGGCCGCTCGCGCCAACTCACCTCGGTCGAGGACGCGTTCGGGCCGTGCAACGGGGACCGACTCCAGCCGGACCGTCCAGAGGGCGGCCTCGCCGGGTCCCGGCAGATCGTCGGGTGCGGGCCTCGCCGTATGAGCCGTCGTCGGTGGATGCGTCATCGTCGGTGGATGCGTCGTCGTCGGCGGCTTCAGGGCGTGGTCTCCTCGCTGAGGGGTGAGGACGCGAGGCGGCGGACGCTGCGGGCCCGGAAGGCGAGCAGGGCGTACAACGCGAGGCCGTAGCCGCCGAGTTGGAGGGCGAGATAGCTCCACACCCCGCCGCCGTCCACCACGGGCAGCAGCACCAGCGGTGAGACGAACGCGCCGAGGCCATGGGCGAGGGAGGTGGCCGCGGCGTACCCCTCCAGCCGCCCCGCCGGAGCGGTCAGCGTGACAAGGGGCTGGACGCTCGGCGCGATCAGGCACTCACCGATGGCGAACAGCAGCCCGAACAAGGCGCCCAGCAGCAGGCGCAGCCGGAGGCCGGGCATCAGCACGGCGGCCGTCAGCGCGGCCATCGCGGCGACCCAGACCACGATGGCCGCCGTCAACGCGGCGACGTACCCGATCCGTTCGACGACACGCAGGGCGAGGCCCTGGAAGACGATGACACCGACGGTGTTGCAGGCGATGACGACGCTGACGGCCGACACCGACAGATCGGCGTTGCGCAGGATGGCGGGGACCACGGCGTCGACCTGGGCGATACCGAAGACGACCAGCGCGGTCTGGACGAGGAGCAGCCGCAGGAACACCGTGTCGTGCAGGGCTGCGCTGCGGCCGTCCCGCACACCATGGGGCAGGTCCGGTCCCGCGCCGTCCGCACTGGACCCGGCAGGCCGGCGCCGCGCCCGCGGCAGTCGGGCGAGCATGGCCCCGTGGACCAGGTAGCTGACCGCGTTGACGGCCAGGCACCAGGTGTAGCCCCGCTCCCCCAGGCGTTCCACCGCCTGGCCGCCCAGCAGCGCGCCGACCGCCATGGTCAGGGCGGAGACGCGGTGCTGCCCCGAAAGGACCCGGCTGAGGTGGGCGTTGCCGAAGGCCTTGGTGAGCAGCGGTGTCTGGACCGCGTAGTAGGCTCCGGTGCCCGCCCCGGAGAGACAGGCGGCGGGCACCGTGGCGGTCATGGAGCCCGCCGCCGTCAGCCAGGCCGCGCCGGCGGCTTGCAGGACCGTGGCGCCGATCGCGGCGTGGCCGGGGCCGTACGCCTTGCCGGCCCTGCCCGCGAGCGGGTTCACGGCGAGTCCGGCCAGCGCGAACAGCGCGAAGTACAGCGAGACGCCGGAGGTGGGCAGGCCGAGCGTCTCCCGGAGGTAGACCACGGTGAGTGGCAGCACGAGGCCGGTGCCGAACGTGGTGGCGCCCCAGCCGGTGAGGAACCCCGCGTACCGGGGCAGCGGCTCACGTCGTGCCGCGGTTTTCACCGGTCCACCTCCGTGCGGTGTTCACACGCCGGCATCGAACACTCCCGCCAGGGCACCGGTGCGGGCGGCGGCGACCAGGTCGAGGGCCTCGTCCGGATCGGTGGCGACGCGGACGAGTTCGGCGTCACGGACGAAGCCCCGCCGCAGGAGTCCCTCGACGAGCCGCCGCAGCGGATCCCAGTCGCCGTCCACGTCGACGAGGACGAGCGGACCGACGCGCTGTCCGAGAGCGGCCATGGACACCACTTCGAGGATCTCGTCGAGGGTGCCGTAGCCGCCGGGCAGCGCGAGGAAGGCATCCGCGCTGTCGATCATGATGCGTTTGCGTTCCAGCAGATCCGTCGTCAGGACGAGTTCCTGCGGCGGCAGTTCGTCCCCCATCTCACGGGTGCGCAGGAACCCGGGGATGACGCCCAGGATCGGCGCGCCGCCCGCGGCGGCGGCCCGGGCGACCTCGCCCATCATGCCGACGCCGCCGGCCCCGTACACGAGCCGGTGGCCGCGTGCCGCGATGCGGGTGCCGAGCTCGGCCGCGACCTCGGCGTACCGCGGCGAGCGCCCGGCGGAGGCGCCGCAGAAGACGCCGATGGACAAGGGATGTTCAGAGGTATCCATAGCTCAGCCAGCCTCCGTCGACGACCAGGGTCTGGCCGTTGATGTAGTCGGCCTCCGGGGAGGCCAGGAAAAGGACAGGGCCGACGATGTCCCGCGGACTGCCGCGCCTGCGGGCGGGTATGCGCCCGACGATCGCGTCCTCGGCGAGCGCGGCCGGGTGCGGTGTCTCGATACGGATCATGCCGGGAGCCACCGCGTTGACGTTGACGCCCCGTGCGGCCCACTCGACGCCCAGACTGCGGGTGAGCTGGAGGACCCCGCCCTTGCTCGCCGCGTACAGCGCCCGTTCGGGAAAGGCGGTGTACGACAGCAGCGAGCAGAAGTTGACGACCTTCCCGTGGCCTTGGTCCAGCAGCTGCCTGCCGAAGACCTTGCAGGTCAGGAAGGTGCCCATGACGTTCGTGGCCAGCAGCCCGCGGGCGTCCTCGGCCGGGAACTCCGTGGTGGGGCCCAGGTCGAACACCCCGGCGGCGTTGACGAGCACGTCCAGGCCGCCGAACGTCTCGGTGACCTGCTCGGCGCATCGCAGCACCTGTTTCTCGTCCGCGACGTCGGCCGTCAGCGCGAGGCTCTCGGCCCCGAGCGCCTCGATCTCGGCCGCCACCGACCGCACCTGGGAGGCGGTGCGGGCCATCAGGGCGACCCGGGCGCCGCGCTCGGCGAAACCGAGCGCGACGGCACGTCCGATGCCCCGGCCGCCGCCTGTGACGACGACCCGCATCAGCGGGCCCGGAACTCGCCGAACCAGTGCAGCTGGTCGGGCTTGGTGCGGGTGGGGACGTTGCGGTAGACGTACAGGCCGACGCACTCGAAGCGGTCGGAGCGGAAGGTGCCGAGGATCTCCTCGCTGGTGATGCGCCGCGGTCCGGTGCCCTCGACCATGTGGTCCGAGAACGAGTTGAGCAGGAACAGACCGCCGGGCTTCAGCAGGCGGTGCACCTCGTCGGCGTAGGGTTCGCGGGCCTCGTCGCGCATGTTGTGGAAGACGAACGAGTCCGTCACGACGTCGGCGGAGTGGTCCGGCAGCGGTACGTCGAGTACGTCGCCCTGGATGAAGTCGGCGGAGGCTCCCGCGAGTTCGGCCCACCTGCGGGCGCGGGCGACCGCGTCCGCCGACAGGTCGACACCGGTGACGTCGAGGCCCTGCACGGACAGGAACACGGCGTCGACGCCCGGGCCGCTGCCGAGGTCGATGAGGCGCTGGCCGGGCTTGAGGGTGCCGTCGATGACGCGCTTGATGAGTTCCAGGCCCGGCGAGGCGTTGAACCAGGACAGTTTGGCGAGCGGCTCCTCGGAGTAGACGGAGGAGAAGGTGTCGGTCCAGCTCTGGGTGAAGGCCTTCATGCGGTCAGCTCCTGTGTCGTGCCGCGCGGGGAGGCGGCGGTGGTGTCGTCGAGGACGAGGCGCACATAACCCGGCACGGCCGGGCGCAGCTCGTCGGGGAGGGTGAGGACGACCAGGTCCTCGGTGCGGGACTCGACGGTGAATCCCGCGAACCGGTAGGTGAGCAGCATCTGCCGGTTACGGTCGGTGGGGCGGAAGTGGGCCACGGTCGCGGCGCCGTGGGCGGCGGCGAGCCGGGACACGGCGGCGATGAGGGTGGTGCCGACGTTGCGGCCCATGACCCGGCACGACATCAGCAGCAGGCGGATCGTCCACCGGTGCGCGGCGCCGGCCTCGCGGTCCGCGGACGTGTCCGGGTGGCCGGTGGCGAGCACGGCCAGACCGACGGTGCCGTAGGTGCCGAAGCGGTCGTCGAGTTCGGCGACGAGCACGCGGTGCCCGGGATCGCTCATCAGGGACGCCAGTTCGTCCTGGTCGAAGGTGATGCCGGTGGTGTTGAGCTGGTGGGTGCGCCGGGTCAGTTCGGCGGCGCGGGCCAGGTCGCCCGCGGTCGCCTCGCGGACGTGCAGCGTCATACCGAGCGAGTGCAGGAACTCCTCCGCGGGCCCGTCGAACGCGCCCTCGTGGCTGCGGCGTCTGCTCTCCGCCAGGTACAACTCCCGGCGGTGGCGCGCGTCGTCGGTGACGTGTGCCGGCAGCACGGCGCCGTCGGCGACCCGGGCGTGCAGCTCCTGCCGGGTCATGCACCGCACCTCGGGCAGCTCGCTGGCCACTTCGGCCCGCTCGAACTCGGAGTCGTCCACGAACAGCACGCTGTCGGGGGCGATGTTCAGCTCCCGGGTCACGGCGCGCAGCGAGGCGGACTTGGCCGACCAGCCGACCTGTGGGTACAGGAAGTACTCGGCGAGCCCGAAGGCGCGCAGCCGTTCGGTGACGGCGTCGGGGTCGTTGCGGCTGGCGACGGACTGGAGGATGCCGTGCTCGTCGAGGGTCCGGATCAGCTCCCGGTTGGCCTCGGGCACGCTGAGGTCGTCGCCCTCCAGCAGGGTGCCGTCCCACAGGGTCTCGTCGAGGTCCCAGACGACGCATTTGACCTGCGGGGCCGGGGTGGTGCGCGGATCAGTGGTCGGCATGGGCGTGGTCCTTTCCGGGCCGGGCGCCGTCCGCGGCAGGCCGGGCGCCGTCCGCACCGGACCCGCCGCGCAGGAGGTCGGCGGCGACGATGTCCTGGAGCACTTCGGTCGGCCCCTCGATCACCTCGTGGACACGGGCGGCGGCGTGCAGGCGGGCCAGCGGGTGGTCCTCGGTCTGTCCGACGGCGCCCAGGAGCCGGGAGGCGGTGGCGGTCGTGAGGCTCGCCGCGCGCGTGGCCAGCAGTTTGGCGCGGGCCGCCGTCACCACGGCGGACGGCTCCCGGTCCGCGACCTCGTGCGCGGTCTGCCGTACGTAGCGGGCGGCGGCGTCGGTGGCGAGCGCGGCGTCGGCGAGCAGGCCCCGTACGAGCTGCCGTTCGCCCAGGGCGGTGCCGCCGTGGGTGCGGGTGGCGGCGTTCCGGGTGGCCAGGGCGAGCGCGGCCTCCGCGACGCCCACCGCGCCGGCGGCGACGTACAGCCTGCCCAGGGTCAGACAGGACGTGGCCACGAAGGGAACGCCGAAGCCGGGGCGGGCGATCGCGCGCGTGGCGGGTGCCGTGGCGCCGTCGAAGGTGACGCGGGCGAGCCGGGCGGCGCGCAGGCCCGCGGTGACGGGTTCCGCGCTGATCCGCACCCCCGGTCCCGCGTCCACCAGCACACAGCTGCCGCGCCCCGCGGTGGTGCCGAAGACGAGGTAGGTGTCGGCGATCCGGCCGAACGAGAGCCAGCGTTTGGTGCCGGTGACGCGCAGCGAGCCGCCGTCCTCCTCGATGGTGGTGGTCAGGTTGCCGAAGTCGGCCCCCGCCTCCTCCTCGGT
The DNA here is from genome assembly GCF_055558775.1 of Streptomyces sp. NPDC025638. Taxonomy (NCBI): domain Bacteria; kingdom Bacillati; phylum Actinomycetota; class Actinomycetes; order Kitasatosporales; family Streptomycetaceae; genus Streptomyces; species Streptomyces sp. NPDC025638. The sequence continues at coordinate 348,343 of NZ_JBVHLX010000007.1, read as the reverse complement.
GAGCGCGAACGCGGCGAGCATGCGGCCGGTCGCCAGCTCGGGCAGCAGGGTGTCGCGCAGTTCGGGCCCGGCCCAGCGCTGTACCGCGTGGCAGACCATGGCGTGCACGACCAGCAGACTGTGCAGGCTGGGGGATGCGGCGGCCACCAGGCGATGCACCTCGGTGACGGCGGCGGCCGGTGTGCCGCTGCCCTTGTGGGCGGTGTCCACGGTAAGGCCGAGCAGTCCGAGCGCGGCCAGCGCGTCGATGTCCTCGCGCGGTACGGCTGCGGCGCGTTCCCAGGCCGTGGCACGGGCGGCGAACGCGTCGTCGCGCAGCGCCTGCAGGAGTGCCTCGGGCGCGGATTCGGTCACGACGCCGCCAGCCTGCGGTGGACGAGCGCGGCAAGTCCCTGGACCGAGTCGAAGTTGGCGAGTTCGAGGTCCTCGTCGGCGATCTCGATGGCGAAGGTGCGCTCGACGAAGTCGACCATCTGGACGGCGGCCACGGAGTCGAGGACACCGTCCGAGATGAGCGGCCGGTCGTCCGCGATGTCGGGGTGCCCGCTCAGCCGGGCGATGAACTGCCGTACGGCGGTGGTTACTTCGTGGGGTGCGGGGGCTGTGGAGGGGGCGGGCGAAGCGGTGGTCGGCTGGGAAGCCATGGTTCAGTTCCCGTCGTAGGAGTAGAAGCCGCGGCCGCTCTTGGTGCCGAGCAGGCCCTGGTCGACCATCCGGCGCAGGGCCGGGTGGGTGACGAACTCACCGGTGCCGTAGTGGTCGTGCAGCACCTCCAGGGTGCGGACGACGGTGTCGAGGCCGATGAGGTCTGCGGTGCGCAGGGGGCCCGAGGTGTGACCGAGGCAGCCCTTGAAGAGCTCGTCGACCTGGCTCGGGGTGGCGACGCCGTCGGCGACGACGGCGGCGGCGAGGTTGACGACCGGCATGAGGACGCGGTTGATGACGAATCCGGGCGCGTCCTCGACGACGACGGCCTTCTTGCCCATACGCCGCAGCAGCGCGTCCACGGCCGCCATGGCCGCGTCCGAGCTGGCCTTGCCGCGCACGACCTCCACCATGTCGATGCGGTCGACCGGGTTCATGAAGTGGACGCCGACGACCCGGCCGGGGTCGGCGAGCCGCTCGGCGAGCCGGCCGATGGGGACGGCGGAGGTGTTCGCGGCGATGGTGGTGTCCGGCGCGAGGACGTCCTCCAGCGCCGGGTAGAGAGCCCGCTTGGCCTCCTCGGACTCGGTGGTGTTCTCCACCACCAGCTCCGCGTCCGCGAGTGCGGCGAGGTCGGTGGAGGGGCGGATGTCCAGTGCGCGGACGCTCCGGCGGCCGCCGAGGAGGGTGGCGAGCCGCTGGTGGCGGCGGATGGTGGTGCGGGCGGTGTCGAGGGCAGCGGCGTCGGAGTCGACGAGTGTCACCGTGTACCCGGCCGCCGCGGCGGCGTGGGCGACGCTGGACCCGATGACTCCGGCTCCGAGCACTCCGATCGTGGGTGCGGTCATGGCATACGACTCCCGTTCTCGCTGGGTTCCGGTTGCTGCGGCGCCGGGGTGGCGAGCCAGTTCTCCACCTCGCGTGTCATGCCGCCGAGGGTCGCCGAGGCGAAGACCACCGAGGAGGGCACGGACCGTCCGGTGAGCTGCTTGAGCCCCGAGATCAGATGGACGCCCATCAGTGAGTCGCCGCCGAGGTGGAAGAAGTGGTCGTCGGGGTGGACCTCGCGCAGGCCCAGCAGGACGCGGAAGCGGTCCGCGAGGAACCCGGACACGGTCGAGGGCGCAGCCGGTCCGGCCACGGTCGAGGGCGCCACCCCTCCGGCCACGGGCGTCCGCTCGTGCTCCGAGGTGTCGTCCCGACCGGCGGGCAGGGGCGCGGCGGCCGGCGGTGCGGACGCGGTGCCCGGCCAGGGGTCGGCGGGCGGCGCCGAGTCCGGCAGAAACCTGTGGCGCACCAGGTTCCTGGGCGGCAGGGTCGTCCTGCGTCCAGGGGCCGGGTGCAGGCGCTCCCAGTCGGCCTCGACCCCGTGGGTCCACAGCTCGCCGAGGGCTTCCAGGAGGATCTGCCGGTCGGGCACGTGCTCGTAGGACTGCCGGACGGTGCGCACACACACGGCGTCCGGGTCGGTCTGGCCGATCCACGGGCGGGTGGTGCCGGGGCCGACCTCGATCAGGACGCGGTGCCGGTCCAGGACCAGTCCCGCGGCGGTGCGGAAGCGGACACGGCCGACCATGTGGTCGCGCCAGTACGAGGGTTGGGGAACCCCGCCGTCGAGCCAGGAGCCCAGGACGCTGGAGGCGATCGGAATACGGGCCGGGTGCAGCCGTACCTCGCGCAGGTCCTCGCCGAGCAGGTCGGCGGCCCGGGTGAGCTGGGGCGTGTGGAAGGGGTGCGCGGTGTCGACGGGCAGGACCGTGAAGCCGTCGCCGCGCAGCCGGTCGGCGAGCGCGGAGATGACGGCGGGGCGGCCGGAGAAGACACAGTGCCCCGGTCCGTTGTCGGCGGCGAGCCAGGTGTCGTCGAGGGCGTACTTCTCGACGTCGTCGGCGGCGGCGAGCACGCCGAGCATGGCGCCCTCCCCGGCCGTGACGACGAGGTCGGCGCGGCGCGCGACGGCCGCCATGGCGTCGTCGAGGCCGATGACGCCGGCCAGGACGGCGGCCACCCACTCCCCCAGGCTGTGCCCGAGGAGGGCGGCGGGCCTGATGCCGAGGTCCATGAGGGTGCGGGCCATGGCGTGTTCGAGGCAGAACAGGGACAGATGGACGTCGCGCAGTTGCCGGCGGGTCGGCGGCGTGGCGCCGTCCCGGCGCAGCATGGCGCGCAGATCGACCCGGTTGCCGTCGCCGGAGGCACGCGCCTGCCCGGAGGTGAAGGACCGGCCGACGGCCCCGTCGGTGAGGCGGTCGGCGACCGCGACGGCGGCCCGCAGATGACCCGCGAACAGGGGATCGGTACGGGCCAGGTCGGCGCCCATGCCGAGGTAGTGGCTGCCGATGCCCGGCAGGACGAAGACGACCTCGGGCGCAGCGGCCGGGGCCCGTCCGTGCTGCACACGCAGCCGGTCGGCCGCGAAGGCCGCCTCGGTGCCTGCTGCCGGGGTGACGACGGCATAGGCGCGATGCGGGTGGCGATGGCGTGCGGTCTGGGTGGTCCAGGCGGTGTCGGCCGTCTGCGCCGGGTTCCGCTCCAGGTGGTCGCGTACGGCATCGAGGTCGGCGGTCAGCGCCTCGGGGTGGTGGCTGGAGAGCAGCACCAGTTCCGCCTCGCCGGTGGCCGCCGCGGCGTCGCGGGCGCGGGGCGGGGCCTCTTCGAGGACGATGTGGCAGTTGGTCCCGCCGAGGCCGAAGGCGCTCACCCCGGCGCGCCGTGGGCGGTGTCCGGCGGCCGGCCAGTCGAGGGCTTCGCCCAGCGGGGCCAACGGCCCTTCCCTGCGGGCGAGATCGGAGGGGAGTGCCTCGAAGTGCGGGGTGGCGACGAGCCGGCCGTGGCGCAGCGACAGCACGGCCTTGACCAGTCCGGCGAGGCCCGCGGCTTCGCGCAGATGACCGAGCCCGGCCTTGACGGCGCCGACATGGACTCGGTGGCCCACGCCGCCGAAGACCTCGTGGAGCGCGGTCCATTCCGAGGCGTCGCCGATGCGGGTGCCGCTGCCGTGCGCCTCGACGTAGTCGATGTCGTCGGGTTCGAGTCCGGCGACGTCCAGCGCGGCCCGGATGACTTCGGCCTGCGCGGCCGGGTCGACGCCGGCGAAGCCGGACTTGCCGGAGCCGTCGTTGTTCATGGCGGTGCCGCGGACGACCGCCCAGATGTCGTCGCCGTCCCGGAGCGCGTCGGCCAGTCGTTTGAGGACCACGGCACCGGCGCCGTCGCCGGGCACGGAACCGCCCGCCGCCCGGTCGAACGGGCGGCACACGCCGTCCGGCGAGCCGATGCCGCCGAGGGGCGCCTCGTATCCGCCCGGTGCCGGAACCCGCACGGAGGCGACACCGGCGACGGCGAGGGAACTTCCGTGGCTCAGCAGGTCCTGGACCGCCAGATGGACGGCGGTGAGCGCGGTGGAGCAGGCGGACTGGACGGTCACGGCGGCACCCTGCAGGCCGAGGCGGTACGCGACGCGCGTGGCGGCGTAGTCGCCCCGGTTGGTGACCTCCAGTGCCTGGGCGTCGACGCCGGGGCGCCCCGCGAGGGCGGTGCCGACCCAGCGCTCGTAGTCGTTGTGGCCGACCCCCGCGTAGACGCTGATGCCGGGGGTGCGGACACGGTCGACGTTCGCGGCCTCCAGCGCCTCGTCGGCGGCCTCCAGGAGCAGTCGGTGCTGCGGGTCGAGGAGCAGTGCCTCGGAGGGCGCGATGCCGAAGCGGGCCGGGTCGAAGTGGGCGGGACGGGGCACGGAGCCGTAGGCCGGGACGAACGAGCCGGAGGTGCGCTCGCGGCGGGTGACGCTGTCCTCGCCCGAGTCGAGGATCTCCCAGTAGCGGTCGAGGCTGTCGCAGCCGGGCAGGCGTACGGCCATGCCGACGACGGCCACGGCCCATTCGTCGTGGTCCGCGGAGGGGGCCGGCGGGCCGGGCAGCGGGGCGTTCACCTCGGTTCACCTCCTTCGGACGAGCGGGTGCGGGTGCGGGTGGCCGACGCGGCCGTGCGGCGCGTCGGCGGACGGCGCCGTTCGGAGGGACGGCGGAGAGAATCGATGTCGGCGGTGCCGTCGGTGTCGTCCAGCAGACGGGCGTAACCGCGCGGCGTACGGGCGGCGAAGACATCCGCGAGGGCGATCTCCCGTCCGCAGGCCGACTCCAGCGAGCCGCGCAACAGCATCAGGCGGAGGGAGTCGCCGCCGAGCGCGAAGAAGTCGTCGTCGACGCCGACGGTGTCGAGTCCGAGGACGCGCGCCACCAGCGCGGCGGCCCGTTCCTGGCCGGGTGTGTCGGGCGGGGTGTACGGCACGTCGAGCGCGGGACGGGTGCGCGGGGTGACGCGCAGCGCCTTGCGGTCGACCTTGCCGCTGGGGAGCAGGGGCAGGGCGGGGGTCGAGGCCAGATGGGCGGGGACCATGAAGTCCGGCAGCCGGGCGGCGAGATGCTCGCGCAGCCGCTGGGGCGGTACCTCCTCGCCGTCGGGCACGACGTAGGCGACGAGGACGGCGCCCTGATCGGGGTCCGGTATCCCGACGACCGCCGCGTTCGCGACCCCGGGGTGCCCGCGGAGCACCGTTTCGACCTCGGTGGGTTCCACCCGCTGGCCGCGCACCTTGACCTGGTCGTCGGCGCGTCCGACGTACTCGACCTGTCCGTCGGGCAGATGGCGGGCCAGGTCTCCGGTGCGGAAGAGGACCGGAGGGCCGTCGGGGTCCAGGTGGTTGGGCCGGAACCGTTCGGCGGTCAGGTCCGGACGGTGGAGATAGCCGTCGGCCAGGCCGGGGCCCGCGGTGTGGATCTCCCCGACCACACCGGGCGGCACGAGCCGGCCCGCCGCGTCGCAGAGGTAGATCCGCATGTCGAGCGGGACGCCGACGACCGTGCCGGTCCGTGCGGGCCGGGGCTCGGGGAGCGGTCCGGTGCGATGGCAGACGTAGTCGGCCTCGCTGAGGGTGTACGTGTTGTGGACCGCGAGGCCGAGGCCGCGCAGTTCGTCCTCCAGGTCCTGGCCGAGTGCCTCACCGCCGACGAAGACATGGCGCAGTGCGGGCGCCGTCCGGAACGCGGGCTGGGTGAGCAGCAGCCGCAGCATGGAGGGCACGAAGCTGACGGTGGTGATCCGCTCGTCGCGGATCAGCTCGGCCAGGTAGCGGTCGTCCCGGTCCTTGCCGGGCGCGGCCAGGACGGCGGTGCCGCCGGTCGCCAGCGGCCACACGAACTCGCGGAAGCTGATGGGTGACTTGAGCAGATGCCGGTCGTCGCGGCCCATGCCGTACATCCCCTGCTCCAGACGGATGCGCGAGGTGTGCATGCGGTGCGGACGGACGACGCCCTTGGGGGTGCCGGTGCTGCCGGAGGTGAACAGGACGTAGGCCGTGGTGTCGGGGCGTGCCCTGTCCTCGGGTGCGCCCGGCGGGGCGGCGGGCGGCGCGGCCGGGTCGAGGAGGTCGGCGACGGACAGGCTCCGGCCGGCGACGGCGCGGTGCCCGCTCCCGGTGGTGAGGACGGCGACGGGATCGATGAGGCGGAGGATCTCCTCGGCGCGCAGGTTGGGCAGGTGCGGGTCCAGGTGGACGAACCCTGCCCCGGCCTTCCAGATGCCGAGGACGGCGGTGAACAGGGCCGTGTCGCGGTCGCCGCTCAGCACGACGAGCGCGCCGGGTTCGGTGACGTACGGGCGCAGCCGCCGGGCGAACCGGTCGGAGGCCGCGTCGAGTTCGCCGTAGGTGACCTCCGTGCCGCCGTCCCGCAGGGCGATCGCGTCGGGGGTGCGGGCGGCCTGCTCACGGAACATGCGGTGCAGCGTGGTGTCCGCGTGCGGGGTGTGCGGGGCGTTCCAGGTGTCGAGCAGCAGGGTCCGCTCGTCCGGCAGAAGGAGGTCGACTTCTCCCGCGGTGGTCCGGGGCCGTACGGCGGTGTGGTGGGCGAGCAGGGCCAGGTGCTCGGCGACACGGCCGGCCGTGGTGGCATCGACTACGGCGGCGTCGTGGGTGAGGCGCAGGGCCGGTCCGTCGGCGGCGGCGGTCCACACGGGGCGCCCGAGCACCGCGGGCGGTACCGCCGGACTGCCGGCCAGTACGGCCACGTACGGTTCACCGTCGACCGGCAGGCTCGCCGCGACCGGATGTGTGGCGCCCGTGAGTTCCGCCAGGGTGGGGGTCTCCTGGTTGTCGGCGAAGGCGTGGCGCACCAGGGTGTCGCCGGAGGTCCCGAAGACCTCCCAGCCCGCTCCGTACCGGTGGAGCAGCAGCCGGCTGAGGGCGGCGAGCACTCGGTGCCCTTCGGGCGCGCCGAGCAGCCGGGCCGCGGGGGCGGTGAGTCGGGCCGACGTCCGCTCGGGGCGGGGCGGTGTGGCGGTGGGCAGGCGCTGGGGCAGGACGAGCATCAGTGCCTCCCGCCCGCCGCGGCCGTGGCGACCCGGCGGTGCAGCACGGAGCCGGCCGCGGCCATGCCGGTGGCCGCGCCGTACGTGATGCCGATGATCTTGGAGGAGCTGTCGCCGACGAAGTACAGGCCGGGCACGGACGACTCCAGGTCGTCGGAGAGGTCGAGGTCGGGGAAGAGGCGTTCGACGACGGGCGCCGCGACGGTGGCGGTGCCCGGGACGAGGCCCGGATGAAGGGTGTTGAGCCGGCCGACCATCGCGAGGACGTCACGGACGATGGACGCGGGGAGGCAGTCGCGCAGGTCGCCGTGGTGGTAGTTGATGAGGCTGGTGGTGAGCGGTCCCTCGGGCGCGGGCCGGCCGGCCAGTTCGTCGACGGTGCTGACGACGGGCCGTCCGCCGCCGTATGCGGCCACGCGCGCCGCGAACTCCCCGGCGTGCTCGGTGCCGTCGATGTGCTCGGGCAGGTCGACCGTGGTGAGGATGCCCAGGTTGGACTTGGTCGTGGGCTGGTTCAGACAGTGCTGTCCGTCCAGCGCGACGGCGTCCAGGAAGCCGTACTGCATGACGCGGCCGCCCTCGCAGACGCAGAACGTCCGGACCGAGTGGCCCTCCTCGTTGAGGAACGACAGCTTGGGGTTGTGGCAGCCGTCCAGCAGCGGCGCGAGGTCCGCGCGGTCGGCCTCCAGCCGGACGCCGAGGTCGACGCGGCTGCTGGGCCGGTGGCGGACTCCGATGCGCCGGGCGAGGTCGCGCACCCAGGGCAGGCCGAGCTTGCCGACACCCACGATGACGTCGTCGGCCCGGAAGACGGCGGGTCCCTGCGGGGTGTCGGCGCGGACCTCGAATCCGCCGCCGGTCAGCGGTTCGACATCGGTGGCCCGGTGGTGCAGCAGGACGCTCCCGCCGCCGCTGTCCAGCTCGGCCTTGAGGCGTGCGACGACGACGAGGGAGTCGTCCACGGTGACGCTCTGCGAGTAGGCCGTGTCGACGTGCTGGAAGACGGTGCCCTCGCCGAGCAGCGAGCCGTTGTCCTCCCGCGGCGGCCCGGCGGGCGGCAGCCCCAGCTCGTAGAAGATGCGGTACGCCTCGCCGATGAGGTCCTGCGCGCGGTCGAAGGAGCCGAGCGCGCGCTCCAGTCCGCTGTACGAGCGGACCGTCCCGTCGGGCGCGGACTCGATCTTGGAGCGGGTGAGGGAGGAGATGTATCCGAGGTTGGTGTCGAAGTGGAAGGCGGCACCGCCGAGTCCGGTGAGGCACGTGCAGCGCGGGCACTGCAGCCGGAACTTCTCCGCGTCGCGGACCGTGCGCCCGTCCATGCGGGCCACCAGGCGGGAGCACAGGCTCTCGCGCATGTCGCCGCCGGCTTCCAGGAGGGCGACTCGCCGGCCCGCCCGGACCAGGGTGAGCGCGGCGAACAGTCCGGCGGGGCCGCCGCCGATGACGACGGCGTCCGTGCGGGTGGTGCGGGTCGTGCGGGTCTGCTCAGGCATGGTCGCTCCCGAAGGCTGCGGGCCGGCGCTCCAGATGGCGCTCGACGAAGGTCCGGTAGAACAGCCCGCTGGTGTCGCGGCCCTCGGCCTCGATGCGTTCGATGAGCCACTGGCAGGTGAAGGGCAGCAGATCCAGTACCCGGCCCGGGTGCTGTCCGGTGAGCGACCCGTAGTGGGCCAGGCCCCGTTCCAGCACGGACCGGAACCAGTGGTCCGTGCGGAAGACCTGGTCGTACAGCCAGTCGAAGCCGTGCTCCGGGTAGTCGGGGAAGACCGGGAGGGCGGTGGTGACGAGCAGGTTGACCACGTCCATGGCGGCGATGCCGGTGGCGCGGTAGTCCTCGAAGTCGAGGACACGGGCCGACCCGTCACGGGCGTCGTAGCGCACGTTCCACGGGCCGAGGTCGCCGTGGGTGGGCGCGAGCAGGGCGGTGCGCAGCGCCTGGTCGGCGTGCTCGACGCCGAACTCGGGATTGCGGACGTACGCTGCGGCCGTGTCGAGGGCACGCTCGGGACCGGAGGGCACCCGGTCCCCGGACAGGTGGAGCTCGGCGACGCGTTCGACGGCGGGGCGCAGCACCCGCCACAGCGCGTCGGGTCCGTCGGCGCCGGTGACGGCGGTGGGCAGGTCGACACCGGGCAGATGGCTCATGGTGAAGCCGCCGCAGAGCGCGTCGAGGGGCACCGGGCTGCCCAGCGGGGCCGGTGCCGGGAAGCCGCGGAGGATCTCCAGTTCCCGGGCGAGTTTCGGGTCGGTGGTGGACAGCGGGACCTTGGCGACGGCGACGGGCACACCGTCGATGTCGAGTTGGACGAAGGTGCGGCGGCGGATCTTGCGGGCGCCGGCCGGTGTCCAGGTGGTGGACCGCACCCGGCCGGGGGCGGGCTCGGGCGCGCCGGTCCTGGCCAGGTGGGCGGCGAGCATCAGCCGGGCCACCTCGTCGGTGTCCACGGTGCGTTCGGTCAGGCCGGCCAGGTCGGCGGGGGCGGCAGTGCCGCGGGGGGAGGTGGGAGTGGCGGGGGCGTGGGTCATGACGCCCTCCCGGCGGTGACGAGGTCCGCGTCGATGCCTTGCAGGAGGTCGGCGAGCGCGGGTCCGCCGAGCAGGTCGCCGAGTTCGTCGACGGCCGCGTGCCGCTCCTCGGCGGTCAGCTTCTGGTAGGCGGTCAGGCGTGCGTCCAGGTGCTGGGCCAGGTGGCGGTAGCCGGACTCGTCCGTGAGCAGATCGCGCGTGAGCCGGTCAAGGGCCTTGGTGCCTTCCAGGTCGTCCTCGGGGACGGTGAACCTGCTGCCGAGGTCGGTGAGACTGGCCGCGGTGTCGCCGGCGACGGTGCCGCGCAGGGCGCGGAGGTTGGCGATGTGGCCGTAGTGCTGTTCGGGGAGCAGCAGCGGCAGTCGGCGCAGGATGACGGACTCGTGCAGCGAGGTGAGGCTCGGGGGCACCGCGTAGAGCGGCGTGTGGGCGAGGTGCCGCAGGAACTCGGTCTGCGGCAGGAAGGCGTACTCGACCTCGACCGCGCCGTGGGTCTCGGTGACGGGCTCGCGGAACGCTCCGCCGCAGACCAGGATGCGGCCCAGCTCGGGGCGGGCGGCGGCCAGTTCGGACACCCAGCGGCGCAGGACGTCGAGGTAGGCGTTGTGGGACTCGTAGTCGAGGAAGAAGTTCTGGAAGCCGCCGAGGTTGATCAGGAGTCCGGCCGGGCGCTCGGGCGGCGGCAGGACGAGGGCGCTCTCCAGGGCGCTGCGGTCGACGATGGGGCCGCACAGTTCGATGTGGTCGGTGCCCGCCTCGGCCAGGGCCGCGATGCGTTCGGGCACCCCGGGGAAGTTCTGCGCGAACGACCGCCGGGCCAGGAGGTGGGCCAGCAGGATGCGCTCGTGCGGGGAGAGCGTGTCGAAGACATACCGGGCGGTCTCGGGATCGGCCCAGCGGACGAGTTGGGCGCGCGCCGACAGTTCCTCGCTGCCGCGCCCGGTCAGCCAGAAGCCGAGGAGGCTGTCGAAGAACAGCACGGGGACATCGGCGCGTGCCGCCCAGAAGACGAGTTCGGCGTCCATGACGCTGACCACGAGGTCGGCGTCGGCGAGGCTCTGGGCGACGTCCTCGTACCGGCGGGTGTCGCCCTCGGTGATGCGGTGGAAGCGGTGGCTGTGGCGCCGTGCGAAGTCGAGTGCGACGTCCTGGCCGACGAAGTCGACGCTGCCGCCGGCGAGCAGGGGGGTGATGGCGACCAGTTTGGAGACGGGGCCGAACCCGCACGCCTGGGCGCTGGAGAGGATCCTCATCGTCACGCTTTCCTCGTGTTCCTGGTGAGTTGGCCGAGCACGGCGGACCGGATGCCGCGGCTGTCCACGCCGTAGAAGTGGAGAAGTTCTTCGTGGGAGGCCACCGGTGGGTAGCGGTGGTCGGTCTCCAGTCGCACCACGGGAGGGCCGTCCCGGCCGAGCGTCAGCGCGGTCCGGTCCCCCAGGCCCCCGGGGCCCAGGGACTCCGCGACGGTGACGACCAGTGCCCGGTCGCGGGCCAGGGCCCGCACCGCGTCCCCGGGGAAGGGGCGCAGGGTGGTCACCGAGGCCACGGCGGCCTCCACTCCGTCGGCGGCGAGGGCGTCGGCGGCGGTCAGCGCCTCGGCCAGGCACCGGCCGGTGGCCAGGAGCAGCACGTCGTCGCCGTCGCGCAGCAGGCGGGCGGTGCGCGGGTCGCCGTCGGAGGCCGCGGGGGGCAGCACCGGGTCGGGGCGCGCGGAGAGTCTTATGTACGCGGGTCCGTCGGCCGGCAGCAGGGTGCGCAGCACGGACACGGCGTCGGCGGCGTCGGCCGGGCAGTGCACGCTGATACGGGGCAGCGCCGACATGAGGGTGATGTCGTCGGTGGCGTGGTGGGTGGGGCCGAGGGGTCCGTAGCCCAGTCCCCCGCCGACGCCGAGGAGGACCACGGGAAGACCGGGCACGCACACGTCGAGGCGGAGCTGTTCGTAGGCCCGCCGGACGAGGAAGGGAGCCATGGCGGCCGCGACCGGGCGAAGGCCGCTGCGGGCGAGTCCGGCGGCGACCCCGACGAGGTTGGCCTCGGCGATGCCCACGTCGACGTACCGGTGCGGGTGACGTGCCATGACCCCCTGGAACAGCGCCTGTCCGTCGGCGCCCAGGGTGATCAGCGCGGGGTCGGCGTCGACGGCGTCGGCCAGGGCGGGGGCGAGGGCGGCGCGCATACCGAGCCGTGCGGTGCCGGTCACGGCCGCTCACCCCGGGCGAGGGCGGCGAGTGCCGTCGCACGCTGTACGGCGTCCAACTCGCCCATGTGCCAGGCGGGATCGCCCTCGGCGAAGGGGACGCCCTTGCCCTTGACCGTGTGGGCGATCAGCACCCCGGGTCCGTCGCCGGCCCGCAGGGCGGCCAGGGCGTCGGTGACGGCGCCGGTGTCGTGCCCGTCCACCTCGGTGACGCGCCAGCCGAAGGCCCGCCACTTGTCGGCGAGGGGCTCCAGGGCGTTGACGGTCTCGGTGTCGCCCTCCTGCTGAAGACGGTTGCGGTCCACGACGGCGACCAGGTTGCCGAGGCGGTGGTGGGCGGCGAACTGTGCGGCCTCCCAGTTGCTGCCTTCATCGAGTTCGCCGTCGCCGGTGACCACGACGACCCGCTGGTCCCGGCCCGCCAGCCGAGCGCCGAGGGCCATGCCGCAGGCCAGGGACAGACCGTGGCCGAGGGCGCCGGTCGCGGCTTCGATGCCGGGGACGGCGTCGGACGGATGACCGGGCAGGGAGGCCAGGTCCGCGTCGATGACGCCGAGTTCGGCCAGGATCGCGTAGAGGCCGTAGGCGCCGTGGCCCTTGCTCAACACGAGCAGGTCGCGGTCGGGCCAGTCGGGCCGGTCCGGGCGGTAGCGCAGGCCTCGGGTGTAGAGGACGGCGAGCAGGTCGGTCATGGACAGTGCGGCGCCGAGGTGGATCGCCTTGCGTGCGGCCAGTTCGACGACGCGCCGCCGGGCGCGGCGGGCCAGGTCGTCGGGGTGGGGCACGACGTCGGTGTGCGTACCGGCGGACGAGGGTGCGCTGCTGGGCGCATACATGCGGATACCTCCGGTTGGTCCCGGGGGACGGTCTTCGCGGCGGCGTCCCCACGCCGGGCAACGCAGAGTCAAGTAGCTTCATGACAGCTTGTCAAGGCTAGTCATTAATGGAGTCACTAACCGAGTCGGGAAATACCTCGGCACATTGACATTCGGAAGTCACGTGACATTGACTGAAGTGGAGAACCGGCCCGGCACCGCCTTTTTCGTGTTGCCGCCGGCCGGGCAACCGCGAGATGCGAGGAGTTCTCGGTGAAACCCCTTGTTCATGCCGTGGTGGGCTGCGGACGCGTCGCCCCCAACCATGTCGACGGCTTTTCGGTGCTCCCCGATGCCGAACTGCGCTGGGCGTGCGACCGCGACCTCGCGCGGGCCGAGTCCCTGGCGCGCCGGTACGGACTGCCCCGTGCAACGGCGGACCTGCAAGACGTCCTGGCCGACCCCGAGGTCGACAGCGTTTCCATCGCCGTCGACCACGCCCAGCACTTCGAGCTGGCCGCCGCGGCACTCGAAGCGGGCAAGCACGTCCTGGTCGAGAAGCCGCTGGCCCTGACCGTCGAGCAGGGCACCGCGCTGACGGCCGTCGCACAGCACACCGGGCGCGTCCTGTCGGTCGTCTCGCAGCACCGGTACGACCCGGTCGTCACCTCGGTGCGCGACTGGATCGCGGGCGGCCTGCTCGGACAGCTCGTGTCCGGCACCGTCAGCCTCCAGTGCGGGCGCGACGACGCCTACTACGCCGACAGCTACTGGCGCGGCACCTTCGCGGGAGAGGGCGGCTCCGCCCTGGTCAACCAGGGCTATCACGCACTCGACGTGACACGCTGGCTCGTCGGCGGCCTCACCGTGGCCGGCGCGGCCACCGGACACACGGCACCCCGTGGCGGGATGGAGACCGAGGACACGCTGGCGGCGTTGCTGCGGGGCCCGCAGGGCGCCCTGGTGACGTACCACGTCACGGTCGCGAGCAGCATCACCTGGCGCACCCGGGTCGAACTGGTCGGCACCGAGGGCTCGGTCCTCTTCGACCTCGACCACCCCGGGACGCTCCATCTCGCCGAGGGCGGCGAAGCGTTGCGCGCGGCCGCGCGGGAGGTCGCCGCGCAGGTGGAACCGGCCCCCGCCGGCATCGGCTACTACGGCATCTCCCACCGCCGCCAGATCGCCGACTTCGCCACCGCGGTACGCGACGGGCGCACGATGACGGCGGACGGCGAGGCAGGCCTGGACACACTGCGGCTGCTCCGCGAGATGTACGGTGCGGCCCGCTCCGGCGGCCCCACGGCTCCCGGCGAGCGCGCGGCCGTACCCGTGGCCGCGAACGCCGGGCCGACGCTGGGCGGGTGACGGCGCGTGGCAGAGGTCGTCGCCGTCGCCGGGGTCCCGCACACCCCGGTGTTCCCTGCCCTGGCCCGGGGTGACACGGAGTCGGGGGCGGAGGTGGCGCGGCGCTACGCGGCGGTGGACGAGGTGGTCGCGCGGGCGGACGCCGATGTCCTCGTCGTCCTCACCTGCGACCACATCAACACCTTCACCCCCGACTTGTGGCCGACGTTCGCCGTCGCCACCGGGCACAGCGCCCTCGGCCCCAATGACGACGTGCCGGGCGTCTCCCCCATGTCGTACGCGCTGGCCGCGGATGCCGGGGCGGCGCTCCACCGGGGTCTGGTCGGCCAGGACTTCGATCCGGTGGCCCTCAGGGACCACTCGGTCGACCACTCGGTCGTGGTGCCGCTGCACTTCCTCAACGGGCGCCGGCTGCCCGTCGTCCCCGTGTATGTGAACGGCATGGTGGCGCCGAGGCCTTCGGCCGCGCGGTGCAGACGACTCGGCCGGGTGCTGCGCAACGCCCTGGAGGAGCTGCCGGGCCGCCGCGTCGCCGTCGTCGCGAGCGGCAGCTTCTCGCTGGAGGTGGGCGGACCCCGGGTACTGCCCGACCAGCTGTACGGCGTGCCGCGGCCGGCCTGGGCCCGCTCGGTCGCCGACCGGCTGCACCGGGGTGACCTGGACGGCCTGGTCGCCGAGGCCACGGAGCGGCGCATCGAGGAGGCGGGCACGGTCGCCGGTGAGGTCCTGCCGTGGATCGCGGCCGCCGAGACGGCCACGGACCTGCCCCTCGCCCTCATGGACCACCGGGACGGCGAGGGCCACGCCTTCGCGGCCTGGGGACCCGCCTGACCACCTGCCCCGAACCGTGCAACACCCGTGGCTCCGGGACGCGATGGATGCGTCCCGGAGCCACGGCCGGAGGAAGGAAGGACTCGCAGATGAGCGTCCAGGCGATCGATCGCCTCTGTTACGACGTCGCGCACGACCCGGACACCCTGGAGCGGCTGCGCGCGGACCCGCGGCGGGAGCTCGCGCGTCGCCCGCTGTCCGCGGCGGAGCGGGACGAGCTGCTGAGCGGCGACGTCGCCGCCCTCTACCGCCGGGGGGCGCATCCGGTTCTGCTGGTACGGCTGGCCAACGCCCGTGTGCTGGGCCTCGATCCGGGGCTCTACGCGGCGCGCATCCGCACGGCTGAGGCGCGCTTCAGCGTGTCGGCGCCGCCGGGACCGGCGTGAGCCAGGCGTCGTACTTGTCGGTGACGGCGCGGACCGTGTCGTGGTAGCAGGACTCCAGCGCCTGCGTGATCGCGCCGGCGGTCTTGCCGTCACCGATGGGGAACCCGTCGACCTCGACGGCGGGCAGCACTTCGGCCGCCGTGCCCATGAGGAAGATCTCGTCGGCGAGATACAGCTCGGTCCGCTCCACGGGCCGGGTCTCGACGGACAGACCGAGTTCGTCCTCGGCAAGCCGGAACAGGGTGTTGCGGGTGATGCTGTCCAGAACCCCGCTGGCCAGGTCGGGGGTGATGAGCCGGCCGCCCTTGACCAGGGCGATGCACGAGCCGGAGGACTCGGTGACGTTCCCCGCGCCGTTGAGGAAGACCGGCCAGTCGGCGCCGCGGGCCTGCGCGTCGACATTGCCCAGCCTGCCGTTGTGGTAGTTCGAGAACACCTTCATCGACGCCGGTGAGGCACCGGGGTTGAAGCGGGGCCAGGAGCTGACCGCGAGGGTGCAGGTGCGCCCCCGGCCGAGTTTGCTCTCGAACTCCCAGGTCTCGATGGCGATTTCCGCAGGCGTCCCGCGCGGCACCATCTGTTCCTTGTGCGTCCCCCGGGCGAAGCCCCACGGACGCACATAGAGGTCCTTGCCGCGGCTCTCCCACGAAGCGAGCAGTTCGGCGGCGGCCGTGACGAGCGCGTCGGCGTCGAACTCGGGCTCCAGCCGGCCCAGCCGGAGGGAGTCCAGCAGCCGCTGCATGTGATCGCGGAACCGGAAGCCGTACAGCGCCCCGCGCGTTTCGCTCCAGTAGGAGTGCACGCCTTCGAACGCGGCGGAGACCGAGGCGTGCCCCACGGAACTGATGTGGATCGTCGCCTCTTCCCATGGCATGAAAGCGCCATTGCGCCATATCAAGCGTCCATATTCGGAAGACACGCCTGCTCCTCTCGACGGAACCCTACTGAACCTGGAGATCACGCAGAACCCTGACCGACCCTAGGTTCAGCAAGGAATCTCTGTCAAGACAGTCACAAACGCAGTCAATTTCTGTCCCGCATCCCCCGTCCGTTGAGCTCCTCCAGTGCCATGACCGCAGGTGGCAACTCGACTCCTTCCTCACGGCACCAGCGCAGGGAGAGTCCGAGCGGCACCCCCTGCTCCGAGCGCAGCCGCGCCAGGGCACGTGCCGTCTCGCGCGGGCTGCCGGTCAGCAGCCCCGGCACCGACACCCGGGCGCGCCCCCGTCTGACGACCCGTTCGAATGCCCGACATTCGCGTGCGACGTGTTCCCACGAAGCCGGCGAGAGCGGAGTGAGGCCGAGGGGGACGCGGTAGGCGAGGTCGGCGACGGCGATGACCTCACGCAGCATCGACGGCGGTACGCCCCGGACGGCCAGCTCACTCCCGATCATCCGGATGAGTCTGCGCAGCACGTACGGGCCGCCCCTGGGCCCCGGGGCGACCCCCTCCCCGAGCAGCAGCGCGGCGGCGCTCGACAGATCGGCGAGGAAGACGGAGCTGACGCCCGCCGGATCGGCGGCCTCGGCCAGGACCGCGGAGATACTCGCCGTCAGGGGGCTCAGCAGCGGCGGCACACCGGCCGCGGCGACGCCCGGCTCCGGTCCGGCGACGCCGCGGCGCACCAGCGCGTACTCCGGGACGATCATCTCGAACAGCGGATGCGGCAGCGCCGTCAGCCGCCCCGCCCGGCGCCGGCGCTCGGCGAACTGCAGGTGGGCGACGGACAGATGACAGCCGCAGGGGCAGCCCGGACCGCAGTGCGCGTACATGGCCGAATCCGACCGGCGGCGCACGGTGAGGCGGGGCCCCAGCTCGGGGGCCATGCGGGGCGGAACGCCGGCCACGCCGCCACCGTCGACGACCCGGTCCCGCTCGACGCCGAGGGCGCGCAGTGCGCGCACCACCGCGTTCCCGTCCTCGGACTGTGCGGACAGCAGAAAGGTCAGGCCGCCGGTCCCGGCACCGGAGTCGCGCAGCGCCTCGAAGACGTCCTGGAGGGCCGCCGGGTACGGGCGCGCCCCGGTCCAGACGGCTCCGACCACCCGGCCGGCGCTCGGCGGGGACGCCGGCGGGAGCGCCGTGACACGGCTCGTGTTCACGATCCACTGGAGCACCACGGCACCGCCCGCCTCGGGCCGCGGATAGCCGCTCAAGGACCACCGCCAGTCCGGGGCCGCGACAGAGGTGAGCAGCGTGGTCGCGCCGCCGCCCGCAAGCAGCGGGCGGGGCGGGCGCCGACGGTATCCGGCCCGCATCAGGCTCTCCACGAACAGCGGCGCCGCTTCGGCTCCGCGCGGTTGGGCCCGGGACTGCGCGAGACCCTCCGTCACGTGTATCACTCCCCGTCACTCCGGAGTCCTCCTCCGGTCGCAGATACATGCATTTACAGCTGTCACAAAAGTTCAGACAGAAGTCACTAACGCGTGCGAGTCCACCAGCCATTGCCCTTATGTCCGGTACGTCCGCTTTGCGGATCGAGTCCCCCGTGAACGGTGGCGATCTTGCATGCCAAAAGGGATATATCGATCCACCCGTGTCGCACGTTGACTGTGTTGGTCATGACGTGTCAGTATCCGAAGACAACGTAGTCATCACCGGTCAAGATGAGTCACAAAGCAAGTCATCGTGGTTCTGACGGTGTGCCCCGCCTTCACCCCCCACGAATCCCGCACAGGAGAGGTAGAAAAAGTGAGCCATATTCGCTCGAGGCAGCTTTCCCTTGTTGTCACCGTGTTACTGTTCGCCCTCAATTTGCTGGCGGCGGGAACGCAGGCGGAACTACGGGGCGCCACCGGGCGGGTCGCGGCCTCCACGACGACGTCCGCACAGGTCCTGGCCGACCCGAAAGGCAGGGGCCCGGACGTACCGGTCTGCTGCTGAGCCGACGGCCGTAACGCCGGGAGGGCGGCAGTGGCCGGTGGCCCGCTGCCGCCCTCCCGATGACCGCTCCGGTCAGCCTCGCACCCGTGACGTGAGCGGCTGCCCCGTCAGGAAGGTCTCCCGGTGTCCCATGCACCGCATGCTCTGCCGGTAGGCCCAGACCGCCCGTTCGTCCTCGCCGCACAGCTTGAGGATCTCCGCCAACTCCGCCCAGGCGAAGGCCGCCTGACGGTTGGCCTCGGAGGCCTCCAGCATCAGGGCGCCGCGTTCGTACGCCTGCTGGGCCGCCGTCCGGTCGCCCTGGGCCAGCCGGGCCGCCGCCAGGACCAGGTGGTTGCGCGCGCTCTGCAGCCGGTGCTCGGTGCCCAGCAGCCTCAGCGCCTCCTCCGCGTGATCGATGGCGGCCGACACGTTCTCCAGGCGCAGTTCCGCCCGGGCCAGGGCGGAGAGGCAGTAGGCGACGTCCACGCTGCTGCCCACCGACCGCAGGGAGGCAAGGCTCTGTTCGAGGACGTCATGGGCGGCCTGGGGCTGGGGCGTCTCCGACTGGAGGAGCACCATCGCGTACGCGTTGCGCAGTCGCGCCAGCGCCCGCTCGTCGTCCCCCTCGGCGTACACCGTCAGGGCCTTCTCGATCAGGGTCAGGGCGTCGGCGGTGTTGCCGTTGCGGTGCATCACCACGCTGGCATTCCAGTACGCGGCGCCCAGGGCGCGGGAATCGGTGATCGTGCCGGCCTGGTCGATCGCCCTGGTGGCCAGGTAGGCGGCTCTGTGCAGGTCGCCCCGCTCCATATAGACCCCGACCAGGGTGGACAGCAGCTCGACCCCGACGACCGTCGGTGCCAGGTTCAGCTTCTGCAGCTCCTCCAGCGTGGCCTCCGCCAGCTCGATGGCGTGCGAGAGGTCGCCGAGTTCCCGGTAGCACCGGCACAGCGCGATCACCACGGTGAGGTGTGCCACCAGATCGGGGCGGTCCACGGAGGCCGAGCGCAGACCCTCCAGGTGGGCGACCGCCTCCTCCAGAAGGCCCGCGTGCTCCAGCGCACGGGCGACACCGTGTTCGGCCTTGTACCAGATCTCGGGCTGGGCGTCCGGCGTGGCCGTGTCCTGCACGGACCGGTACGCCTCCAGGGCCGCGTGCGGGTCGCCGTTGTTCAGGGCCATCTCGGCGTACTTGAGCTTGACCTCCAGATCGCCGATGGTGGCTTCCACCGGGCCGCCCGTCAGCTCGGACACATCACAGCCGAGCCGCTTGGCCAGCTGGGCGAGCACGTCGAGCGAAGGCGTCCGTTTCCCTGCTTCCAGCAAGGAGACATAGCTGGGTGACAGCTCGCCGCCCGCAAGGTCGGCCTGGGAAAGCCCGGCAGCACGGCGCAACCGCCGGATACGCGAACCCACGTCACTCGAGATGTTCACACTTTCTCCTCGATGGGATTGACAGGCCGATGCAGTCAAGATTACCTCACTGGGTTGACTCTGCACCTGTCACGAAGCAATAACTCTTGGTGTGCGGAGTTCTCCCGAGAAGTCGTTTTTCGTGATTGATTTCGGCTTCGGGTGTTCAAACACCAATGAGTCCCGCCACCGCAAGATCGAGGCGGACTCGATGAAGGCTCATGCAAAAAGGGCCTCCGCAGGCTGCTGCCCGCGAAGGCCCTTCGCACCGTCGGGACGACAGGATTTGAACCTGCGACCCCTTGACCCCCAGTCAAGTGCGCTACCAAGCTGCGCCACGTCCCGGTGCCGTCTGACCTGGGGTTTCCCCGGTCGAAACGCGCAGGGAAACAATACCGCACTCGGGTCGGTGGTCGCGCACCCTTTTGTCTTGACCTCAAGTTTGGTCGAGGTTGCACGATCGTCAGCATGACGATCACCGAGGAACAAGGGCGCACGTACGCCTACACGGACCTGCCGGGGCTGATGAGCAGGATGACCGGCGACGAGAAGCACGGCCCGGCCGCCACCTCCACGCTCGACGTGCTGTGGGTGCTGTACGACCGGGTGCTGCGGGTCGGGCCGCGGTCGATGGACGATCCGGCGCGGGACCGGTTCCTGCTGAGCAAGGGGCACGGGCCGATGGCGTACTACGCCGTGCTGGCCGCCAAGGGCTTCGTGCCGGTCGAGTGGCTGGCGGGCTTCGGCTCGTACGACTCCCCGCTCGGCCACCACCCCGACCGCGTGCTGGTGCCGGGGGCGGAGATCGGCAGCGGATCGCTCGGCCACGGGCTGCCGATCGCGGTGGGCACGGCGCTGGGGCTGCGCGCCCAGGGGCCCGCCGGTCCGCGGGTGTGGGTGCTGATCGGGGACGCCGAGCTGGACGAGGGCAGCAACCACGAGGCGATCGCCTTCGCCGGGCCCGCCGGTCTGGAGCGGCTGCACACCGTCGTCGTCGACAACTCCTCCGCGAGCCACGCCCCGCCCGGCGGGATCGCCGCGCGTTTCAAGGCCGCGGGCTGGTCCGCGGTGACCGTCGACGGCCGTGACCACGAGGCGCTGTACGCCGCCTTCACCACGCCGCATCCGGGCCGCCCGCACGTGGTCGTGGCCCGTGTCGAGCCGAAGCACGCCTGAACCGATTCCACCCTCCCAGAAGGGCCTGACCTCCATGGACACCATGCGTGACCGCTTCGCCCCCGTCGTCTCCCGGATCCTCGACGAGGACGCCCGGGTCGCGGTCGTCCTCGCCGAGATCGGCAAGGACGGCTTCGCCGAGGCGTGGCGCCGGCATCCGGACCGGGTGATCAACGTCGGTATCCGCGAGCAGCTCCTGGTCGGGGCCGCGGCCGGGCTGGCGCTCACCGGGATGCGGCCGGTCGTGCACACCTTCGCCAGCTTTCTGGTCGAGCGGCCCTTCGAGCAGGTGAAGCTGGACCTGGGGCACCAGGACGTCGGGGCGGTCCTGGTGAGCGCGGCCGCCTCCTTCGACTGGCCCGCCGGCGGGTACACGCACATGGCGCCCGGCGACGTGGCACTGCTCGACACCCTGGACGGCTGGACCGTCCATGTGCCCGGGCACCCCGACGAGGCCGAGACGCTGCTGCTGCGCGCGGTCGCGGCGGGCGACGACAAGGTGTACGTCCGCCTGTCCGTGCAGAGCAACCGGCAGGGCCTCCCGGTGGACGGCCGGCGTTTCCTCACCGTCCGCGAGGGACGCTCCGGTGTGGTCGTCGCCGTGGGTCCGGTGCTGGACGCCGTTCTGGCCGCCACCGAGCACCTCGATGTGACCGTCCTGTACGCGACGACGGTACGGCCCTTCGACGCGCCCGCACTGCGCCGGGCCACCGAGTCGGCGGGCACGGACGTCGTACTCGTCGAGCCGTATCTGGCCGGGACGTCGACGGCCGCCGTGAACGAGGCCCTGTCGGACGTGCCCCACCGGGTGCTCGCTCTGGGCGTGGGACGCCGCGAACTGCGACGGTACGGAGGCATCGAGGAGCACATCGCCGCGCACGGACTCGACGCGGCAGGTCTGCGGGACCGGATCGCGGGGTTCGTCGCGGCGCCGGTACGGGGGTGATCGCCGGTACGGGGTGATCAGTGCCCGCTCGTGGCCGCGTCGGCCCGGACCAGGTCCCGTATCGCCCGGACCGCGAGCAGGGCGACGGGGACCACCAGACTCATCGCCCCGGCGACCAGCAGGACATGACCGGCACCCAGGACACCGGCCGTGGGCCCGGCGAGGGCCTGGCCGACCGGCATCATCGCGAGAGAGCCCGCCACGTCGTAGGCGTGGATGCGGTTGAGGACGTCGGGCGGGACCTGGGTCTGCACGCTGGTCGCCCACATCACGCCCCAGAAGGACATCCCGGCCCCGGCAACGGCCGCCCCGGCCGCCATGGCCGGTACGCCCAGACCGGCGCCCACGGTCATCGGAAAGCCGACGAAGGCGAAGAGGGCGATCGAGCCGGCCCGGAGCATCCGGCGGGGCCGCAGCCGCAGGGCGAGCAGGCCGCCCAGGACGGTACCGGCGCCGAGCGCCGAGTTGACCAGGCCGTAGGCGCGCGGGCCGTGGTGCCGCACCACCTCCGTGGCCACCAGCGGGACGGTCGGCCCCCATACGGCGATCATGTAGACACACCAGACGGCGATGACTCCCCACAGCCACGTCCGCGCCCTGAACTCCCGCCAGCCCTCGACCAGATCGGCCTTGAGGGCCCCGGCGCCCGCCGCCGGGGCCCGGCCGGCGTCGGGGAGCGGCGGCAGCCGGAGCAGCAGAAGACACAGGGCGCTCACCGCGTACGTGGCGGCGTGGGCCGCGAACACACCACCGGGCGAGGCGAAACCGACCAGCAGGCCGGCGAGGGCGGGTCCCGCCAGCTGGGCCGCGGACTCGGCGATCCGTATGGCACCGTTGGCGCCCTGGATGTCGGAGGCGAGCCGCGGCACCGTGCTCGCCACACCGGGCTGGAACACCGCTCCCGCCACTCCGTTGACGACGCCGATCGCGCAGACCTGCCACAGGACCACGTGGCCGGCGAAGAACAGCGTGGCGGCGAGGGACTGCGTGCCGATCCGGACCAGATCCGCGCCGATCATCAGTCTGCGGGTGCTGAACCGGTCGGCGATCACCCCGCCGAAGACGACCAGTCCGGCGAAGGCGGCGGCCGTCGAGGCCATGGCCAGGCCCACGGCGCCCGCGCCGTACCCGTGCTCCAGCAGGCCGGCGGCGAGCGCCACGGGCAGCATGGTGTCCCCGAGCCGGGCGACGGCTCGCGCCACGAAGAACAGAACGAAGTCCCGCGACCAGACCGTACGGGCCCGGTCCCCCCGCCCGCCACCGAACTCGGCTCCGGCAACGATGTCACGCCGTGACGACGTCCCGGTCATCCCGGCCCCCTCCCCCTCGGCTCCGCCACCGCCGCCGGATCATGCCACGGCGCCCGGCCGTGTTCGACCTTTTTTACGCCCCGTCCGGCAGGCCCAATTCCGGGTGGGAGTCGAGAAGTCGGGGCGGGGCCGCCTGGCGCCAGGAGTCGGCGAGGATGTCGCGCAGTTCGTCCTCGTCCTCCAGTGCGGCGAGCCGGACGCGGACCCAGGCGAACTGGGCCTCGTGGTCGGCGATCCAGAACTTCTCCGGTTCCGCCAGGACCAGTTCGTCGCGCTCCTCCTTGGGACAGCGCACGGCGATGGAGGTCTCATCCTCGGGCAGCGTGGCGAACATCTTCCCGGCCGCCCGGAACGTGGGCATGCTCCAGGCGATCTTCTCCGTGGTGTCCGGCAGGGACAGGGCGATACGGCGTACGTCTTCGGCATCCTGCATGACAGGCACCGTAGCCCGTGCCACTGACAATCACCTGGTCGGAGCGGATATGCGCTTGTAGTAGAGCGAGGTGGGCCGCAGCACTCCGGCGGGGCTCGCCGCGTAGTCGGGGATGACACCGGCCCTGGTCCAGCCGGCCGAGCGGTAGAGGTGCTCGGCGGGGCTGTCGGTCTCGGTGTCCAGGTGGAGGAGGGTGATTCCGGCCGTGGCGGCCGCTTCCTCCGCGGTGGACAGCAGCCGGCGGCCGAGGCCCCTTCCACGGCCGTCCCGGTGGACCATCAGCTTGACGATCTCGGCGCGGTGTCGGCTGTTGGGTTTGTCGGGGAAGGCCAGACCCACCGTCCCGGTCACCCGTCCGTCGTCGCCCCGCGCCATCCACACGACGAGCTGCCCGGCGGCCACGGCGGCGGCCCGCTCCCGCCACCAGGCGAGGGCCTCCGCGCGGCCGAGCGGGGCCAGGAAGCCGATGGACGCCCCGTCGGCCACGACGGCGGTGAGCAGTTCGGCCAGTTCCGCCGCCAAGTCCCGTGTCCGGTGCGCGTCCAGGCGGGTCACCGTCATGGCAGCACCACCGCCAGCACGTACCGCACGTCCTCGGGCCCCGGGCAGCGGAACCGCGTCGGTCCCCACACCCGCAGCCGCAGGCAGTCGCCGGCGTCCAGTCGGTGCCGGACGTCCTGAACGGTGACGTCGAGCGTTCCCGCCAGCACCCAGATGTGCTGTTCCAGGCCCGGCACGGGCGGCCGGTCGTAGGCGATGTCGGCCCCGGCGGTCAGCCGCCCCTCGACGAGTTCGCCGCGCAGCCCGGCGTGCGGGGGCGACACCGAGCGCCGTACGAACCCGGAGGCCCGGTCCTCCCACACCGGCTGCTCGGCCGCGCGCACCACCGGCGCGGGGGCCGACTCCACCTCGCTGAGCAGTTGGGACATGGTCCGCCCGTACACCTGGCACAGCCGGTTGAGCAGCGCCGCCGTGGGACTGACCTCCGCGCGCTCGGCCCGGGACAGGGTCGATCTGCTCACTCCGCTGCGCTCCGCCAACTCGCCCAGCGACCAGCCGCGTTCGCCCCGCAGCTCGGCCAGGCGGGCCCCGAGCCGCGCGTCGACGGCGTCCGGGGCTGGGTCTTCCCGTTCACGTCTCATATCCGGGACGCTATCCCTGATGTGAGACGGGCGGGTTACGGAAGGCTCACGCCTGTGCCGCCTCGCCCAGTGCTTCCAGCACCTGCCGGATCAAGGGGTGGCCCTCGGCTCCCCGCCGTACCGCCGCGAAGACCCGGCGGGTCGGGGCCACGCCGTCGACGGGACGGACCACCACGCCCGTGAGGTCCGTGCCGCGCAGGGCGGAGCGGGGGACGAGGGCGACGCCCGCGCCGGCGGAGGCGAGGGCGACGACCGCGCGGAAGTCGTCCGAGGAGTGTTCGAGGCGGGGCTGGAATCCGGCGCTCTCACAGGCCAGGACGACGACGTCGTGGCAGGGGTTGCCGGGGTAGGGGCCGATCCACGCGTCCTTGGCCAGCTCGGCGAGGGGGACCTCGGTGGCGTCGGCGAGACGGTGGGTGACCGGGACGACCGCGTCGAACGGCTCGGCGTAGAGCGGGACATGGGTCAGCCGCGGGTCGTCGGCGGGCGGGGCCCCGCGGTACTCGACGGCGACCGCGACATCGACCTGCCGGTCCAGGACCATGGGCAGGCTGGCGTCGCCCTCGGCGTCCTGGACGCGGATGCGTATCCCGGGCGCCGCCTGCGCGAGCCGGGCCACCGCCGGCGCGACGACCTGGGCGATACCGGTCGCGAAGGCGGCGACCGTGACCGTCCCGGCCTCGCCCGAGCCGTACGCCGCGAGCTCGGCCTCGGCCCGCTCCAGCTGGGCGAGGACGGCGTTGGTGTGCCCGAGCAGGATCTCGCCGGCCGGGGTCAGCCGTACGCCCTTGGCGCTGCGCTCGACGAGCCGGTGGCCCGTCTCCTGCTCCAGGGCCGCCAGCTGCTGGGAGACGGCCGAGGGCGTGAGATAGAGCGCGGCGGCAGCCGCTGTCACGGTGCGGTGGTCCGCCACCGCACGCAGGATGTGGAGCCGCCGCGCTTCGATCATGCGGCCAATTATCGCAAGGCGTGCGCCCCGCTCAGACCGCCAGCTCGGCCCGGGCCTCGACGAAGGCGTCGACCGCGCGGTTGACGTCCTCGGTGGAGTGGGCGGCGGACAGCTGGACGCGGATGCGGGCCTGGCCCTGCGGGACAACCGGGTAGGAGAAGCCGATCACATAGACGCCGCGCTCCAGCAGCAGCTCCGCCAGCCGGCCCGCCTGCGCCGCGTCGCCGATCATGACGGGCGCGATGGCGTGGTCGCCGGGGAGGATGTCGAAGCCCTCCTCGGTCATCCGGCGGCGGAACAGCGCCGTGTTCTCGGTGAGCCGGACGCGCAGGTCGTCGGCCGACTCCAGCAGGTCGATGACCTTCAGGGACGCGGCGGCGATCACCGGGGCCAGCGTGTTCGAGAACAGGTACGGCCGCGAGCGCTGGCGCAGCAGGGCCACGATCTCGCCGCGGGCGGCGACATAGCCGCCGGAGGCGCCGCCGAGCGCCTTGCCGAGGGTGCCGGTGATGATGTCGACGCGGTCCATGACGCCGTGCAGCTCGGGGGTGCCGCGGCCGCCGGGGCCGACGAAGCCGACGGCGTGCGAGTCGTCGACCATGACCATCGCGTCGTAGCGGTCGGCCAGATCGCAGATCTCCCGGAGCGGGGCCAGATAGCCGTCCATGGAGAAGACGCCGTCCGTGACGATCAGCCTGCGGCGCGCACCGCCCTCGGCGGCCTCCTTCAACTGCCGCTCCAGGTCCGCCATGTCGCGGTTGGCGTAGCGGAAACGGCGGGCCTTGGACAGCCGGATGCCGTCGATGATCGAGGCGTGGTTCAGGGCGTCGGAGATCACCGCGTCCTCGGCGCCGAGCAGCGTCTCGAAGACGCCGCCGTTGGCGTCGAAGCAGGAGGAGTAGAGGATCGTGTCCTCCTGGCCGAGGAAGGCCGACAGCCGCGCCTCCAGCTCCTTGTGCACCTCCTGCGTACCGCAGATGAAGCGCACGGACGCCATGCCGTAGCCCCAGCGGTCCAGGGCCGTGTGGGCCGCGGCGATCACCTCGGGGTGGTCGGCGAGACCGAGGTAGTTGTTGGCGCAGAAGTTGAGGACCTCGCCGGGGCGGCCGCCCGCGCTGACGTTGACGGTCGCGGACTGCGGGGTGTCGATCACGCGCTCAGGCTTGTGCAGACCGGCGGCACGGATGTCGTCGAGGGTGGCGCGCAGATCGTCGCGCACGGAGTCGAACATCGGAAAGCTCCTAGAAAAACGGGTGACTTACGCAGTCCAGTCGAGGATTACCTTGCCGCCGCGGCCGCTCGCCGCGTCGGTGAACGCCGCCTCGAAGTCGCGGTAGTCGTAGCGGCCGGTGATCACGGGGGACAGGTCGAGGCCGGCTTCCAGCAGCACCGACATCGCGTACCAGGTCTCGAACATCTCGCGGCCGTAGATGCCCTTGATGGTGATCATCGAGGTGACGATCCGGGCCCAGTCGACCGGGAACTCCTGCGTCGGCAGGCCGAGCATGGCGATCCGGCCGCCGTGCGTCATGTTGGCGATCATGTCGCGCATCGCCTCGGGGCGGCCGGACATCTCCAGGCCGATGTCGAAGCCCTCGCGCAGGCCGAGTTCGCGCTGCCCGTCGGCGATGCTCGACTCCGCCACGTCGAGCGCGAGGCTCACCCCGATCTTCCGCGCCAGTTGCAGGCGCTCCTCGCTGACGTCGGTGATCACGACGTTGCGGGCGCCGGCGTGCCGGGCCACCGCCGCGGCCATCAGGCCGATCGGGCCGGCGCCGGTGATCAGGACGTCCTCACCGACCAGCGGGAAGGACAGCGCGGTGTGCACGGCGTTGCCGAACGGATCGAAGATCGCGGCGACATCGAGGTCGACGGGGACGCGGTGCACCCAGACGTTGGTGGCGGGCAGGGCGACGTACTCGGCGAACGCCCCGTCCCGGCCGACGCCGAGCCCGATCGTGGCCCGGCACAGATGGCGGCGGCCGGCCAGGCAGTTGCGGCACTTGCCGCACACCAGATGGCCCTCGCCGCTGACCCGGTCGCCCACCTTGATGTCGTCGACGTCCCGGCCGGTCCCGACGACCTCGCCGACGAACTCGTGTCCGACCACGAGCGGGGTGCGGATCGTCTGCCGGGCCCAGCCGTCCCAGGACCGGATGTGCAGGTCGGTGCCGCAGATGCCGGTCCGCTGGACCTTGATCAGTACGTCACCGGGTCCGACCGTGGGCTCGGGGACGTCCGTGAGCCACAGCCCGGGCTCCGCCTTCTCCTTGACCAGCGCCTTCAACGCTACGGCTCCTGTGGGTGAGGCCCTGGTCCCGGGCACGCCGAAGGAGCCCTGAACCGGGGAAGAGGGGTGGAATCTGAGCTGCAATCTGCCGCATTCGCGGGGCGCGGTCCATCGAGCTTTTCTTAACCGCCGCCTCAGCTTTCCTTCATGCCCCCGCGGACCCCTCCAGCCCCTCAAGACCCGCGGCGAGTTCCACGGCCGTCGCCTTGATGGTCTCCAGACCGGCCTTGCCCCAGTGCCGGGGCTCGACGTCGGCGACACACACCGTGCCCAGCACCATGCCCGTGCTGTCGATGAGCGGGGCTCCCAGATAGGAGCGGATGCCGTACGTGTCGACGACCGGGTTGCCCGCGAACCGCGGGTAGTCGCACACGTCCTCCAGCACCAGCGCCTTGCGCCGGACCACCACATGGGGGCAGAAGCCATGGTCACGGGGCATGGAGCGGCCCACCTCGGGCCTGGTGCCGTCGGGCAGCACGACCGGTCCGGCGCCCGGGGTGCGCAGGCCGGCGAAGAACTGCCGCTCCTCATCGATGAAGTTGACCATGGCGTACGGCGCGCCGGTGTGCTCGGCGAGGCGGCCCGCAAACGCGTCGAGGGCGGGCTCCGGGCGCTCCCCGAGGCCGAGTCGGCGCAGTCTGTGGGTGCGGGCGGGGGCCTCCCGGTCCTCGGGGGTGAGCAGCAGACCCCTGACCGGGCGCGGCGGCTCGTAACTCATGGCCTGGCTCCGGCTGTGTGGACGTGGGTCATGTGCGGGCTCCGTGGCGGGTTGTGCGGGGATCACCTGTGGGCGCCGTGGCTCGGCGCGTGGACAGGGGCGTGGGCGATGAGATGGCGCACCAGGGTGAGCAGGGTCTGGACACCGGAACTGGAGATGCGTGCGTCGCAGCGGACGACGGGGATCTCGGGGTCGAGGTCGATGGCGGCACGCACCTCCTCCGGGTCGTAGCGGTAGGACCCGTCGAACTCGTTGACGGCGACGATGAAGCCGAGACCGCGCTCCTCGAAGAAGTCGACGGCCGCGAAACAGTCCTCCAGGCGGCGGGTGTCGGCGAGGATGACCGCGCCGAGCGCGCCTTCGGACAGTTCGTCCCACATGAACCAGAACCGCTCCTGTCCGGGCGTGCCGAACAGATACAGCACATGCTGCGGGTCGAGCGTGATGCGGCCGAAGTCCATCGCCACGGTCGTCTCGATCTTGTTCTCGATGCCGTCGAGACTGTCGGTCGCGGCACTGACCGTGGTGAGGAGCTCCTCCGTGCTGAGCGGCGCGATCTCGCTCACCGCGCCCACGAAGGTGGTCTTGCCGACCCCGAACCCGCCCGCCACAAGGATCTTGAGTGCGGTGGGGAACGGGTCATAGCTGTCGTCGTAGTCCATCGAGCACTGCCTCCAGAAGGGACCGGTCAGTGGGGTTGTGGTGGAACGCGGGGGGCTTGGCGGTCAGCGCCCCGCAGTCGACGAGGTCGGAGAGCAGCACCTTGGTGACCACCGCCGGCAGCTTGAGATGGGCCGCGACCTCGGCGACGGGGACGGGCGCGCGGCACAGGTCGAGTGCCTGGGCGTGCTCGGGGCCGAGGTAGCCGAGGGGGGTCGCTCCGGTGGCCATCACCTGTGACATGAGGTCCATGTCGATGGTGGGCCGGGTGCGGCCGTTGCTGACCGTGAAGGGGCGCACCAGCCGTCCGGCCGCGTCGTCGAGCCAGGGCCCGTCGCCGGCCGTCGGCACGCTCAAGGCCTCATCGCCGGGGGTTCGACGGCTGGCTGCCGGGGCGCGGTCACCAGGTAGGGGCGGACGCTCTTGACGAGCATCGCCATCTCGTAGCCGAGCACCGCCGCGTCGGCCTCCCGGCCGGCGAGCACCGCGAGGCAGGTGCCGGAGCCGGCGGTGGTGACGAACAGCAGGGTCGAGTCGAGTTCGACGACCACCTGCCGTACGTCCCCGCCGTCGCCGAACCGGACGCCCGCGCTACGGCCGAGGGAGTAGAGGCCGGAGGCGAGGGCGGCCATGTGGTCGGCGCTGTCGGGGTCGAGGCCGTGGACGGACTTCACCAGTCCGTCGCAGGACAGGAGCACCGCGCTGGAGGTGTGCGGTACGCGCTGCACGAGGCCGCTCATCAGCCAGTCGAGGTCGGATACCTGGGCGGTCGGCGCATCGCTCGCCATGGTCGATCGACTCCTTGGGGTACGAAGGTCTGTGGGAGCGCCGGGCGTGGGGGTGGGTCCTGGGGTGGAAACGGGGGTGGTCATCCGGCCGGTGCGCTCCCGTCGGGCCGGGTGGTGAGATCGGATTGCACGGGGGCCGGGTGGTGCGGGTCGGTTGCGCCCCGGTCCGTCAGGCTCGTACGGGTCCACTCGGGGTGGGGTTCCTCGATGCGGGTCGGCTGCTGATCCATGTCTCCCCGACCCATGTGGGCGTGCCCCAGCTCTGTCGGGGAGGTGTGGATCGACTCCACATGTGCCGGTCCGCCATGAACGGACTCGACGTGTGCCGGTCCCCCATGCATCGGCTCAGGATGCGCCGCATCCGTGTGCTGCTGCGCCTCGGCGAGGCCGACTCCGCGCTGGAAGGCCGCCATCAGGCCGGGGTCGTGTCCCGCGGGGGTCTCGCTGTCCTGGCGTGGTGCCGGGCCACCGCGCAGTTGGGGCACGATGTGCTCCTGGGCGCGGCGGCGGGGCAGTTGGGGTTTGCCCATGGTGCCGCGTACGACGCCGGTGACGCGCGGGGTGGGGGGCGCGCCCGCGGTCTCCTCGATCGTCCGGCGGTCGTCGGCCCGGATCCCGGGCACGGCCGCGGCGGGATTCGACCGCGCCTCGCGGGCACCGCGCACCGGCAGCGGCGCCGGGGCGTCGGCGCCCGCCGGGCCCGCCGTCGCGGACTCACCGTGCGCGTGCCACCTCGTGGCGCCCGCCGGCGGCTCCGCGGAACGGCCCGGCGGCTGCCCGGTCCCGTGCCCTGCCCGGTGACCACGCGTGGAACCTGCCTGGGCTGCGCCCTGGGGCCCGGCCGGTCCGTTCGGGTCCCCGCCCCCGGCACTCCCCCGGGCCCCGCCCGGACTTCCGTCCGCCGCTCCCCCGTGGACCACCGGTAAGGCACCGCCCGGGGACGGCGTGGCTGCCCCCGTCGCGGGATCCGGCCTGCCCGCGGTCCGCTGCGGATGCTGCCGCGCCGCGGGTGCGGGCGGCAGTCCCTTGCCCGTCGCCTCGCGCGGCTGCGGTACGGCTCCGGGGGCGCCCGGCGTCGTACCCAGCAGCTCCTGCGGGACGACGAGTACGGCCTGCACGCCGCCGTAGATGTTGGACTGCAGGCGGACGTGGATGCCGTGCCGACGCGCGAGCTGGGAGACGACGAAGAGCCCGATGCGGCCGTCGGCCAGCAGGCTGGCGACGTTGACCTGGTCGGGGTCGGCCAGCAGGGCGTTCATCCTGGCCTGCTCGCCGACCGGCATGCCGAGCCCGCGGTCCTCCACCTCCACGGCGAGCCCCGAGGTGACGAGGTTGGCGCGGAGCAGGACCTGGGTGTGGGGAGCGGAGAACACCGTGGCGTTCTCGACGAGTTCGGCCAGCAGATGGATGACGTCTGCAACGGCGTGACCGCGCAGTTCGCCGTCGATCGGCGGCACCAGCTTGACCCGCGAGTACTGCTCGACCTCGGCGATGGCCGACCGCAGCACCTCCGTCATGGAGACGGGGTTGCTCCACTGCCGCCGTGAGACGGCGCCGCCGAGCACGGCGAGGTTCTCGGCGTGCCGCCGGATCCGGGTGGCGAGGTGGTCCACGTGGAAGAGACCCTTGAGCAGGTCGGGGTCCTCGATCTCGTTCTCCAGGTCGTCGAGGATCGAGATCTCCCGGTGCACGAGGGACTGCAGCCGCCGGGCGAGGTTGACGAAGACCTCCAGCTTCTGTTCGCTGCCCGTCTGGCTGGAGAGCTGTGCGGCCTGGACGACGGCACTTACGGCGCTGTCGTGGGCGCGGGCCAGGTCGGCGGCGAGGAGTTCGAAGTCGTCGGCGTCCTCGGGCGGTCCGCCGCGCGGTTTGCGCTGCGGTGCCGCCTCCCCGCGGCGCAGCGCCTCGACGAGGGCGCGCACATCGGCCTCGCCGCGGACGGCGCTGCGGCGCAGGGCGCCGACGCGGTCGCGCACCGAGCGGGCGGCACGGCCGGCGGCGACGGCGGCGATCACGATGCCCACGACCGTCACCGAGACCGCTCCGGCGATCACGGCCCAGAGGGTCATGCCGGGCCGCACTCCGGTGGTGCGGACGGTGAACAGGACGACCGCGCTGCCGCTGAGCGCCACCGCGGTGGGCGGCAGCACGGCGAGACGGAGGAGTTGGGGACGTATGTGCGTCTCGGGCAGTGCGGGAACGGGGCGGGCGACCGGTCGCCCGTGCCGGCCGCCCTCACGGCGGTCGGCACGTGCGGCCGGTGCACGGAGGTGAGACATCGGTGTCCTCGTACTGGTCCGTCGGGCTTGATTCCTCGCGCTGGTGCGCAATATGGGCATGCGCCATCGCGGTGCCGGTCGATAGAGCCGTCGAATTTCGGCCCTTCGTCGCCCGACGGACACTCACAGTAGTCGCCTGTGCATCATGTGCGGTGGGCAGTTGACAAAGTCCCACGGGCAGCGTCCCGCTCTGGTATGAGGCGTCGTACGACAGGGCGATAAGCCCCTCAGGGCCCTCGTTCCAGAACGAACAAAAGGCAATTCAGAGCGGTCGGAAATGAACACGCGCCAGGCCTATGGCATTTCGCCATCGGCGAGCGGGCACATCAGTGGCCCATTCGAAAAGTTGCGCGGAAAAGGCGAAGAAGCGGCGACCGCGCGGCCGGTGGCCGACCGCGCGGTGGCGCACAGGGTCAGCCCGCGGAAACGGTCTCCGGGTCGCCCTCCTCCTCGGCGGGGTCACCGACGACGTCGGCCGCCGCACGCGCCCGGTCCCGGTCCGCCGGGGACACCACGCCCTCGGCCTCGGCGCCCCCGTCCGCCGCGGTCGGCCAGCCGCCCACCGGGGCCATGGCCACGCCGCGCCACCACGGCTCGGCCGGCACGGTCTCGGCGGCCGGCTCGAAGGGCTCGCCGGGGCGGGGCAGGGCGACGGGGGCGCCGGCCGCGGCGGCGGCCGCGACGGTGCCCTCGCCGGGGTCCGACCACGCGTGGGTGGCCAGATTGAAGGTGCCCCAGTGGATCGGCAGCATCACACCGTGCGGCCTGCCACCCTGGAGGTCGAGGTGGGCGCGCATGCCCTCCTCGGGGGTCATGTGGATGTCCGGCCAGAAGTCGGAGTAGGCGCCGATCTGGATCATGGTGGCGTCGAAGGGTCCGTGGTCGGCGCCTATGTCCTTGAATCCCTCGAAGTACCCGGTGTCACCACTGTGGTAGATCCGGTGCCGCTCGCCCGCGACGGCCCAGGAGGCCCAGAGCGTGTGCTGGGTGTTGCGCAGGCCGCGGCCGCAGAAGTGGCGGGCCGGCGTGGCGGTCAGGGTGAGACCGCCGACCTTGGTCTCCTCGTGCCAGTCCAGCTCGCGCAGCCGGCTCTCGGCCACGCCCCAGTGCTCGAGGTGGGCGCCGACGCCGAGCGGCACGGCGAACAGGGTGTCCGTGCCGGCCAGCGCCTTGATCGAGGGCATGTCCAGGTGGTCGTAGTGGTCGTGCGAGATGACCACGACGTCGACCGGGCCGAGCGCCGCCAGCGGAACCGGAACCGGGTGCAGCCGCTTGGGCCCGGCGAACGGGAGCGGAGAGCAGCGCTCGCCCCAGACGGGGTCGAAGAGCACGCGCTGTCCGTCGATCTCCGCGAGCACACTGGAGTGGCCCATCCACGTCAGCCGGAGTCCCGTGGTGGGTGGCTCGGCGAGGTCGGCGAGGGTGGTGGCGTGCACCGGGACCGTGCCCCGCGGGGCGCGCCGGGGCCGCTCGTCCTTGTCGAAGAAGACCTTGGCGAAGTCCAGCATCGAGCCGGAGGGCCGGGTCCGTGCCGTGCCTCCGGGGTTCTGGAAGACACCGTCCTTGAAGTGCGGCGATCTGTGGATACGCGCCAGGCGCTCACCGTCCGGGTCCACGCCGAAGGCAGCAGGCTGCAGCGCGCGGAGCCCGGAGCTCAGGGAACGCAAACCGGTCACGGTACCTCCAGGTGGAGTCGCTGAGGTCATCCATTATGGTCGGCCCCTCCGACAACCCCGGATCGCCGGGGTATCGCCGGGGTATCGCCGGGGTCACAGCCCGCTGCCACGGCCCGCAAAGCGTCCGGCGCTGCCATGTCACATCCGTGCGGTCCCCGTCCGTCATACCGGTGAGGGCATCCGCACCCGGGTGTCCCGGCTCCGGCGCTTCAGGAGGTGGCCCCATGGCCCGTATCCCGCTCACCCCGCCCCGCACCCCCTTCGTACGGCTCACCGAGTGGTACAGCCGGCGCGTGTACGGCAAGGTCCTCGACCCCGTCCGGGCACTCGCGCACAACCCCCGCGTGCTCCGGAGCGATCTGCGGTTCGAGCAGTCGGTGGCGAAGTGGAACCGGCTCGACCCGGACCTGAAGGCCCTCGCCGAGATGGCGACGGCCGCCGCGATCGGGTGCTCGTGGTGCATGGACTTCGGCTACTGGGTCAGCCGGGAGCGCGGTATGGCGCCCGAGAAGGTGCAGGACGTTCCCCTGTGGCGCGACAGTGACGCGTACACGCCCCTGGAGCGCGACGTCATGGCGTACGCCGAGGCGATGACGGCGACCCCGCCCACGGTCGAGGACGACCTGGTCGCCCGGCTGCGCGACCGCTTGGGCGAGCCGGCCCTGGTGGAGCTGACGGCGATGGTGGCGGTGGAGAACCTCCGCTCGCGCATCAACTCCTCCCTGGGCCTGACGAGCCAGGGGTTCAAGGACTCCTGCGCGGTGCCGGCCTCCGGAGGCGATCGGCGGACGACTGCGAAGTAGCGGTGACCGCGCAGTCGCGGCCGCTGCGAAGTAGCGGCCACTGCCTCCACGAGGGCCGACGCCACTGATGATCCGTTCAGTGCGTTGACATGGCTCGGCCCGGCTTCCGATACTGACTGGCGATTCAGTAGTCCCGGTAGCCCGCCGCCTCTGGAGGCACCATGTCCGACCTGCCCACCGAGCTGGTCCCGCTGAGCGAGGAGCAGCGCGACATCGTGGAGCTCACGCGGGCCTTCGCCCGTGCGGAGATCCGCCCGCGCGCGCGTGCCGTCGACGAGGCCGACATCGAGACGCCCTGGGACCTGTGGCGCAGGGCGGCCGCGGTGGGCATCACCGGCTTCATGCTGCCCGAGGAGTACGGCGGGGGCGGCTTCACCGACGTGTTCACCCAGTGCCTCGTGCAGGAGGAGCTGTGCGTGGGCGACCTGGGCATCGGCAATCTGCTCTGCTCCAACGGCTTCTTCGCCGATCCGGTCCTCGAACTGGGCGACGAGAAGCAGAAACGGGAGTGGCTGACCCCGCTCACGGGCCCCGACGCCCCGATGACCGCCCTGGCCACCACCGAGCCCGGCGCGGGCTCCGACGCCGCCTCGATCGTCACCACGGCCCACCGCACGACGGGCGGCTACCGGCTCAACGGCCAGAAGGCGTGGATCTCCAACGCGGGCGAGGCCGAGCTGTACGTCGTCTTCGCCAAGACCAACCCGGCGCGGCGCTCGCGCGGGGTGACGGCGTTCCTGCTGCGCAAGGACACCGAAGGGGTCTCCTTCGGTGAGCCGATGCGCAAGATGGGCCAGCGGGCGATCGTCTGCCGGGAGGTCTTCCTCCAGGACGCGTTCGTCCCCGAGGAGCACCGGCTCGGCGCTGAGGGCACGGGCTTCCACGGTCTGATGCGGACCTTCGACATCTCCCGGACGGTGCTCGGCGCGGCGGCGACCGGCGTGGCCCGCGCGGCCTACGAGTACGCCCGCGACTACGCCCGCGAGCGGCGCCAGTTCGGCAAACCGATCATCGAGCACCAGGCGGTGGCCTTCCGCCTCGCCGACATGCGCACGCGGATGGAGCAGGCCCGGCTGATGACCTGGCGGGCCGCCCGGCGCCTCGACTCCGGTCTGGAGGCGTCCGCCGAGGCGGCGATGGCCAAGCTGACGGCGTCCGAGACCGCCGCGTACTGCACCTGGGCGGCCGTCCAGACGCTCGGCGGCTGGGGCTACTCCAGGGAGTTCCCGGTCGAGCAGTGGATGCGGGACGCCAAGCTGGAGGAGATCGAGGAGGGCACCTCGGACATCATGCGACTCGTCATCTCGCGGAGCCTGTGATGGGACTCGCACAGCGGGAGGTCCTCACCGGCGAAGAGGTCCTCACCGGCGGGGAGGCCCTCGTACGCGCCCTGAGCGGGCACGCCGTGACCCGTGTGTTCGGCATCCCGGGCACCCACAACCTGGAGGTCTACCGGCATCTCGCGGCGTACGGCATACGGCATGTGACACCCCGCCACGAACAGGGTGCCGGATACGCGGCCGACGGGTACGCGCGCGTGACGGGCCGCCCCGGCGTCGTCCTCACCACGACCGGGCCCGCCCTGCTCAACGCGGCGGCCGCCGTCGGCCAGGCCTACTCGGACAGCGTGCCGCTGCTGGTGCTCTCGCCGGGCATGCCGCTCGGCCACCCACGGCTGTCGACCGGTGCGCTGCACGAGATGCGCAGTCAGACCGAGGCGCTGCGGGCCGTGGCCGCGTTCAGCCACCGTGTCTCGTCGATCACCGAGATCGACGCGGCCGTGGCCCGCGCGTTCACGATGTTCCGCACGCGCCGGCCGCGGCCCGCCCATGTCGAGGTCCCGCTGGACCTGCTGACCGCCTCCGAGACGCTGGGCCCGGTCCGCGTCGCTCCGACGGTCCCGCGCCCCGCGCCGGACCAGCGGGCCGTCCGGGAGGCCGCGAAGGCCCTCGCCGGGGCCCGGCGCCCCGCGCTGGTGCTCGGCGGCGGGGCGCGCGAGGCACGCCCGCACTGTCTGGCGCTCGCCGAACGGCTGGGCGCTCCCGCCGTCACGACCGCCAACGGCAAGGGCGGTGTGCCCGAGACCCATCCGCTGTCGTTGGGGGTGTCGCTGCACAGTGCCGTCGTACGGGAGTGGCTCGGCACGCGGGACGTCGTCGTGGCCGTGGGCACGGAGCTGGCCGAGTCCGATTTCTGGACCTCGCCGCCCGCGCTCGACGGCACGCTGATCCGCGTCGACATCGACCCGGACCAGATGTACGCCCACATGCCGGCGGACGTGGCGCTCGTGGGGGACGCGCGGACGACTGTGACCGCGCTGACGGCGGAACTTCCCGCGGCGGACGGAGCGGAGGCCCATGCGCGCGTGGCCGAAGAGGTCGCCGCCCTGCGCGCCGCGCGCAACGCCGAGACCGCCGAGCGTGACACCCGCTGGCTCGGCTACCTGAGGGCGATGCGCGCGGTGCTCGACGAGGACGCCGTCGTCACCTCGGACAGCGCCCAGTGCTGCTACTACGGCGCCCTGCCGCACTTCCCTGTCGGCCCCCGCGGCAGCTATCTGCACCCGACCGGCTTCGGCACCCTGGGCTACGCCCTGCCCGCCGCCATCGGCGCCAAGGTCGCCCATCCGCGCCGACAGGTGGTCGCGCTCAGCGGCGACGGCGGGCTGCAGTTCACGGTGCAGGAACTGGCCACCGCCGTACAGCTCCAACTTCCTTTGCCCATAGTGGTGTTCGACAACGGCGGCTACGGCGAGATCCGCGACGAGATGACGGCGCGGGGCGACATCCCCACCGCGGTGGACCTCCCACCGGTCGATCTGCCCGCCCTGGCCCGCGCCTACGGTGGGCACGGCACGCACGCGTGCGGCCCGGCCGGACTCGCCCGCGCCCTCGCCGAGGCCCTCGACCGGCCCGGCCCCACCCTGATCACCGTTCCCGAGGAGAAGACCCCATGACCGCCCCCCTCATGTCGCTCGTCTGGACCGACCACGTCACCGGCCGCCGGGGCTTCCTGGTCGTCGACCGGCTGGTGCGCGGAGTGGCCAGCGGCGGTCTGCGGATGCGGCCCGGCTGCACCCTCGACGAGGTGGCCGGGCTGGCCCGCGGCATGACCATGAAGGAGGCCCTGCACTACAACCCCGAGGGCCGTTATGTGCCCCTGGGCGGCGCCAAGGGCGGCATCGACTGCGATCCCCAGGCCCCGGAGGCGTACGGGCTTCTGGTGCGCTATCTGCGGGCCATGCGGCCGTACATCGAGAGCTTCTGGACCACCGGCGAGGATCTCGGCCTCACCCAGGACCTGGTCGACCGGGCGGCCGCCGAGGCGGGGCTCGTGTCGTCGATCCAGGCCGTGTACCCGCTGCTCGACGACGAGGCCGCGGCGCGCCGGCGGCTCGCGGACGCCTTCGCGGTCGAGGTGGACGGCATCGGCCTCGACGAGCTGGTCGGCGGCTGCGGGGTCGCCGAGTCGGTGCTCGCGGCCCTGGACCGGGCCGGGGTGCCGTACCCGGGCACGCGGGTCGCCGTGCAGGGTCTGGGCACCATGGGCGGGGCCACGGCGCGCTTCCTCGCGCGCGCGGGTCTGACGATCGTGGCCGTCGCCGACATCAAGGGCACGATCGCCAACCCGGCGGGCCTGGACGTCGAGGCGCTGCTCGCCGCGCGGGACGCGTACGGCACCGTCGACCGGGCCGTGCTGCGCCCCGGCGACCGCGAACTGCCGGGCGACGCCTGGCTGTCCGCCGACGTCGAGGTGCTGGTGCCCGCCGCGGTGTCGTACGCGATCGACACCGCCGACCAGGAGCGGATCACCGCCCGCTGGATCGTGGAGGCGGCCAATATGCCGGTGCTGCAGGCGGCGGAGGAGCTGCTGTCCGCGCGCGGGGTGACCGTGCTGCCGGACGTGGTGGTCAACTCGGGGACGAACGCCTGGTGGTGGTGGACGCTGTTCGGCGACATCGGCCCCGACGCGGACGAGGCGTTCGCCTGGACCCGGCGCTCCATGCGCAGCCTCATCGACCGCATGCTGGCCCGCGCGGAGGCCGACGGCACGACCCCGAGGGCGGCCGCGCACGCCATCGTGGCCGACCGGCTGCCGGTGATCGCGGACCGGTTCGGGTGGTACCGGTGACGGATGCCGAGGAGCCGCCGCCACCCGCCGGCCCCACCGCGGCAAGGACCGTATCCCTGCCCGAATCGTTCTTCGACCCCGCCTCGGTCGCCGTCGTCGGCGCCTCCGGGCAGCCCGGGAAGTGGGGTTACTGGCTGGCGAAGGGGGCGCTCGCCGGGCGTGGGCGCCGTGTCGTGCATCTGGTGAACCGGCGTGGCGGGAGTCTGGACGGCGTGCCGTTCCGGGCCGGGCTGGAGGGGCTGCGGTGCGATCACGTCGTCGTGGCCGTGCCGCCCGCGCAGGTGCGGCCTGTGGTGGCCGACGGGCTCGCCGCGGGGGCTCGCGGTTTCACCGTCATCACGTCCGTGGGCGATCCGGCGCAGGAGCGGGCGCTCGCCCGTCTGGTGACCGGCCGGGGCGCCCGGCTGCTCGGCCCGAACTGCATGGGGCTCGTCGACACCGGCACCGGACTGCGGCTCAGCTGGGGCGAGTTCCCGGCGGGCGCGGTCGGTCTGGTGTCGCAGAGCGGGAACCTCGCCCTGGAGATCGGCCGGCTGCTCGCGCGCGCGGGCGAGGGGTTCTCACGGTTCGTCTCCCTGGGGAACCAGCGCGACATCGACGCCGCGGACGCCCTGGAGGCGCTGATCGCGCACGGCCCTACGCGGGTCGTCGCCGCCTACGTGGAGGACTTCCGCGACGGCCGCCGCCTGGCCCGCGTGCTGGCCTGCGCGCACGCCGCGGGCAAGCCCGTGCTGCTGCTCACGGTCGGGCGCGGCGCCGCGGCCGCGGGGGCCGCCGCCTCGCACACCGGCGCCCTGGTGAGCGGATACGACACGGTGGCGGCGGTGTGCCGGGACAGCGGGGCGCTGCTGCTGGAGTCGGCGGGCAAGCTCGTGGACACGGCGCTGTGCCTCCTCGCGGCGAGCCGGCCACCGGCCGGAGCCCGGGTCGCGGTGGTCGGCGACAGCGGCGGCCAGGGCGCCCTCGCCGCGGACGCGCTGACCCTGCGCGGCGGCGAGGTGCCCGCGCTCGCCCCGTCCACCGTCGACCGGCTGGCCGGTCTGCTGCCGCCGGGCGCCGGGTGCGGCAACCCGGTCGACCTCGCGGGCGCCGGGGAGGCCGATCTGGGCAGCTACGCGCGCGTGGCGCAAACGCTGCTGGTGAGCGGCGAGGCCGACTCGGTCGTGCTGACGGGGTACTTCG
Organism: Streptomyces sp. NPDC025638; assembly: GCF_055558775.1. Lineage (NCBI taxonomy): Bacteria > Bacillati > Actinomycetota > Actinomycetes > Kitasatosporales > Streptomycetaceae > Streptomyces > Streptomyces sp. NPDC025638. The sequence goes on along the minus strand of NZ_JBVHLX010000007.1, from coordinate 308,444 downwards.
GGGACTACGCGAGCGCCGACCCGGAGCGGGCCGGTCGCGAGTGCGAGGTCGCGGACGCGCTCGCCGACGCCGCCGTGCGCACCGGCCGCCCGCTGCTGGTGCACACGATGGCCCGGGACACGCCCGCGCTCGCCGTGCTGCGCGGACGCGGCATCCCGGTGTACGAGCGGATCGAGCAGGCGGCGACGGCGCTGACGGGTGCCGTACGGCTCACCACCGCGACCCCGCAGGAGCCCCCGCCCGTGCCGGGCCCGAGGCCCCCGGTCCGGGACGGCGGCCACGAGACGCTCCGCGAGCTTCTGGCCGCGTACGGACTCGCCTTTCCCGCCGCCGGGTTCGTGACGGACGCCGGGGAGGCGGTGGCCGCGGCGCGGCGGGTCGGCTTCCCGGTCGCCCTCAAGGCGATGGGGCTCGCCCACAAGACGGAGGCCGGCGGTGTCGCGCTGGGCATCATCGACGAGGAAGCCCTGCGCACGGCCTTCGGCCGGATGCGGGCGGCCACCGGCGCCCAGCGGTACGCGGTGGAGGCCATGGTGGCGCCTGCCCACGCCCGCGAACTGATCGTCGGGGTGCGTCAGGACCCCGCCTTCGGTCCGGTCGCCCTGGCCGGAATCGGCGGGACCGCGGCGGAACTCCACGCCGACACCGCCCTCGCCCTGGCCCCGCTCACCCCGGCACGCGCGCGTGCCCTGCTGCTGGGGCTGCGGCACGCGCCCCTGCTGACCGGCTGGCGCGGCGCCCCGCCCGTCGCAGCGGAGGCCGCCGCGGCCGCCCTGTGCGCCGTGGCGCGCTGTGCGGCCGAGCACCCCGAGTTCGACGAGTTGGAGGTCAACCCGCTTCTCGTGCACCCGGGCGGCGCGATCGCCCTGGACGCGCACGCCGTCCTCCGGCAGCCCGGCTCCTCATACCCTGACGGGAATTGAGGCGGCGGCGCGGCGGCGGCAGAGTCGATGGCACATCGCACAGCCCATCGACACGAGGAGCGTCGAGCCCACCATGCCTGCCATCGACCCGCAGTCACTGATCGAGCGCTACATCGGGGTCTGGAACGAGCCGGACCCGGAGATCCGCCGCAAGACCGTGCACGACCTCTGGGCGGAGGACGGGCTGCACATCCTGCGCCCGCCGCAGGAGATGCACGACACGGCGGTGGGCCTCGGCTTCCCCACCGCGGTCCTGGAGGCACGGGGCCACGAGGAGGTGTACGCGCGCGTGGAGCGTGCGTACGAGGCGTTCGTCGCCCCGGGGACGTACGGCTTCCGGATCCAGCAGGCGCCGAGGCTGCTGCGCGACGTCGTCACGTTCCGCTGGGAGTCCTTCCACCGGGAGGAGGACCGGGTGATGGGTGGCGGCCTGGAGTTCCTGGTCCTCGACGAGGCGGGCCGCATCAGGTTCGACTACCAGTTCGTGGAGTGAAACGGATTAGGGTGACCGCGTGGCGAGAGTGCGGTTGAGCGTGGCGGAGCGGCGAGAGGAACTGCTGCGGGCCGCCGTCGAACAGATCGAGGCGCGGGGCGTGGCGGCGGTCAGGATCGCCGATGTGGCCTCGGCGCTCGGTGTGAGCAACGCGCTGGTGCTGTATCACTTCTCGACGAAGGAGAAGCTGGTCGCCGCCGCGTTCGCCCACGCGGCCGAGGACGACCTGACGCATCTGCGCAAGCTGCTGAACCGCCGTACGACCGCGCTGCGCCGGCTGCGGACCGCCGTGCGCTGGTACGCGCCCACCGGTCAGGCCAAGGGCTGGCGGCTGTGGATCGAGGGCTGGGCGGTGGCCCTGCGCGAGCCCGCTCTGCGCGAGGTCACCCGGGACCTGGACAGGCAGTGGAAGGCGGCCATCACCGAGGTCATCGCGGAGGGCGTGGCGGCCGGCGAGTTCCAGTGCCCCGACCCGACCGGTACCGCCCTGCGGCTGACGGCCCTGCTCGACGGGCTCGCCGTTCAGCTGACGTCCTACGCGGGCGCGGTCCCGCGGGCGCGGGCACAGCAGTGGGTCGACGAGGCGCTCACCCGGGAACTGGGCCTGGCCCGGGAGGCGTTGACGGCGCAGGAGCGGTGACGGCGCAGGAGCGGTGACCGCTCCCGGCCGTCGCGCCGTGCACGCCGAGCGGGGCCCGTCACGCCACCGAGGCGATCCGCATCTTGATGTCGTCCGGGGACAGCGTCCCCTTGGCGGTCACATGGTCCCCCGACGACTCCCCGCGCAACCGCCGCCCGATCCACGGGACCAGATACTCGCGGGCCCAGTGGACGTCGTCGCGACGGACGTCGAGGGTGCCGCGGGGCGGGAGCGGGGGCCAGGGCTGTTCCGGGTCCGCCGGGACCGCCACACCGAGGGCCTGGCCGGCCCGGAGCGCCACCCGGGTGTGCCCCTCGGGCGAGAGGTGGAGCCGGTCGTCGTCCCAGGCGCGCCGGTCCTGAACGGTCTTCAGTGACCACAGGTCCAGCACCGGGCAGCCGTATCGGTCGGCGATGGCCCGGACGTGCCCGTTGTACGTGGCGATCTTGCCGCGCAGATGCTTGAGCACGGGCACGTTGCGGGTGTCGAACCCGGTCGTCACCATGACCGTGCCGGCCGCGTCGGTCAGCTGCCCGATCGCCCGCTCGAAGCGCTCGGCCACCTCGTCCGGGTCGGTGCCGGGACGGATGATGTCGTTGCCGCCCGCGCAGAAGGACACCAGGTCCGGCGCGAGCTCCACGGCCTTGGGGAGCTGGTCGGCCACGATCTGGTCGAGCAGCTTCCCGCGTACCGCGAGATTGGTGTATTTGAAGTCGCCCTCGGGCCGACGGTCCGCGAGAAGTACCGCGAACCGGTCGGCCCAGCCGACGAATGCCCCGTCGGGGCCGGGGTCGCCGACGCCCTCGGTGAAGCTGTCCCCCACCGCCACGTACGACCCGATCACTGATCTGCTGTCACTCTTCGAATCGTCTGCCACGTCGGCCCATGATTCACCTTCGGATGTGACCTACGCGATCGTAGGAAGGGGTTGACGAACGGTGAGATAAGACACTCTTAAATAGTTTGCCAACGCGGGAATATGACGCCGGTCAGGTGGGTTGACGCATCGATCGCACAGCAACGCCGCACAGCGACACCGAAGGCCGGACCCGGGGGGCAGGGGTCCGGCCTTCGGCGGCGTGGGGGTCGGGGCGGGTGCCCGACGCGATCAGGCGACGGGCACGCCGTGCGAGCGGAGGTAGGCGACCGGGTCCACGTCCGAGCCGTAGTCCGGCGTGGTGCGGATCTCGAAGTGCAGGTGCGGTCCGGTCACATTGCCGGTCGCGCCGGACAGCCCGATCTGCTGGCCGGCGGCGACGGACTGGCCGGCCGAGACGGAGATCTGGGAGAGGTGGGCGTACTGCGCGTAGTAGCCGTCGTCCAGCTTGATGACGACCTGGTTGCCGTACGCGCCGCCCCAGCCCGCGGAGACGACTGTGCCCGCGGCCACGGCCTTGAGGGAGGTGCCGGTCGGGACGACGAAGTCGACGCCGGTGTGGTAGCCGCTGGACCACATGCTGCCCGGGACGTGGTAGTTGGTGCCGATGGCGGCACCCGTGACCGGGAGGGTGTAGCCGGACGAGGCGACGGCGGCCTGAGCGGTTACGGCGCTCTCGGCCGAGACGCCGGAGGCGGTGGCGGAGTCCGGCGCGGACGCCTGCGACGCGGACGGCTTCGACGCGGACGGCTTCGACGCGGAGGGGGACGCGGAAGAGGGAGCCGGCGCCGGGGACTTGGCGGCCGTCGCGGCCTTCCCGCCGAGGGCGAGCTTCAGGCCGGGATGGATCAGCGAAGGGTTGTCGCCGACGGCCTCGCGGTTGTCCCGGTAGAGCCGGTGCCAACCGCCACGGACGCTCTGCTCCTCGGCGATCTTCGAAAGGTAGTCGCCGGTCTTCACCGTGTAGGTGCGCACGCCCGAAACCGCCGGCGCGGCCTTCTTCTCGACGGTCGGGACCGACTGCACGGCCTGTGCCGGGACGGACTGCGGCGTGGCCGCATGGGCACCGGTGGCCCCGATCAGCGGCAGGGCCAGCGCCGCGCCGCCGGTACCGGCGACGGCGACCGAACGACTGAAGCGGCGGGGCTTGGGGCGGCGGTGCTTACCCTTCCGGGGCATGGCGAATTCCTCTCCGGCGCGCTGCGAGGTGAGCTGTCGCTCCGGTCGGCGGCAGGATTCGGCATTCCGTCCGGATTGGTGGCGAACGTAAGCGAGCAAGATGCGAACGGACAAGCAGTTGGTTCCTTGTGTCCGGCTTTCGCTTGATCCGTTACGGGAATTCCCGGTCACCCTCAGTGAATTCCCGCTCAATTCTTCCGGTCAATTCTCAGTAAAACGGCGCGAATTACGTGAACATGACGCGCGACGGACGGTCACGAATATGACGCTCCTCACGCACCTGCACCCAGGCCACTTCATTCCGGGGCGAGTTTGAACGAAGGGGCCAATTCGGGCAGATGGTTCAGATCCGGCGGAGACGGAAAAGCGCCGCGTCGAGATCGCCCCGAAGTCCGGTGCGCAGCCCGTGGTGCAGCAGTACGGCACCACGGTGCACTTCGCCCGTTTCGTGGCATTCGTACGCCGCTGCCGGGTCAAGACCGCGCAGCCGCAGCGCCGGGGCCGGCTCGCCGTAGTGCTGAGCCTGGAGGCAGGCAAGGACGACCGTTTCGTCGCCGAGCACATACTGCACCGCGCTCAGCCCGCCCTCCGGGGGCCGCAGCCGGTACTGCTCGCCGCGCTGCACGACCGGACGGATGCCCTTGTAGAGCTCCACCCACTCCTTGGCCTCGACAAGCTCCTCCTCCGTCCACTCCGCGAGGTCGCCGCCGACCCCGAGGACCCCGGCCATGGCGCTCACGAAGCGAAGGCGAAGCGAGCTGACCCTGCCGTTGAGCTGGGTGTTCGGGCTGTCGGTGACCCAGGCGGCCATGATCCGGGCCGGGTGGATCTGACTGAAGCCGTGCTGGATGCGGAGACGGTCGAGCGGGTCGGTGTTGTCGGAGGTCCACACCTGGTCGGTGCGGCTCATGACGCCGAGGTCGATACGGCCGCCGCCGCCCGAGCAGGACTCGAACGCGACGCCCGGGTGGGCCGCCCGCAGCCGGTCCAGCAGGGCGTAGAGGGCGCGCACATGGTCCACCCACAGGCGCTGCGGATAGGGTTCGCCGGGCCAGCCCGCGTCGGTGAAGCAGCGGTTGAAGTCCCACTTCACATAGTCGACGGGGGCACTGGAGAGCAGACCGTCGAGCTGCTCCCAGAGGTATTCCTGGACGTCCTCGCGGGCCAGATTGAGCACGAGCTGATTGCGTAGTTCCGTCCTCTTTCGTCCCGTCTGGTACTGCACCCAGTCGGGGTGCGCGCGGTACAGGTCGCTGTCCGGGTTGACCATCTCGGGCTCGACCCAGATGCCGAACTGCATCCCGAGGGCGTGCACGTAGTCGGCGAGCGGCTTGAGGCCGTTCGGGAAGCGGTCGGGGTTGGGCGTCCAGTCGCCGAGTCCGGCGCGGTCGCCGGTGCGGGCGCCGAACCAGCCGTCGTCGACCACGAACAGCTCGACGCCGATCGCAGCCGCCCGGCGCGCGAGCGTCGCCTGCTGCTCCTCGGAGATGTCGAAGTTCGTGGCCTCCCAGGAGTTGAAGAGCACCGGCCGGTCCCGGTCGGCGTCCGGGATGACGTACGCCCGCTGGTAGGCGTGCCAGGCACGGCTCGCGCCGCCGAAGCCGCCGTCGCTCCACAGGCCCGCGAAGACGGGACTCGTGTACGACTCCCCCTCGGCCAGCATCAACAGCCCCGAGTCGTCGTAGCCGGCCCCACCGGTGATCTGCACGCGTGCGTCCGGGAGTTGGGCAACCCCGATCCGCCAGGACCCCGACCAGCCCAGCGCGCAGCCGTACACCTCGCCGCGCTCCTCGGTGGCGTCGGTGTCGAGCGCCACCCAGGGCAGGTGCTGGTGACCGGTGTGGCCGCGGCGGCTGCCGATGACCTTCTCACCGTGGGTGAGCGGGGCCCGGGTCAGCAGGGACTCGGCGGCCCAGCGGCCGTGCAGCTGGGACAGCCGCCAGCCCTCACGGTCGGGCAGGGTCCAGGTGGCCGGGTCGGCACGGAGCAGTTCCACGCGCGCGTGCCCCTGGTTGCCGACGGTCACCCAGCGCTCGACGACGTCCCCGCGCATCTGGTAGTGCAGTGTGACGGCCAGCCCTGCGTCCCCGAAGCGCAGCCGCAGTTCGTCGCCCGTCGTCTCGTACGCCTCGAAGGTCCACTCGGTGCCGCGCCGCTCCTCGGTGCGTACGGACAGGGCGGGGCGGACGAAGCGGGGGCCGCCCTCGACCGGGTACTCCTCGCGGCCGTCGAGCGGGGACTCGAAGGGCCAGTAGTCGGGCAGCGGGCGCACGGCGAGCGCCTCGGCGTCGGCGAGCGCGATGCTCGGCCCCCAGTGGAGGTGGAGCAGTTCGTCCGCCTCGGTGAGGTGCAGCGCGTAGCTGCTGTTCGGCCCGGACAGGAGCCAGGTACGACCGTTCTCGGCGATATCCACCATGAAGTCCTCACAAGTGCCAACAGATCCGCGCAAGCCCAAACATCATCAAGGGCCGGGGGTGTCGTGGGCAACGCCTGTGGACAACTCATTGCCCGAGGAAACTCATGTCGTATCGTCGACAGCGTGCCCGTCGACGAGCCGCGTCGGCGCCGCCCGAGCGTGAGGAGCCACCGTGACGCAGCACGTCCCGTCGACCGAGCCCGAGCTGGCCGGAGTGCGCAACTTCCGTGACGTGGGCGGACTGCCGACCGTGGACGGACGGCGGGTGCGGTACGGGGTGCTGTTCCGCAGCGGCCATCTCGCGCACGCGACCGACAAGGACACGGAGTTCCTCTCCTCCCTGGGTCTGCACACGATCTTCGACTTCCGCAACGCGGCCGACCAGAAGCTGGAAGGCCCCGACGTGGCGCTGCCGGGCGTGCGCAACGTGAACATGCCGCTGAGCGACCCGGCGGACGGCGCCGAGTTCTGGAAGATGGTCCGCGACGGGAACCTCGACCAGCTGCGCGGGATCCTCGCGGACGGCAAGGCCGCGAACCGGATGATCACCTCCTACCGCAGGATGGTCAAGGAGCGCACCGCCGAGCACTCCCGGGTGCTGCACGCGCTGGTCGAGGACAGCGTCCCGGCCCTGATGCACTGCGCGGCGGGCAAGGACCGCGCGGGCCTGTCCATAGCCGTGACGCTGCTCGCCGTGGGCGTGGACCGCGAGGCGATCCTGTCCGACTACCTGGAGTCGAACGCCAAGCACCGCCGCTACAAGGTGCGGCGCAGCGGCAGCGCCGAGTCGGCCTACACCCCCGAGGTGATGGAGCTGCTCAGCCCGCTGTTCGAGGCCCGGGCCGAGTATCTGGCGGCGGCGCTCGAAACCGTCGAGGAGACATGGGGCACGGTCGACGTCTACCTGGAACAGGGCCTCGGGCTCGGCCCCGGGCACCGGGAGCGACTGCGCGAGCGGCTGCTCGACTGACGCCGGTGTCTCCCGGCCCCCACCCGGTCAGGCCTTGGCGCCGACCGCGAACAGCAGGTAGATGAAGGCGGCCAGGACGTGGCCGAGGACGCCGTAGACGATCAGACGGATCCACAGGGCGCGGGGGAACTTCTCCTCCATGTTGCTCATGGCAACTCTCCGGTGATCGGGCCCAGGCACAGGGTGGCCGTGGGACTCTGCAGCAGGGTGTGGACGAACAGGAGCTCGACCCCGTCGTGGTCCTCGGCGGCGAGGCGGTGCGGGGTGAGCGAGTCGAAGTGCGCGCCGTCTCCGGGCGCGAGCAGGTGCGCGGTGTCCCCGAGGCGCAGTCGGAGCCGCCCCTTGAGGACGTACAGCCACTCCTCGCCGGGGTGGACGCGCACGATGTCGCCCTGTGAGCCGTGGGGCACGCGGACGCGCAGGGCCTGCATCCCACGGCCGGACGCGCCGGCCTGCCAGTACGTCCAGCCGCCGGCCCGGGTCGGTTCCATGTCGTCGGCGCGCACGATCGCGTCCCGGTCGCCGGCCGTCTCGCCCAGCAGGTCCGAGACCGTCGTACCGTAGATGCGCGCGAGTGCGAGCAGCATCGGCAGGGAAGGCTGGCGCTGTCCGGTCTCCAGACGGGAGAGATGGGCGGGCGACAGCCCGGCCGCGCGGGCCGCGGCCTCCAGGGTGAGACCGGCGCGGCGGCGCAGCGAGCGGAGCTGGGGGGCCACGGCGGCCAGGTCGTCGGCCGGTCCGGCCGTCGGCTCGGGCCCGTGGCCGGGCGGACGCTCGGCTTCGGAGGAGCTCATGACTCCATTCAGCCCGAGCTTTGCCTGTCCGGCAAATTTCTTGCCTCAGAGGCAAAGCCCCGGCTGGTGATCAGCCCACAGTGGTGATCACCGGTTGGCGACGGCCTGCTTGATCAGCGTCCTGCCGAAGTCCCACATCAGGCCGCCGCCACTGTGCGCGTCGTCCATCACATCGGTGAACGCGTCCACGAAGCGGTCCACCTCCGCCTCGCCGATGACCAGCGGCGGGATCAGCTTGATCACCTCCAGATGGTCGCCGGAGACCTGGGTGAGGATGCGGTGGCGTTGCAGCAGCGGTACGACGACCATCTGCGCGAACAGGCCCTTGCGCGCGGCCTGCAGCATGGTCCAGCGGCTCTTCAGCCTCAGTGAGCTCGGCCTGCCGAACTCGATGCCGATCATCAGGCCCCGGCCGCGGACGTCGGCGAGCAGTTCGTACTTGTCGACCAGTGCGGCCAGCCGGGACTTCAGGTGGTCGCCGATCATCCGCGCATGGGCGACGGTCGCTTCGTTCTCCATGACCGACAGGACGGCCAGCCCGGCGGCCATGGCCTGCGCGTTGGAGCCGAAGCTCGCCGAGTGGACCAGCACCCGGTCCATGGACGAGTAGACCTTCTTGAAGATCCAGTCCTTGCCGAGGGTGGCGCCGACCGGCACATAGCCGCCGGACAGCGCCTTGGCCACGCACACCAGGTCCGGTTCGACGCCGTCCTCGTGCTGATAGGCGTAGAAGTCCCCGGTCCGGCCGAGTCCGGTCTGCACCTCGTCGGCGACGAGCAGCGCCTTGTGCCTGTGCAGCAGCTCCTGGGCGGCGCGCAGATAGCCGGGCGGGGCCTCGTGCACCCCCTTGCCCTGGATCGGTTCGACGATCAGGGCGGCGACGTCACCCTTCTTCAGTTCCCGTGCCAGGGCGTCGAGATCGCCGAGGGGGACGGCCGTGTCGGGCAGCAGCGGGGCGAATCCGTTCCGGAAGCCGTTCTCCCCGTTGACCGACAGCGAGCCGGTGGTCAGGCCGTGGAAGGCGTGGTCGCAGTAGAGGATCCGCGGTCTGCCGGTGGCGTACCGGGCGAACTTCAGCGCGGTCTCCACGGCCTCCGTACCGCTGTTGCCGAAGAACACCCGGTCCAGGTGCGGACTGTGGGTGAGGAGCCGCTCGGCCAGCAGGCCGGGCAGCGGCTGGCAGTCGAAGCGGGTGAGGTCGGCGAGCTGGGCGTCGAGGACGTCGTGCAGCGCCTTGCGGACGACGGGGTGGTGGCGGCCGAGGCCCATCACCCCGAACCCGGCGAGCATGTCCAGGTAGTCGTTGCCGTCCGCGTCCCAGAAGTGGGCGCCCTCGGCGCGCTCGTAGACCTTGTCGAAGCCGATGGTGTGCAGCATGCGCGGCAGCTGGTGGTTCAGATACCTGGCGTGCAGCTCGTAGCGTTCGGCTCCGCGCTCGGCCAGGAGCGCGCCGAGGTCGAACTCCCTGGTCATTCAGCTCTCTCCTTGACTGTGCCCCCCAGGTCCTTGACGGCGGCCGTGTCCCCCATGTCCTGGACGGCCAGGCTCGCGCCGATCCGTCCGGCGACCTCGACGGGCGTGAGGCCGATGTCGGCCAGCACCTCACCGCGCTTGGCGTGCGCGAGGAACTGCTCCGGGATGCCGAACCGCCGCACCGGTACGTCGACATCGGCGTCGCCGAGTGCCAGTGCCACGGCGGCGCCGACCCCGCCCGCGCGGCTGTTGTCCTCGACGACGGCCACCAGCCGGTGCTCGGCGGCGAGGCCCGGCAGGGCCGGGTCGACGGGCTTGACCCACCGGGGGTCGACGACGGTGCAGCCGATGCCGCGCGCCCGCAGCAGCTCGGCGGCCTGGAGGCAGACCGGCGCCATGACGCCGACGGCCACCAGCAGCACCTCGGGACGCTCGCCGCGGTGCAGGACGTCCAGGCCGCCGACGCGGTCGACCGCCGGGATCTCGGGGCCCACCGACTCCTTGGGGAAGCGCACCAGGGTGGGCGCGTCGTCGACCGCCACCGCCTCGCGCAGCTGGGCGCGCAGCTGGGCGGCGTCGCGCGGGGCGGCGATCCTCAGACCGGGGACGACCTGGAGGATCGACATGTCCCACATGCCGTTGTGGGAGGCCCCGTCGACGCCGGTGACGCCGGCCCGGTCGAGGACGAAGGTCACCCCGCAGCGGTGCAGCGCCACATCCATCAGGAGCTGGTCGAAGGCGCGGTTGAGGAAGGTGGCGTAGACGGCGACGACGGGGTGCAGGCCGCCGGTCGCGAGGCCGGCCGCCGACACGGTGGCGTGCTGCTCGGCGATGCCGACGTCCCACACCCGGTCGGGGAAGCGCTCGGCGAACTTGCCGAGGCCCACCGGGTGCAGCATGGCCGCCGTGATGGCCACGACGTCGTCGCGCTCCTGCCCGATGCGTACGATCTCGTCGCCGAACACCGAGGTCCAGGAGGGTCCGCCCGACGGTGTGAGCGGCTCGCAGGTGAGCGGGTCCATCACTCCGACGGTGTGGAAGTGGTCCTCCTCGTGGGCCAGGGCGGGTTCGTAGCCACGGCCCTTCTCGGTGAGGCAGTGGACAAGGACGGGGCCGTGGAAGCGTTTCGCGCGCCGCAGCGCCGACTCCACGGCCTTGATGTCGTGCCCGTCGATGGGGCCGACGTACTTCAGGCCCAGGTCCTCGAACATGCCCTGCGGGGCGAAGGCGTCCTTGAACCCCTTCTTCGCGCCGTGCAGGGACTCGTAGAGGGTGTTCCCGACCACCGGTGTCCGCAGCAGTACGTCCTTGCCCCAGGCCAGCACCTTTTCGTAGCTGTCGGTCGTGCGCAGGGTGGCCAGATGGTTGGCGAGGCCGCCGATGGTCGGCGCATAGGACCGCTCGTTGTCGTTGACGACGATGATCAGCGGCCGGTCCTTCGCGGCGGCGATGTTGTTCAGCGCCTCCCAGGCCATGCCGCCGGTGAGCGCGCCGTCGCCGATGACCGCGACGACATGGCCCTTCTCCCCCTGCACCTGGCGGGCCTTGGCCAGCCCGTCGGCCCAGCCGAGCGCGGTGGAGGCATGGCTGTTCTCGATGACGTCGTGCTCGGACTCCTCGCGCGAGGGATAGCCGGACAGGCCACCCTTGCCGCGCAGCTTGGAGAAGTCCTGACGCCCTGTCAGAAGCTTGTGGACATAGCTCTGGTGGCCGGTGTCCCAGAGGATGCGGTCGACCGGTGACTCGAAGACCCGGTGGAGCGCGACGGTCAGTTCCACCACGCCCAGGTTGGGCCCGAGGTGGCCGCCGGTCCTGGCGACCGCCTGCACCAGGAACTCGCGTATTTCGTCGGACAGTTCACCGAGTTCCGCCTCGGACAGCGCCTTCAGGTCGCGTGGTCCCCGGATGTTCTCCAGCATCGTCACGCTCGGGCCCCCTCTCGGTCCGTGCTGTTCAGCTCACGGTGACGGCGGGCTCTCCGGACCCGACGCCGTCCTGCTCCATCTGTTCGGCGATCTTCATCGCCTCCTCGATGAGGGTCTCCACGATCTTGGACTCGGGCACGGTCTTGATGACCTCGCCCTTGACGAAGATCTGGCCCTTGCCGTTGCCGGAGGCCACCCCCAGGTCCGCCTCGCGCGCCTCGCCGGGGCCGTTGACCACGCACCCCATGACCGCCACGCGCAGCGGCACTTCCATCCCCTCCAGGCCCGCCGTGACCTCGTCCGCCAGCTTGTAGACGTCGACCTGGGCGCGTCCGCAGGACGGGCACGACACGATCTCCAGCCGCCGCGGCCGGAGGTTCAGCGACTCCAGGATCTGGATGCCGACCTTGACCTCCTCGGCGGGCGGCGCCGACAGGGACACCCGGATCGTGTCGCCGATGCCCCGCGAGAGCAGCGCGCCGAAGGCGACCGCCGACTTGATGGTGCCCTGGAAGGCCGGGCCCGCCTCCGTGACGCCCAGGTGCAGCGGGTAGTCGCACTGCGCCGCGAGCTGCCGGTACGCCTCGACCATCACCACCGGGTCGTTGTGCTTGACGGAGATCTTGATGTCCCTGAAGCCGTGCTCCTCGAAGAGGGACGCCTCCCACAGGGCGCTCTCCACCAGCGCCTCGGGGGTGGCCCTGCCGTACTTCTGGAGCAGCCGGCGGTCCAGCGAGCCGGCGTTGACCCCGATACGGACCGGCGTGCCGCGGTCCTTGGCGGCCCGCGCGATCTCCTTCACCTGGTCGTCGAACTTCTTGATGTTGCCGGGGTTCACCCGCACGGCAGCACAGCCGGCCTCGATGGCCGCGAACACGTACTTCGGCTGGAAGTGGATGTCCGCGATCACCGGGATCCGCGACTTGCGGGCGATGGTCGCGAGGGCGTCCGCGTCGTCCTGGGTCGGGCAGGCGACGCGCACGATCTGGCAGCCGGACGCGGTCAGTTCCGCGATCTGCTGAAGGGTGGCGCCGATGTCCGACGTACGGGTCGTCGTCATCGACTGCACCGACACCGGGGCCCCGCCCCCGACCGCCACCGGCCCGACATGGATCTGCCGCGACGCGCGCCGCTCGGCGATCGGCCGGGCCGGTACCTCGGGGACGCCCAAGGGAATGGCGGTCATCACATCACTTCTGCTTTCCGCTGGTCATGGTCTCGCGGGCGGCCCGCAGCGACTCCTTCAGGGAGCCCATGGTGGCCAGGACGGCGGTCGGCTCGTAGCCGCAGTGCGCCATGCAGTTGGCGCACCGCGGGTCCTTGCCGCGGCCGTACGCGTCCCAGTCGGTCTCCTCCAACAGCTGCTTGTACGTGGCCACATAGCCGTCGCTCATCAGATAGCAGGGCTTCTGCCAGCCGAAGAGCGAGTAGCTCGGGATCGCCCACGCCGTGCACGGGAAGTCGACCTTGCCCTCCAGGAAGTCCAGGAAGAGCGGGCTCTGGTTGAGCCTCCAGCGCCGGCGGTTGCCGCCCGCGAAGGCCTTCTTGAACAGCTCACGGGTCTGCTGGACGCCGAGGAAGTGCTCCTGGTCGGGAGCCTTCTCGTAGGCGTAGGCGGGCGAGAGCATCATCTCGTCGACCTGCAGGTCGTCGTTGAGGAAGTTCAGCACCTCGACGACGGTCTGGGGGGTGTCGGTGTTGAAGAAGGTCGAGTTGGTGGTCACCCGGAAGCCGCGCCGCTTGGCCTCCTTGATGGCCTCCACCGCCTCGTCGAAGGTGCCCTCCTTGGCCACCGAGGCGTCGTGCCGCTCCCGCAGCCCGTCGATGTGCACCGCCCAGGCGAAGTAGGGCGAGGGCTTGAACCTGTCCATGTGCTTGCGCATCAGCAGTGCGTTGGTGCAGAGGAAGACGAACTTCTTCCGGGCCACCAACTGCCGTACGATCTCGTCGATCTGGGGGTGCATCAGCGGCTCGCCGCCGGCGATGGACACCATCGGGGCACCGGACTCCAGCACCGCTCCCACGGCCTGGGCGACGGGCATGCGCTGCTTGAGGATGCCCGCCGGATGCTGGATCTTGCCGCAGCCCTCGCACTTGAGATTGCAGGCGAACAACGGTTCCAGCTCCACCAGCAGCGCGAACTTGTCCCGCTTCCGCAGTTTCTGTTCGAACAGGTATGTAGCGACCTTGATGGATTGACGCAGCGGCATGGCCATCTGGCTCACCTCCGGGGGAGCAGCAAAGAACGGTGCCATTCGAAGAAAGCGGGAATCACTGAACGAAGGACGCGGAAAGCCGATATTCCACCGCGCACCGTGCCGATCCGGACGAGTTCATGTTCTGGTGCGTCCACGACCACCCGTACGGCCGCAACCGGGCGCTCGCCTGCGCGGACAGCGCTCACCAGCGTCGCCGCCGACTCCATGTCGACGGCGATCGCGCCGGTCGCGCGCAGGTCGGAGCGTTCCTGACCGCGGACGACATGGTCGGAGCCGGTGAGGGGCCCGGTGTGGACGGTGCGCCCGGGCGCGGTGCGCACGAGTTCCTCGACGAGCAGGTCGGTGCCCACGCACGGGACGTTTCCCCGCGGGTCCCGGGTCTCCTCGGCGACGACCAGGTCGCCGGGGTGCATGCCGGGGGCGAGTCCCGCGCAGAAGCCGGTGGCCAGGACGGCCGCGCCGGCGAACGCCGGGTCGGCCAGCAGGCGGCTGACGGAGCGCTCCGCCGCCTCGGGTCCCATGCCGGTGCGCAGGACGGTGACGGGCCCGCCAGCTCCGCCGTGGTCGCGGGTGCGCAGGGCGAGCCGCTCGATGCCGAGCGCGCAGGCGATCAGCAGCGGGGCCGGGGCGGGCTGTGCGTTCATCAGCTCCCCTTGGCCTCGGCGAGGCGCTGCTCGGCGAGCTTCTCGGCGGGCTTGGCGGTGTGCTGGTCGGCGAAGGGCTCGCCGTGCACATAGCGGCCGAGGGCGGTGAGCGGGAAGACCTGCCGGTAGAGGTGGTAGTTGATGGAGAAGTCCCAGGGGAATCCGGTGCCGGTGAAGTACGGCTCGTCCCAGGAGCCGTCCTCCCGCTGGGTCTCGGCCAGCCACTGGATGCCGCGCTCGACGGCCTTGGAGTCCTTCTCCCCCGCCGCGAGCAGCGCCATCAGCGCCCACGCGGTCTGCGAGGCGGTGGAGGCGCCGCGGCCGCTCCACTCCTTGACGTGCTTGTAGGAGCGCAGGTCCTCGCCCCAGCCGCCGTCGTCGTTCTGGACGCTCTCCAGCCAGGTGACGGCCCGGCGGATCGCCCGGTGGGAGGCGGGGAGCCCGGCGGTGGTCAGCGCGGGCACCACGGCCCCGGTGCCGTAGACGTAGTTGACGCCCCAGCGGCCGAACCACGAGCCGTCCGGCTCCTGTTCGGCCAGCAGCCACTCGATGCCGCGCCGGGTGCGCGGGTCGTGGGAGAGTCCCTCGACCGCGAGCATCTCGACGACATGCGCGGTGACGTCGGCCGAGGGCGGGTCGACGACCTCACCGAAGTCGCAGAACGGCAGCCGGTTGGGGAACGGGCTGGTGTTGTCGGCGTCGAAGGCGCCCCAGGCCCCGTTGCGGGACTGCATGCCGACTTCCCAGCGCACTCCGCGCGTGATCGCCTTCTCCACCCGCTCCGGGTCGTGGTGCCGGACCCGGCGCAGGGCGAGGATCACCTCGGCGGTGTCGTCGATGTCGGGGTAGTTGTCGTTGTGGAACTCGAACGCCCAGCCGCCCGGCGGGAGTCCGGGCCGCCGTACGGACCAGTCACCGGGCCGGACGACCTGTTCGCCGAGCATCCAGTCGGCGGCCTTGACGAGCTGCGGGTGATCGGCGGGGAGCCCGGCGTCGGCGAGCGCGATGGTCGCCAGGCAGGTGTCCCACACCGGGGACTGGCAGGCCTCGATCATCCGGGCGCCGTCCTCGCGCCACACGGCGTACCGGTCCAGCGACTCCAGTCCCGCACGCATCACCGGGTGTTCGAGGTCGTAGCCGAGCAGGTACAGCGCGATCACCGAGTACACGGCGGGCGGCTGGATGCCGCCCCAGCAGCCGTCGTTCTCCTGCCGCTCGACGATCCAGCGGGCGGCTGAGTTCATCGCGGCCCGGCGCAGCTTGCGCGGTACGACCCGGCGCGCCCGGTGCAGCGCCCTGTCCAGCCGCTGGAAGACACCGTCCCAGCTCGCGGCCGGGGCGAGGGGCCTTTGCGGGTTCGGACGGTCCGGGTCGGTGTGCAGTTCGTCGAGCGGGAAGGGCGCGGGCCGCACCGGGCGCTTCGCGGAGACGATGGTGAGCGGCACGATGGTCTGCCGGGCCCAGCAGCCGAAGTCGTAGATGTTGAGCGGCATCCACTTGGGGAAGTAGATCAGCTCCGGCGGGAGTTCGGGCAGGTCCTCCCACTTCCACCAGCCGAACAGGGCCAGCCAGATCCGGGTGAAGACCCGGGCGGACGCGATGCCGCCCCGCTCGCGGATCCAGGCGGAGGCGCGGGCCATGTGGGGCTCGTCGGGCGCGTCGCCCGCCAGGCGGAGCGCGACATAGGCTTCGATGGTGGTGGAGAGTTCACCGGGGCCGCCGTGAAACGTGGCCCAGGTGCCGTCCGCGCGCTGCTCGCCGCGGATGAAGAGCGCGGCGGCTTGGGTCGTCGCCTCGTCGCGGATGCCCAGGAACTGACGGAGCAGCAGGTCCTCGGCATCCATCGTGACGTTGGTCTCGAGGTCGCCCTTCCACCAGCCCTCCGCGTCCTGCCGGGAGAGCAGGAAGTCGGTGGCGAGCCCGACGGCGCGTTCGGCGGCTTCTTGTACCCCGGCCGCCACGGATGTGGTGATGTCGGTTTCGCTGGCCGCGGCGGCCCGGGGCGGCAAGGCGGCCCCGGTGCTTCCGTCGGTCGTCGCTGTCATGGCTTCCCCTTCGTGCAGTCGTACGAGTCGTGCTGCTGTGGGTCCGCCGTCGGCCGGTACGCGTCGGATCTCGCGTCACCGGCCGGCGACTACGCGAGGGTTATTCGACCGATAGTGATCATCTCTTTCGTACGACGACGAAGTCGGCGAGCGCCGCGAACCGGTCCCGTACCGGGGTGGGCATGTCGACGGCGTCGAGGGCTTCGATGGCGATGGTGTACTGGCGGCGTGCCTCTTCGGCGGTCCACTCGCGGCCGCCCGCCTCCTCGATGAGGGCGGCACGGGCCGCGAACTCCTCCTCGGAGAAGTTCTCGAAGTCGCTGCTCTTGGCGTCGGCGGCGAGCATCTCGCCGAGCCGCTCGGAGGCGGGTCCGCCGGCCGCGAGCGCGGCGACGACCGGCAGGGACTTCTTGCGCTGGCGCAGGTCGCTCCAGGTCTGCTTGCCGGTGGCCTCCGGGTCGCCCCAGATGCCGAGCAGGTCGTCGACGGCCTGGAAGGCGAGGCCGAGGTGGTAGCCGTACTTCTCCAGGGTGTCGGCGGTGCGGTCGTCGGCGCCGCCGAGCACCGCGCCGATGGAGCTGGCGCAGGCCAGCAGCGCACCGGTCTTGTTGCCCTCCATCTCCAGGCACTCCTCGACGCTGACGCGGTCGCGGTGCTCGTAGGAGATGTCCTGCGCCTGACCGTCGATCAGGGCGCGGGTGGCGGTGGTCAGCCGGCGGGTGGCGCGGCCGGCCTCGACGGTGCCGAGCTCCAGGAGGATCTCGTTGGCCAGGGCGAACAGGGCGTCGCCGACCAGGATGGCCTGGGCGGGGCCGTGTACCTTCCAGACGGTGTCGCGGTGGCGGCGCTGTTCGTCGCCGTCCATCAGGTCGTCGTGCAGGAGCGAGAAGTTGTGGACCAGTTCGACGGCGACCGCGCCGGGGATGCCGGCCTCGGGGGCGGCGCCGGTGACCTCGGCGGAGAGCACGGCGAGGGCGGGGCGTACGGCCTTGCCGCCGTCGCCGTCGGCGGGGTTGCCCTGCGCGTCGATCCAGCCGAAGTGGTAGGCGGCGACGGTGTCCATGGGAGGGGCCAGCCGGTCGACGGCTGCCCGCAGTACCGGTGTGGCCAGGGTCCGACCGCGCTCCAGGAGCGCGGTCACGTCCACCGCGGTCTCGCGAGCGGCCTTCGAGGCCGGGGGCACAGTGGGCACAGTCTCTCCTCTTGTTGCGGTACCGGGGGTGCGGGGGCCTGCCGGGTGCTGATCGAGCATCACGCCGCCTCCTCGAAGTCGAAGAGGTGGCTGGGGCGGGGCCGGCCCAGGGCGCTCAGCGCGGCGTCGGCCGCACTCACTCCGCTGCGGACCGCACTCTCCATGGTCGCGGGCCACCCTGTGGCGGTCCACGCTCCGGCCAGGTACAGGCCGGGAGCCTTGGTGCGGGCGCCGGGCCGCAGCCGCCCGACGCCGGGGGTGGGAGCGAACGTCGCGGCGCGCTCCCGGGTCACGAAGAAGTCCTGCACCCGCGCGCCGCGGGCGGCGGGCAGCAGGCGTTCCAGCTCGGGCAGATAGCGCTCGCGCAGCACGGCGACCGGCTCGTCGATCTCGTCCTGCGCGGCGGACTGGGACAGGGCGAGGTACTGGCCGGTGCGCAGCCCGGACGCCTCGGTGCGGTCGAAGACCCACTGCACCGGGGTGCCGAGGGCCGCGAAGAACGGCTTGGCGAGCACCTTGCGGTCGTAGACGACATGGAGGTTGAGGATCGGCGCGGTGCCGATCGCCAGCAGGTTCTCGGGGGCGTCGAGGGCGCCGGGCGGCAGCAGCTCGTGGGTCTCGCGCTGCGGTACGGCGAGGACGACGGCGTCCGTCTCCAGCGTCTCGCCGGGAACCTGAACGCTCCAACTCCCGTTTTCGTTGATGAAGACGGAGGTGACGCGTGTACGGACCTCGGTACGGACGCCCGCGGAGTCGAGCGCCTTGCGGGCGAGGCGGTCATGCAGTTCGCCCAGCGGGACGTGCGCCCAGCCGATGTCGGCCGCGCCCGGGTCGGACAGCAGACCGGTCTTGAACACCATCGCGGCGAGCCCCAGCGAGGCGTCGCCCGCGACCGCGTTGAGGGTGGCGACCCCGACCAGGTCCCACAGGGCCTCGACGGCACGCGCCGACTGGCCGCGCCCGGCCAGCCAGCTGCCGAAGTCCTGCGTGTCCAGCGTCGGATCGGTGAGGTCGAGCCCCTTGAGCGCGAGCGCGGCACGCCCCACGTTGGCCCGCTCGGCGAGCGAGAGATGCGGGTAGGTGGCCAGGCTCCGGCCCAGATGCAGGGGCACGGGCAGGGCGTCGCGCCGCAGCCTCCCGAGCCGTCGGCCCTCGGGCTTGGCGACGTCGAGAACGGGCACGTCGAGACGATCCTGCAGTGGTGCCAGCGCCGTGCCCTCGATGCGGTCGAGGAACCAGCGGTAGGCGGTGCAGCAGCGCAGGTACACATGCTGGCCGTTGTCGACGGTCAGCTCGCCGCGCCGGAAGGAGAAGGCGAGCCCGCCCAGGCGCGGCCTGCCTTCGAGCAGGGTGACGCGGACGCCCGCGTCGGCGAGCGCGAGCGCGGACGTGATCCCGGCCAGTCCGCCGCCGACCACGACGGCACTGCGCCCGGTGCCCCCCGGCGTGCCGGCGTGCGGCTCGTCGGCCTGCCTGCCGTCGTTCATCGCGCGTCCTCCCGTGCGTGCCCGCCGTGGTGGTTGAACAGTGCACGGCAGGCCGTCGCAGTCAGGGACGCCGCACCGCACCGGAGGGTTGCGTGCCGTTTTTCTCCGGTGGAGTCACCTTGGACCGTATTGTCCATCAGGCGCGCCTCCTGACGGTCCGCCGGGACGCGTGCCGACGGGTGTCGAGGCCGGACAGGCCGCGCACGGCGACATAGGCCTTCTCGCGTCCGGGCAGCGAGACCCGGCCGCGCAGCACGGCCTCCGGGTCGCGCTCGATGCGGTCGAGCAGACGGCGGTAGATGCCGGCCATGGCGGCGACGCAGGCACCGCTGCGCCGGTCGAGCATGGGGAGCAGCCGGTAGCCCTCGGCGAAAAGGGCACGGGCCCGTCGCACTTCGAAGTGCACGAGGCCCGCGAAGTCGGAGCCCTCCGGTGGTGTCGGTCCGTTGAACCCGGCCGAGCAGCCGAACTTCGCGAGGTCGTCGGCGGGCAGATAGGTACGGCCGCCCTCGGCGTCCTCGCGGACGTCTCTGAGAATGTTGGTGAGCTGCAGCGCGAGACCGAGGGTGTCGGCGTACTCGGGTGCGCGCTCGACACCGCGCGCCCCCTCTTCCGTGCCGAACACGCCGAGGGAGAGCCGCCCGATGGCGCCGGCCACACAACGGCAGTAGACCTTCAGGTCGTCCCAGGTCTCATAGTGCTCGCCGCGTACGTCCATGAGGACGCCGTCGATGAGTTCGTCCAGGCCGCCCAGCGGGACCGGGAAGGCCCGGGCGGCGTGCGTGAGGGCGACGGCGACCGGGTCGGTGTCGTCCTCGCCGACCGCGCCCTCGCGGATCCGGGCGAGCAGGGCCCGGGTGTCCTCCAGGCGCGCGACCTTGACCTCGTCCGCCAGCGCGCCGTCGCCGATGTCGTCGACGCGCCGGGAAAAGGCGTACAGCGCCGACATCGCGCGGCGCTTGGGCGTCGGCAGCAGTCTGATGCCGTACGCGAAATTACGGGCCTGCTGCCCGGTGACGGCCTCGCAGTAGCTGTAGGCGGCGAGTACCGGTGAGGACACGCGTGGCGGAGACTCCACGGTCCGGATCACCCCTCTCCTCGCAGAGACACGCCCACCTCGCGCAGCAGCTGGACCTTGCCGGGCTTGGGCGGGCCGGGAAGTACGTCGTATTCGGCGGCGGCGATCGCGCGGATCGCCGCCCTTCCCCCCGCCACGAACCCCGCGAGCAGCAGCCTCAACCTGCCGTGGACGCTACCCACCAGGGGGGCGCCTTCATTCAGGAGACCGCGGGCGCGTTCTGATTCGTATGCAACCAGTGCGCGCACCGATGCGCTCGCGGTTGTCGTGGCGAGATCCGCCTCCTGGACCTGAAAGCGTTTCATGTCCTCGGCGGGCAGATAGATCCGGTCGCGGCCGAGGTCCTCGGCGACGTCCTGAAGGTGTTCGACGATCTGGAGGGCCGTGCAGATCGAGTCGGAGAGGCGGATCCGCTCGGGGGTCGAGGTTCCGGTGACGGCGAGGACGAGGCGGCCGACGGGGTTGGCGGACAGCTCGCAGTAGGCAAGCAAGTCGTCGTAGGTCTCGTACCGCTTGACGAGCTGGTCCTGGCGGTTGGCCGCGATCAGGCCGAGGAAGGGCCCGGGGGTGAGGGAGCGCCGGCGGACCGTCGGCTGGAGGCGGCGCAGCAGGGGGTGGTGCGGGGTGGAGTCGAACACGCGGTGCAGATCGGCCTCGAAGGCGTCGAGGAGCAGCAGGCGGTCCTCGGCCTGTGCGGGCGACACGCCGAGCAGACGGGCGTCGGCGCCGCCGGGTGCCAGGTCGCCGTCGCCGATGTCGTCGACGAGACGCGCGAAGCCGTACACCGCCATGAGGTCGTCGCGCCAGGCCCTGGGCAGGAAGAATGGGGCCACCGGGAAGTTCTCGTCCGCGGCCTTGTCGAGGGTGCCGCGCTCGGGATCCAGGGTGCGCGGCGTACCGGTCGCCGTCACCGCACGCTGCCCGGGGCGTGGACGGCACATGCTGCGTTGAGCTGGGGAGTTTCCGTAGCCATTGCCGTCACATCTCCCGTTCTACACTGCCGACCCAATACACACTATTTCGGACACGCCGCCTCGCCGTCGGTGGAGCGCCCCTGACGGTGGGTGTCGCGTATTATCGCCCCACTTGCCGCTTTCGGGGACCGGTACAGCTTACGTTGTACAACGCAGCTGGGTCCGTCGGGGTGTCCTGCACATCACAACAACACACCGATTGGCGTCAAGATTCCTAAGGGAAGCCGGAGTTGACGTTTCCTTTGCAGACGCAGGGCCCCGCCGGAAAGGTTCCGGCAGGGCCCTGGGCGGAACCGGGCTACTTGCCCGTGAACTTCTCGTATTCCCTGAGCACCTCGTCGGTCGGTCCGTCCATGCGCAACTCGCCGCGCTCCAGCCACAGGACGCGGTCGCAGGTGTCGCGGATGGACTTGTTGTTGTGACTGACCAGAAACACGGTGCCGGCTTCCTTGCGCAGTTCCCGGATGCGTTCCTCGGAGCGCTTTTGGAACTTGCGGTCGCCGGTGGCCAGGGCCTCGTCGATCATCAGGACGTCATGGTCCTTGGCGGCGGCGATGGAGAAGCGGAGACGGGCCGCCATGCCGGAGGAATAAGTGCGCATCGGCAGGGTGATGAAGTCGCCCTTCTCGTTGATCCCGGAGAAGTCGACGATGTCCTGGTAGCGCTCCTTGATCTCCTCCCGGGACATGCCCATGGCGAGCCCGCCCAATATGACGTTCCGCTCCCCGGTGAGGTCGTTCATCAGGGCCGCGTTGACACCGAGCAGGGACGGCTGGCCGTCGGTGTAGACCTTGCCCTTCTCGGCGGGCAGCAGACCGGCGATGGCACGCAGCAGCGTGGACTTGCCGGAGCCGTTGGAGCCGATCAGACCGATGGCCTCGCCGCGGTAGGCGACGAAGGACACGCCCCGCACGGCGTGCACCTTGCGCACGCCCCGTTCCTCGCCGCGCTTGAGGATGCGGCTGAGCGCGGCGGTGGCGCTGCCCTTACCGGTCTTGGCGCCGTTGACCCGGTAGACGATGTGCAGTTCGTCCGCGATGACGGTGGGGATGAGTTCCCGCTGGTCCTGCTCAGCCACGGCCGTACCTCTCCTCCGCCTTCCAGAAGTACACGAAGCCGCCGACGGCGAGCAGCGTGGCCCAGCCGCCCGCGGCCACCCAGACGTGCTCGGGGAGGTTCTCGGAACCGTAGCCGTCGATGAGCGCGAAGCGCATCAGGTCCATGAAGATGGCGGCCGGGTTCCACTGCAGGACGGTGGCCACCCACTGCGGCTTGTCGGCCAGCATGATCGGGATGGAGAACATCACGCCCGACGCGTACATCCAGGTACGCATCACGAACGGCATCAGCTGGGCGAGGTCCGGGGTCTTCGAACCCGCCCGGGCCATGATCAGCGCGAGACCGGTGTTGAAGAGGAACTGCAGGGCGAGGATCGGGGCGATCAGCAGCCAGGACAGGTCCGGGTAGCTGCCGAAGCCGACCGCGACGACGAACAGCACCAGCATCGAGAACAGCAGCTGCTGGAGCTGCTGCAGCGCGAAGGAGACGGGCAGCGAGGCACGCGGGAAGTGCAGGGCGCGGACCAGGCCGAGGTTGCCGGAGATCGCGCGCACGCCGGCCATCACCGAGCTCTGCGTGAAGGTGAAGACGAACACACCCGTCACCAGGAACGGGATGTACACGTCGTGCGACATGCCCCGGTCCGCCTTGAGGATGAGCCCGAAGATGAAGTAGTACACCGCGGCGTTCAGCAGCGGGGTGGCCACCTGCCAGAGCTGCCCGAGCTTGGCCTGGCTGTACTGGGCGGTCAGCTTCGCCTGGGAGAAGGCGATGATGAAGTGCCGCCGGCCCCACAGCTGTCGGACGTACTCGACGAGCGAGGGGCGGGCACCGCTCACGGCGAGCCCGTACTTGGCGGCGAGCTCGGCGGCCGGCAGTCCCTCGTCGGGCGACGGAGCCGCGTTCACCGCGACCCCGGCGTCATGCGTTGTCTCACTCACGGGTGGAAACTTTCGTCTTCGAGTTCGTCTTCGAGGCCGTCCGCGCTTCGCCGCGCGATGCATGGCGCCTCAGGTCGAGCTTGTCAGATGACCGGAGGCCGGCCCAGTCGGGTCAGCCGCCACACCGTACGCCACTTCATGGGCCGGCGGGGACCGCACGGAGTGGCCCAGCCCTCCTTGAACCCGCCGAACCAGGCCTTGAGCGCCGGGCGTGAGGGCCGGCGCAGCAGCGTGAGCAGCAGCCACACCCCGAGATAGACCGGGACCAGGGGGGCGGGAAGGTTGCGGCGGGCCAGCCAGACGCGGTTGCGGGCGACCATGCGGTGGTAGATCGCGTGCCGGGAGGGCGCGGTCGTGGGGTGGTACAGCACCATGTCGGACCGGTAGTCGATCATCCAGCCCGCGTCCAGGGCCCGCCAGGCGAGGTCGGTCTCCTCGTGGGCGTAGAAGAACTCGTCCGGCAGCCCGCCGACTTCGGCGAAGACCTGGGTACGGACGGCGTTGGCGCCGCCGAGGAAGGTGGTGACCCGGGAGGAGCGCATCGGGTCGGAGGCCCGCAGCCGCGGGACGTGGCGGCGCTGGGTGACGCCGGTGTCCGGGTCGGCGATCCGGAAGCTGATGATGCCGAGTTCGGGGTCGGCGGCGAAGGCCTGCCGGCACAGCTCGGCGGTGTCGTGCTGGGCGAGGAGGCCGTCGTCGTCGAGGAAGAGCAATATGTCGACGTCCCGGCCGCCCGGCCCGAAGGCCTCTGTGCCGACGTTGCGGCCGCCCGGAATGCCCAGGTTCTCGGGCAGCTCCAGCGTCCGGACGCCCTCGGGGACGTCCGGCACCGGCGAGCCGTTGCCGACGACGACGACCTCGACCGCGTCGCCGTCCTGCTTGGCGACCGAGTCGAGCAGGGCGCGCAGCTCGTCGGGACGGTTGCCCATGGTGATGACGACCGCGCCGACCTTCAGTGAAGACGTCATCGCACTCACCGCAGCCTGCTCGACGCCAGGACGGACACCAGGTGCAGCACGGTCTGCACCAGCGCGATCCCGGCGAGTACGGCGGTGCCGAGCCGGGTGAAGAACAGGTCGCCCCTGATCTGGTCCGCGATCGCGAGGACCAGGATCAGCAAGGACGCCTCGATCCCGAGGATCAGCCGGTGGAACTTGAGCGCCGCGGCGGCACGGCGGGCCAGCGCCATGCCGGAGGAGCGGGGCTCGGACGCGGCCTCCTTGACCGGCGGCAGGCCGCCCTGGTGCCGGGCGACACCGACCAGGTCGGTCTCCGCCTTGACCAGGATCGCGCCGAGGGCGGCCAGGGTGCCGAGGAAGGCCCACAGCCAGTCGATCCGCCCGGAGCCCCACAGGTCGGCGGCGCGCAGGCCGAGGCCGACCAGGACCGCCGCGTCGGTCAGATAGGCGCCGACCCGGTCCAGATAGACCCCGCCGAGCGAGTACTGCTTCTTCCAGCGCGCGATCTCGCCGTCGACGCAGTCCAGCAGCAGATACAGCTGGACCATGACGACGCCGAGCACGGCGCCCGCGATCCCCGGCACCAGCAGGGCCGGGGCCGCGAGCACACCGCAGACGGTCATCAGGTACGTGAGCTGGTTGGGCGTGACCCTGGTGTTCACCAGGTAGCGGTCGACCCGCAGGGACACCTCGCGCATATAGAGGCGTCCCATCCAGTGCTCACCGCTGCGCCGGTCCTTCACCCCCGGGGGATGGACGACCGTGCGGAGTTCAGCTACCGATGGCCTTGACATAGTCGGCGTAGAAGTCCTTGATCTGGTGGGTCTTGAGGTCGAGGTGTTCGAGGATCGTGTAGCGGCCGGGCCGGGTCTCCGGAGCGAACTCCACGACCCGGACGAACTCGTCCACGGTGAAGCCGATCTCCTCCGGCAGCACCGGAAGCCCGTGCCGGCGCAGCACCTGGGCCGTGTGCACCGACTCCTCGTGGGCTCCGCGCAGATACATCGCGAAGGCCGCGCCGAGCCCGCACTGCTCGCCGTGGCTCGCGGCGCGCCGGGGGTAGAGCAGGTCGAAGGCGTGGTTGATCTCGTGGCAGGAGCCCGAGGCGGGCCGGGAGTCGCCCGAGATCGACATCGCGATGCCGGTGAGGACCAGCGCCTCGGCGAGCACCTGGAGGAAGTCGTTGTCCCCGATACCGCCGGGGTGCCGCAGCACCGCCTCGCCGGCCTGGCGGGCCATGGCGGCGGCGAGGCCGTCGATCTTCTCGCCGTTGACGCGGTTGGACAGCTGCCAGTCCGCGATCGAGTTGATGTTGGAGATCGCGTCGCCGATTCCGGCCCGTACGAAGCGCGCCGGGGCCTCGCGGATCACATCCAGGTCGATGACGACCGCGATCGGGTTCGGCACGCCGTACGAGCCGCGCCCCGCGTCGTTGTCGAGGGTGGCGACCGGCGAGCACAGACCGTCGTGCGCGAGGTTCGTCGGCACGGCGACCAGGGGCAGGCCGACCCGGGCCGCGGCGAACTTGGCGCAGTCGATGATCTTGCCGCCGCCGAGTCCGACGACCGCGTCGTAGTGGCCGGCCTTGATGTCGCCGGCCAGCCGCACGGCGTCGTCGAGGGTGCCGCCGCCCACCTCGTACCAGCTGGCGCCGGGCAGCGAGGGCGCGATGCGCTCGCGCAGCCGGGCGCCGGAGCCGCCGCTGACGGCGACGGCGAGCCGGCCGGAGTGCGAGATGCGCTCGTCGGCGAGCACACCGGCCAGGTCGTCGAGGGCACCCGGGCGGATGTCCACGACGAGCGGCGAGGGAATGAGCCTCGTCAGTACTGGCACGCGATCTCCCGTCCCCTGGCGAGGTCGTCGTGGTTGTCGATCTCGACCCACTGGACCTCGCCGATGGGCGCCGTGTCGATCCTGAAGCCGCGGTTCACGAGCTCCTGGTAGCCGTGCTCGTAGAACTGCTGCGGGTCGGTCTCCCACACGGCCTTGAGCGCGTCGGCCAGTTCGGGGGCCGCGTCGCCCTCGATCAGGGTGACGCCGATGTACTCGCCGGAAGCCTCGGCGGGGTCCATCAGCTTGGTGATCCTCGTCATGCCCTTGTCGGGGTCGACGACGACCTTCATCTCCTCGTCGGCCAGGCTCTTCACCGTGTCCAGGGCGAGGATGATCTTCTTGCCCTCGCCGCGGGCGGCGAGCAGGGTCTTCTCGACGGAGACCGGGTGCACGGTGTCGCCGTTGGCGAGGATCACACCGTCCTTGAGGGCGTCACGCCCGCACCACAGGGAGTAGGCGTTGTTCCACTCCTCGGCCTTGTCGTTGTCGATGAGGGTGAGCTTCAGGCCGTACTTCGCCTCGAGAGCCGCCTTGCGCTCGTACACGGCCTCCTTGCGGTAGCCGACGATGATCGCGGCCTCGGTCAGACCTACCTCGGCGAAGTTGCCGAGCGTGAGGTCGAGCACGGTGATGCTGTCCTCTATGCCCGCGGGGCCCACCGGCACCAATGCCTTGGGAAGGCTGTCGGTGTAGGGGCGAAGACGCCGTCCGGCGCCCGCCGCCAGCACGAGGCCGATCATGCGGTTTCTCCTTCGTCGTGTACGGCGGGCGCCCCTGCGGACACCCAGAAGCGGATGCTCTCGACGAGCACCACGAGGGCGACGGCCACGGCCAGGACCGTGAGCGCGACCTTGAACTGCGCGGCGGTGAGCAGCGCTGCCAGCACGGTGACGAGCAGCGTCCGACCCTCCTGCCCCCCGATGGCGCGCACCAGCCAGGCCGGCGGCGCTCCGGCGTTCCCGCGGATGCGGTACACCGTGTCGTAGTGATGGTAGGCGACGGCGGCCACCAGGCCGAAAGCCGCAGGAAGGGCTCCGTTCACCTCCGCTTTGGCCGCGAGGGCGAGCACGGTGCCGTACTCGGCGGCCCGGAAGAACGGCGGGACCAGCCAGTCGAGGGCGCCCTTGAGCGGGCGGGCGACGGCAAGGGCGGAGGTCAGGGCGTAGCCGGCGGCCGCGATCACCGGCAGCGGTCCGCCGAAGTCGGTCAGTGCGGAGGCGGCCACGACGGCGGCTGCGCCCAGGAGGGCGACGGCGGGGACGGCGAGGCCGGGCAGCCCCTTCTTGCCAGGCAGCCCCTTCTCGAAGAGACGTACGAGACCGTCCGAGAGGGCGCCCGAGTCGGCCAGGTCCGCCAGCGCCTGTGCCGCCCGGTCCGTCCGCCGCGCCTTGCGCGTCAGCGACCGCAGTACCCGCCCCGCCGTGGTGTACGTCGCCGCGAGGGCGCAGCCGATCAGCAGCGCGTAGAAGGTGATCCGCGGGGTCGTGGCCGCCGTGAGGATGGCTATCATCGCCCATCGTTCGCCGATGGGCAGGACTATCATCCGGCGCACCCAGACCGTCCAGCCGACGCTGTCGAGCCTGTCGGAGAGGGCGGCGGTGGGGCTGGTGTTGGCGGTGGCGTCGTGGTTGGCCTCGTTGAAGGAGAAGTCCACGACGTGCCGGCAGGTCTGCAGGATCATGGCGCCGAGGGCGAGGGCCCAGACGTCGTCGCCGCCGCGGGCCGCGCCGAGCGCGAGGCCCGCGTAGTAGGCGTATTCCTTGGCGCGGTCGAAGGTGGCGTCCAGCCAGGCGCCGAGCGTCGAGTACTGGAGCGAGTAGCGGGCGAGCTGGCCGTCGGTGCAGTCCAGGACGAACGAGCAGATCAGCAGGATGCCCGCGGCGACGAATCCCACACGGGTGCCGGTGGCCGCGCAGCCCGCCGCGATCAGGGCGGTGAGCAGCGAGGCGGTGGTGACCTGGTTGGGGGTCAGACCCCGGCGGGCGCACCAGCGGGCGATGTAGCGCGAGTACGGGCTGATGAAGAACGTGGTGAAGAAGCCGTCGCGGGACTTCACGGCCGACTTCAGGCGGACGGCCTCGTCGTCGACGGCGTCCACGGCCTGGCGTGCCTCGTTGCGGGCCTGCGGGTCGCTGGGGACGGCGGCGACCAGGCTGCCGAGTTCGGGGCGGTGCACGTCCGCGCCGTCGGCGTCGAGGGCGGTGACGATACCGTCGGCGACGCTGTCCACGGCGACCGCGCCCGCGCCGCCCCCCGAAGCCTCCCGCGCGACCGCACGGGTCAGGGCCTGGCGGCCGGCCGGCTGGGCGGTCACGGCGCCCGGGATCGCGGCGAGCGGGAAGCGGGGGTCGGTGAGGCCGAGGCGCAGCGCGTGCGGATGGCCCACGAAGCGGGCGTCGACGACGGCCACCCGCCGGTCTGCCGGGACGGCGGCGAGGAGCGCCTCGGTGTCCGAGGCGTCGGAGGCCACCCGCACGTCGAAGCCGAGGGACCGCAGATCGCTTTCGAGCGACGATCCGGGGACCGGCTGACCGGTGACGATGGCGGTCGACAACCGAACTCACTCCCTGGGTGCCGACGCGTTCGCGCCGGTCGTCTGCGTGTTGGATGGGCCGCTTGTCCGTGACACCCGGGCGGCATGTCGGCAGAGGCTATCCGATGACCGGAGGCCCGTGTTCACCGCCCGTTCACGGGCCGGTCGACGCGGGCTCCACCGGCCTTTGCCGCGATCATCATCGGGGATCGGGGGCCCGCCCCACAAACCGTGCCGCGCACACCCGGCCCCGTTCCGGGCATCCGGGACATCGCGTATCGCCCGCGCGGCCTCGGCATAGGGTGGACGACCATGACTTGGCTGATCACCGGCGGGGCCGGATACATCGGGGCGCATGTGGCGCGGGCCATGAACGAGGCCGGGGAGCGTGTCGTGGCCCTGGACGATCTGTCGGCCGGGGTGCCCGAGCGGCTCCCGGACGAGATCCCGCTCGTCACGGGCTCCACGATGGACGCGGACCTGCTCAAGCGGGTCTTCGTCGAGCACGGGGTGACGGGTGTGGTGCATCTCGCGGCGCGCAAGCAGGTCGCCGAGTCGGTGGCGCAGCCCACGCGCTACTACCGGGAGAACGTCGGCGGCCTGGCCACGCTGCTGGAGGCGGCCGCCGGGGCCGGGATCGAGCGGTTCCTCTTCTCCTCGTCGGCGGCCGTGTACGGGAACCCGGATGTGGACCTCATCACGGAGGACACCCCGTGTGCGCCAGTGAACCCGTACGGCGAGACGAAACTGGCCGGCGAATGGCTGGTGCGGGCGGCGGGGCAGGCGCACGGCATGGCGACCGTCTGTCTGCGTTACTTCAATGTGGCGGGCGCGGCCGGGCCGCTGCTGGCCGACACGGGCGTGTTCAACATCGTGCCGATGGTCTTCGACCGGCTCACCCGCAGCGAGGCCCCGCGGATCTTCGGTGACGACTATCCGACGCCGGACGGCACCTGCATCCGCGACTACATCCATGTCGCCGACCTCGCCGAGGCCCATCTCGCGGCGGCCCGCCTGCTCACCGGGGGCGGCGCGACCGGGGATCTGACGGTGAACATCGGCCGCGGCGAGGGCGTTTCGGTCCGTGAACTGATCACGGTCATCGGCGAGGTCACCGGCGACCGGCGGGCGCCCGTCGTCGAGGACCGTCGCCCCGGGGACGCGCCGCGCGCGGTCGCCTCGGCCGCGCTTGCCGCCGAGGAGTTGGGCTGGCGGGCGAGGCGCGGGGTGCGCGAGATGGTGGAGTCGGCATGGCAGGGCTGGCAGCTGCACCACGGCAAGTAAGTCGGCAATGCCCTGACCTGCGGTTCGTTTCCGCAGGTCAGGGCACATGACAACGGTGTTCAGTGCCGCGTTGCCCGATACCCCCCACCCGTAGTTCACTGTGATCCCGGGCGACACACAGGAGGGTGGATTCCATGGGGGCCGGTCACGATCACGGGCACGGGCACACGCACGCGCCCCCCACCGGCACGGCGGCCGCGGCCTACCGCGGCAGGCTGCGCGTCGCTCTGTCGATCACGCTCGCCGTCATGGTGATCGAGATCGCCGGTGGTGTGCTCGCCGATTCGCTCGCGCTGATCGCGGACGCGGCGCACATGGCCACGGACGCGCTGGGCCTGGGCATGGCCCTGCTCGCCATCCACTTCGCCAACCGCCCGCCGAGCACCAACCGCACCTTCGGCCTCGCGCGCGCCGAGATCCTCGCCGCCCTCGCCAACTGTCTGCTGCTGCTCGGCGTCGGCGGTTACGTCCTGTACGAGGCGATCCAGCGGTTCTTCACACCCGCCGAGACCCACGGTCAGCTGATGCTCGCGTTCGGTGCGATCGGCCTGGTCGCGAACATGATCTCGCTCACGCTGCTGATGAAGGGCCAGCGGGACAGCCTGAACGTGCGCGGCGCGTTCCTGGAGGTGGCCGCGGACGCGCTCGGCTCGCTCGCGGTGATCATCTCGGCGGCGGTGATCCTGGCCACGGGCTGGCAGGCGGCCGACCCGATCGCCTCGCTGGTCATCGGCCTGATGATCGTCCCGCGCACGGTGAAGCTGCTGCGCGAGACCCTCGACGTGCTGCTGGAGGCCGCCCCCAAGGACGTCGACATGGCGGAGGTGCGGGCCCACATCCTGGCGCTGGACGGTGTGGAGGACGTACACGATCTGCACGCCTGGACCATCACCTCCGGTCTGCCGGTGCTGTCCGCGCATGTGGTCGTGCGCTCGGACGTGCTGAGCGCCACAGGCCACGAGAAGATGCTGCACGAGTTGCAGGGCTGTCTCGGCCACCACTTCGACGTGGAGCACTGCACCTTCCAGCTGGAGCCGGGCGGGCACGCGGAGCACGAGGCACGCCTGTGCCTCTGACGGCACCTCGCTGACGGCCGTCACGACCGGAACGCAGCGGTCCGGAGCGCCCCGGCGTCCTTGTGTTCGAGGCCATGGGACGGTTCCCGGCCACGCCTGCCGGGCACGATCATCTACCGGGTCCCTCTTCCGGCGTGGTCCGTGCCGGGAAGTGCCGGTAGTGCCGGATTCGTACGGCAGACTTGGGGTGCCAAGACCGAGGCGAAGGATGGGTATGCCGATCACACCTGCCACCGCGACGCACAGCTCGTCGAACGGCACCGCGGACGAGATTTTGCTGGAACTGGTCGACGAGAAGGGTGTGACGATCGGCACCGCGGAGAAGCTCGCGGCGCATCAGCCGCCGGGACAGCTGCACCGCGCGTTCTCGGTGTTCCTCTTCGACGAGCGCGGACGGCTGCTGCTCCAGCAGCGGGCCCTCGGCAAGTACCACTCCCCCGGTGTGTGGTCCAACACCTGCTGCGGCCACCCCTACCCGGGCGAGGCACCCTTCGCGGCGGCCGCCCGGCGGACGTACGAGGAGCTCGGCGTCTCGCCGTCGCTGCTGGCCGAGGCGGGCACGGTCCGCTACAACCACCCCGACCCGGCCTCGGGCCTGGTCGAGCAGGAGTACAACCACCTGTTCGTCGGCATGGTGCAGGCCCCGCTCGGGCCGGATCCCCAGGAGGTGGCGCAGACCGCCTTCGTGACCCCCGCCGAGCTGGCGGAACGGCATGCGAAGGACACCTTCTCCTCCTGGTTCATGACCGTTCTGGACGCGGCCCGTCCAGCGGTCAAGGAGCTGACGGGCCCGTCCGCGGGCTGGTGAGGAGACTCACACCAGCCGGACCGGTTTGAGCGGCAGGGCGGCCCAGATCACCTTGCCGCCGCTCGCCGTGTGCTCCACGTCGACCACCCCGCCCGCCTCCTGGGCCACCTCGCGGACCAGGAGCAGTCCCCGGCCGCCGGTCTGACCGTGATCGGCCTCCAGGGCGGTCGGGCGGTAGGGATGGTTGTCCTCCACCGACACACGCACCCACTCGGCACCGACGGCCACCTCCACGGCGAGCATCGGCGACAGCAGCGCCGCGTGCTTCACCGCGTTGGTGACCAGTTCGGAGACGATCAGCAACAGCCCGTGGACCAGGTCGTCCGAGACCGGGACGCCCTGGCGCAGCAGCAGGTCCCGCACGGCGTGTCGCGCCTGCGGGACCGAGGCGTCGACTGCGGCGGCGGTGAACCGCCACACCCCTTCGTACGGCAGCGGGTCCGGCGCCCTCTGGTCGCCTCCGTGTGGGCGCGGGTCGTACCCGCGCCCGTGGTTTTCCATCGTCCGGTCGCCACCCTCGCGCTCGATTGTCACCACACATCGAGTGTTGATAACGACCTGCTCCACCCCACAGGTCTGACAGGAAGTCAGCTGGTATCGAACGGTTCTGACCGTTGGCGTATGACAAGGTCAGTTGTGGGACTGCTCCTGTCCCGGTCGCGCCGCCTTCGCGAACTATTCGGGTTGTACGGGTTTGACGGGTTCCCCCGGAGATCATGCCAGGGCAGCGGCGGATAGCATCCCCGCATGGAGCCCCAGCTGCTGCACTCGGTCGCCGACTCGGTCGCCACCGTCGTCGTCCACCACCCGGCCAAGCGCAACGCCATGACGGCCGCGATGTGGCGGTCCCTGCCCCCGCTGCTCGACGCACTGGCCGCCGATCCCGCCGTGCGGGCGCTGGTGCTCACCGGTGAGGGCACGACCTTCTGCGCCGGGGCCGACATCTCGACACTGCGGGGCTCGCCGGAGGAGGCGCAGCGGCTCGCCGTGGCGGCGGAGGAGGCCCTGGCGACGTTCCCCAAGCCGACCCTGGCGGCGATCCGCGGTCACTGCGTGGGCGGCGGGTCGCAGCTCGCGGCGGCCTGCGATCTGCGGTTCGCCGAGGAGGGGTCGCTGTTCGGGGTGACCCCGGCGAAGCTCGGCATCGTCTATCCGGCGTCCTCCACCCGCCGGCTGGTCTCGCTGGTGGGCCCGGCCGCCGCCAAGTACCTCCTCTTCTCCGGCGAGTTGATCGAGGCGGAGCGGGCCCTGCGCACGGGTCTGATCGACGAGCTGCTGGCGGAGGGCGAACTCGGCAAGCGGGTCGCCGAGTTCGCCCGGGTCCTGGTCTCGCGCTCGCAGCTGACGCAGGCCGCGGCGAAGGAGTTCGCGAACGGGCACACCGACCGGGACGCGCACTGGACGGAGCAGGCGCGCGGCAGCGGC
This sequence comes from Streptomyces sp. NPDC025638, assembly GCF_055558775.1. NCBI lineage: Bacteria > Bacillati > Actinomycetota > Actinomycetes > Kitasatosporales > Streptomycetaceae > Streptomyces > Streptomyces sp. NPDC025638. Next base: position 275,197 of record NZ_JBVHLX010000007.1, on the reverse strand, counting down.
GACACCGCGGAGGGGGTCGCCGCCTTCCTGGAGCGCCGCCGGCCGCACTTCACCTGGACCGTGCCTACACCAGAGTGAACCGGCTGTTCGTACGGAACTCCTCGACGAGATGCGCGGGCGCCTTGCCCGGGGACCCGGCGTCGTAGGGCGGCTGCGGGTCGTACTCGGTCAGCAGCTGCACGGCCTGGGCATGCTCGTCGCCCGCGATCCGGCCGACCAGCGTGAGGCCCATGTCGATGCCGGAGGAGACACCGGCCGCGGTGACGTATTTGCCGTCGGTGACGACCCGTTCCCCGGTCGGCAGCGCGCCGTACTCCTTCAGCAGGTCGAGCGCGACCCAGTGGCTGGTCGCCCGGCGGCCCCTCAGCAGTCCGGCGGCGGCCAGCAGCAGCGAGCCGGAGCACACGGAGGTGGTCCAGGTGCTCGTGGCGTCGGCGCCGCGCAGCCACTCCAGCAGGGCCTCGTTCTCCAGCTGGGCGAAGGTGCCGGCGCCGCCGGCGACCACGACGAGGTCGGGGTGCGGCACCTCGTCCAGGGCCTTGTCCGCGGTGACGGCGAGGAATCCCGTCTCGGTGCGCACGGGGCCGGGCCGCTCGGCGACGAAGTCGAGACGGACGTCCGGGAGGCGGGCGAGGACCTCGTAGGGCCCCACGACGTCGAGGGCGGTGAAGCGGTCGTAGACGACGCAGGCGATGTGCATCGCGAGTCCCCTTTCGGTGGACGGGTTCAGCGGATGAGTTCAGTGGACGGGTTCAGGCGGCGAGTTCAGTGGGCGGGCGCGGTGCGGAACCGGCGGCGGTACTCGGCCGGTGCGGTCCCGAGTGCCTTGACGAACGCGCGCCGCATGGCCTCGGGCGTGCCGTAGCCGCTGGCGCGGGAGATCTCCTCGACGCCGTCGGCGGTGTCCTCCAGCAGCCGGCGGGCGTGCTCCAGACGGACCCGGTCGACGTAGCGGCCGGGGGTGACGCCGGTCTCCGCCTGGAAGGCGCGGGCGAAGTGGCGGGGCGAGAGCCGGGCACGGGCGGCGAGCGACTCGACGCTCAGATCGCCGTCCGGGTGCTCGCTGATCCACTGCTGGACCTCGCGCAGCGGCTCGCGCCGTGCGGTCTGCGCGGCCAGCTGGGCGCTGAACTGGGCCTGATTCCCGGGCCTGCGCAGGAACACCACGAGGTGGCGGGCGATGGAGAGCGCGACGTCCCGGCCCAGGTCCTCCTCGACCAGGGCCAGGGCGAGGTCTATCCCGGAGGTGACACCGGCCGACGTGGCGACGCGTCCGTCGCGTACATAGATGGGGTCGGGGTCGACCTCGACGGCGGGGTGGTCCCGGGCGAGTTTGCCGCAGTACGCCCAGTGGGTCGTGGCGCGGCGGCCGTCCAGCAGACCGGCCGCGGCGAGCAGGATCGCCCCGGTGCACACGGAGACCAGCCGCTCGGCACGCGGCCCGTGCCGGCGCAGCCAGTCGGTCAGCCGCGGATCGGGGCGGCGGGTGCCCTGCCCTCCGGGTACGAGCAGCGTGTGCGGCTCGGACGCGTCCGCCAGCGACTGGTCCGGTACGAGGGTGAGCGCGCTGGAGGTGCGTACGGGAGCCCCGTCCAGGGAGGCCGTACGGATGCGGTAGCTGCCCGGGATGTGGCTCTCGGCGCCCGCGAAGACCTCCAGGGGGCCGGTGACGTCGAGGCTCTGGACGCCGTCGAAGAGGACGACGAGAACGGTTCGTTGCGCCATGGTTTCGATTCTTGGCGGGACGGCGGACAGCCGCAATGACGGGTACCCCACCTTTTCTGCCATGAACAACCCGCCACGTGGGAGCGCCCTGATCCCCGGTTGTCGGTGCCACCTGCCACAATTGCCGCGCAACCTCAGTGGAGAAGGCGGTACGGCATCGTGACGACACCCGGGTCCCTCGCAGCAGGGTCCATCGAAGGCAGGATCGCCGAAGAGCTCGGCGTACGGGAGCGGCAGGTCAAGGCTGCCGTGGAGCTGCTCGACGGCGGTTCGACGGTGCCCTTCATCGCCCGCTACCGCAAGGAAGCGACCGAGATGCTCGACGACGCGCAGCTGCGCACCCTCGAGGAGCGGCTGCGCTATCTGCGGGAGCTGGAGGAGCGGCGCACCGCGATCCTGGAGTCGGTGCGCGAGCAGGGCAAGCTCACCGAGGAGCTGGAGGCGCGGATCCGGGGTGCCGAGACCAAGGCGCGCCTGGAGGACATCTACCTGCCGTACAAGCCGAAGCGCCGGACGAAGGCCCAGATCGCGCGCGAGGCGGGCCTGGAGCCGCTGGCCGAGGGCCTGCTCGGGGACCCGACGGTCGAGCCGCTCGCCGCAGCCGCCGCCTTCGTGGACGCCGACAAGGGTGTCGCCGATCCGCAGGCCGCCCTGGACGGCGCGCGGGCGATCCTCACCGAGCGGTTCTCCGAGGACGCCGACCTGATCGGCGAGTTGCGCGAGCGCATGTGGGTGCGCGGGCGCCTGGCCGCGAAGGTGCGCGACGGCAAGGAGGAGGCGGGCGCCAAGTTCGCCGACTACTTCGACTTCGCCGAGCCGTTCACCGAGCTGCCCTCGCACCGGATCCTCGCCATGCTGCGCGGCGAGAAGGAGGAGGTCCTGGATCTCGTCCTGGAGCCGGAGGAGCCGACGGAGGGCCCGTCGTCGTACGAGGGGATCGTCGCGTCGAAGTTCGCCATCGCCGACCGCGGCCGCCCCGCCGACAAGTGGCTGACGGACACGGTCCGCTGGGCCTGGCGCACCCGCATCCTCGTCCACCTGGGCATCGATCTGAGGCTGCGGCTGCGCACGGCCGCCGAGGACGAGGCGGTCGACGTCTTCGCCGCCAACCTCCGCGACCTGCTGCTCGCCGCCCCGGCCGGCACGCGCGCGACGCTGGGCCTGGACCCGGGCTTCCGTACGGGCGTGAAGGTGGCCGTGGTCGACGCGACCGGCAAGGTCGTCGCCACCGACGTCATCCACCCGCACGTCCCGGCCAACAAGTGGGACGAGGCCCTGGCGAAGCTGGCCCGGCTGGCGAAGGAGCACACGGTCGAGCTGATCGCGATCGGCAACGGCACCGCGTCCCGGGAGACCGACAAGCTCGCCGGTGAACTGATCTCCAGGCACCCCGAGTTGAAGCTCACCAAGGTGATGGTGTCCGAGGCGGGCGCCTCCGTGTACTCGGCGTCGGCGTTCGCCTCGCAGGAGCTGCCGGACATGGACGTGTCGCTGCGCGGCGCTGTCTCCATCGCGCGCCGGCTGCAGGACCCGCTGGCCGAGCTGGTGAAGATCGACCCGAAGTCGATCGGTGTCGGCCAGTACCAGCACGACCTGTCCGAGGTGAAGCTGTCGCGCTCGCTGGACGCGGTGGTGGAGGACTGTGTGAACGGCGTGGGCGTGGACGTGAACACCGCCTCCGCGCCACTGCTCGCCCGGGTCTCCGGCATCACCTCCGGGCTCGCGGAGAACATCGTGTCCCACCGGGACGCCAACGGCCCGTTCACCTCGCGGTCGCAACTGAAGAGCGTGGCGCGGCTGGGCCCGAAGGCGTACGAGCAGTGCGCGGGCTTCCTGCGGATCCGTGGCGGCGACGACCCGCTGGACGCGTCCAGCGTGCACCCGGAGGCGTACCCGGTCGTACGGCGCATGGTGAAGACGTCCGGCCAGGAGGTGGCCGCGCTCATCGGCAACACGGGGGTGCTGCGCTCGCTGAAGCCGTCGGCGTTCGTGGACGACACCTTCGGTCTGCCGACCGTCACCGACATCCTGAAGGAGCTGGAGAAGCCGGGCCGTGACCCGCGTCCGGCGTTCAAGACGGCGACCTTCAAGGAGGGTGTGGAGAAGATCTCCGACCTGTCCTCCGGGATGGTGCTGGAGGGTGTCGTCACGAATGTGGCCGCGTTCGGGGCGTTCGTGGACGTCGGTGTCCACCAGGACGGCCTCGTGCATGTCTCCGCGATGTCGAAGACGTTCGTCAAGGACCCGCGTGACGTGGTGAAGCCCGGTGACATCGTCAAGGTGAAGGTCCTCGACGTGGACATCCCGCGCAAGCGGATCTCGCTGACGCTGCGCCTCGACGACGAGGCGGCGCCGCAGGAGCGCCAGCAGCGCGGCGGCGGACGGCCGCCCCAGCAGCGGCAGGGACAGCAGCGCCAGGGACAGCAGCGGCAGGGGCAGCAGCGCGCGGGCCAGGGCCGCGGCGGAGACCGGGGCGGACGCCAGGCTCCCCCGCCACCGGCCAACAGCGCGATGGCGGACGCACTGCGCCGCGCGGGCCTGCTCGACCCGAAGAGCGGCCGCCGCGGCTGAGGCGCCGGAACTCGCCGCTCGCCCACCCGCACGCGCGGGTGGGCGAGCGGCCGCGGGGCCCGGGGCATCGCCGTGCCCCGAAGGCCACGGCACTGCCGTCGGGGAAAACCCGTGGACAGTGATCATGCGATCGCGACACTGATCGCATGACTGCATCCGATCCCAAGGCGGATCTTCAGGTGTATCTGCAGGACGCCCGTGACGTGCTGCTGTGGAAGCTGACCGGCCTGTCCGAGTACGACATCCGGCGCCCCATGACCCCCACCGGTACGAATCTGCTCGGACTGGTCAAGCATCTGGCCGGGGCCGAGGCACTGTACTTCGGCGCCACCTACGGGCGGCCGTTCGCCGGTGCCCCGCTGTGGATCACCGGCGATGCCGAGCCGAACGCGGACCTGTGGGCAGGGCCGGAGGAGACGCGCGAGGAGATCACCGGCCTGTACCGGCGGGCGTGCGCGCACTCGGACGAGACGATCGAGTCGCTGCCCCTGGACGCCGTCGGCCGGATACCCGGCAGCAGTGGGAGCGAGGTGACGCTGCACCGCAGCCTCACGCACATGATCGCCGAGACCCAGCGGCACGCCGGGCACGCCGACATCGTCCGTGAGCTCGTCGACGGAGCGGTGGGCCAGCGGCCGGACGGCACCAACATGGCCCCTGGCGACGCGCTCGCGTGGGCGGAGCACCGGGGCCGGGTGGAGCGTGCGGCGAAGGAGGCGGGGCGGCGCGGCTGAGTTCCGGGTGAACGGCAGCCGAAGGGGTCATGATCTCTCGCCGCCGCACCCCTGCGGCCAGGGCGAACGCGGATACCGTTCCTGCCATCAGCATGCGGGGGGGGAGATCTCTCCTGGCTGTCGGCTTGTGATGATCGGGGCGACCGCCTGTGGCGGTGCCGTGCACCCGGCCGCCGAGGACGGGCCACCTACGGGACGGTGTCCCGGCCCGGCGCCACCGCGTCGTCCGCCGCCCCGGAAAGCGGCCCCGCCTCGCGCTCCGGCAGGCCGGCCGACCCGAGCGGGAAGCCGATGCCGAGCCGTACGGCGGTGGTGGCCGCGGCCCTGCCGTCCCGGACGACGGCGCCCGCCTCGGCCCCCGTCCCCGCCTGTGCCGCGAGGGACCTCACCGCCTCGGAGGGACGTACCGGCCTGCCGGCCGGCGGTCGGCCGGGCTGGTTCGCCACCCGGATCGAGCTGCGCAACCCACTCCGAGCCGCGTTCCTTCTCGGTCGCCAGGACCTCCGCGAGAACCCTGTCCGACGTCTCCCTCGCCCCGGCCGGGACGACCTCGTTCACGCTGGTCTGGCAGGGGTCCTTCAGCTGCGACGCCCATGTGGACTCGCCCTACGGGATCGACATACGGGTGCCGGGCGACTCCCGTGCGCTGACCGTGATTCCCGCCGCGGCGTTCTCTCCCTGTGACGAGCACCTGGAGGTCACCCCGTTCGGGATCACCGCTTGATCCTCACGCCGAGGGCGGCTCCGCCAGCCTGCGTTCCAGGTCCCGCAGATCCTTGCCGATGGACGAGCGGACCTTTCTGGCCATGACGGGAGCGGCCAGGCGGTACCGGGCGCCCGCGTCGCCCCGGACCCGGATGCGGGCCAGGGTGCCCTCCGGGTGCGCGTCGAAGGTGTACGTGACGTGCATGGGCATCGGGCCCGCGACGGACACCATGTCCAGCAGCCCCGGCGGGTCGTACGCGGCGACCCGCAGCACATAGTCGATGCGCCTGCCCAGGAAGTACGCGGTGCGGGTGACCTCGGCGTCGGCGCCGAAGCCGCCCGCGTCCGCCTGCCTGGTGAGCTCGGCGGTGCGGATGCCCTGGGTCCACTCGGGGTCGTGGCGCCAGTCCATCGCGTACGCGGCCACCTTCTCGGGCGCCGGCCCGATCACCCGCTCCGTCGTCTCGTCGATCGTCATGCCGGTCTCCCGGGTGCTCGCGGGGGACTCGGCCCGCCGGCCGGTCAGCCCTGCCATCCTGGATTCCTGCCGCTCGCGCCGAGCGCCCGCTGGAAGGCGGAGGCGTCGGCCGGTACGGCGACGGGCGGGCCGTAGTCTCCGTTCTCGCGGACCTGGCCGCCGATCTGCTCGACCACACCGAGCGCGATCCGTGCCGTCTCCTCACTCACGGCGAACGGCAGGCCGGTGGCGCGTGCCAGGTCCCAGCCGTGCAGGGCGAGTTCGTGCAGGGTGATCGAGGCGGCGAAGACGGCGGGCATCTCCCCCGGGCCGAACTCGGTGGTGCCCTCGTAAGCGGCTTGGTCGGACCAGGCGGCCGCGGCCAGACCCACGGTGTCGGCCAGGTCCCGCGGCGACACGGCCGGGGCGGCGGCGCCGGTGCCGGGCTGCGCCTCCTTGCGGGCGGCCCGCGCCGAGGCCTGGAGGGTCGTACCGAGGTGGTCGAGGAGTTCGGCGACCGTGAACTTCTCGCAGGGGGTGGGGTCCTGGAGCTGTTCGTCGCGGATGCCGGAGGCCGTCGAGGCGACGGCGTCGGCGCACTCGCGGATGGCGGGGCCGAGTGCGCTGTGCTGGGCGTTCATGGTGCTCTCCCGGGAGGTTCCGTGGGGTGTGGTGGGTGTCAGCCGGTGAAGAAGGGCGCGGGCTCGCCGGTCTCGGCGTAGCTCTTGAGCTGCACGAACTTGGTCGCCCAGCCATAGGTGAAGTCGCGGTAGGCGTCGTCGACCGCAGGGAAGCCGCTGTGCGTGAAGCGCAGCGTCACACCGCCCTCCGTGCGCGCCAGGATCTCGTAGGTCTGCTCGGTGCCGGTCCAGGGACCGTTCTGGCCCGCCAGGACGAGCCGCTTGCCGGGCTCCGCCTCGCTCACCCGCAGCCGCCAGGGCAAGGGCACGCCGGGGAACTCCAGCTCGTGCAGGCTGCCGACGCCTTCGCCGGCGGTGACCGTCGCGGTGAACCAGCCGCGGATCCCGTCGGTCGTGGAGATCGCCTCGTACACGGTGTCCGCGTCGGCCTCGATGGCCAGCTGCATGGCGATGTCGGGCATGTCGTGGTGCTCCTTCGTGAGTCCCCCGGCCTTCGATTTAGTCCACACTAAAATGACTCGGAGTGGATGGCAAATTCAAGTGGCGACTAAAATGACTTCCATGGATGCGGTACGGGTGGTCGCTGAGCCCCGGCGGCGCGAGATCCTGCGGCTGGTCTGGGACGCGGAGCTGTCCGCGGGCGAGATCGCCGAGCGGTTCGACGTCACCTTCGGGGCGGTCTCCCAGCACCTCAAGGTGCTGCGGGACTCCGGCCTGGTTACGCTGCGCCAGGAGGGCAAGAAGCGCTTCTACCGGGCCGACCGGGAGGCGCTTGGTCCGCTGGCGGCGTATCTGCAGTCCATGTGGTCAGCCAAGCTGGACACGCTCGCCGAGCTCGCGGAGGCGGCGGAGCGGGACGGGCGATCCGAAGGGACGGACTCGTGAGCATCAACACGGCCACCGTGGAGCGGCGCATCGCGGCGCGCCCCGAGACGGTGTTCTCCTTCTTCACCGACCGGGACAAGTGGCTGTCCTGGATGGGCGCCGACGGCGAGTTCAGCTTCGAGCCGGGCGGCGCCTACCGGACGAGGGTCAACGGTGAGAACGTCGCGGAGGGCCGCTTCGTCGAGATCGACCCGCCCAAGCGGCTGGTGTTCACCTGGGGCTGGGCCGAGTCCGAGGGCGGAATGCTGGTGCCGCCCGGCTCCACGACGGTCGAGATCATCCTGGAACCGGTGCCCGAGGGCACCCTGCTGCGGCTCGTCCACCGGGATCTGCCCTCCCCCGAGGCCTGCGCCGCGCACGAGGAGGGCTGGACGCACTACACCGACCGGCTCGCCGTCGTCGCGGAAGGCGGCGACCCCGGTCCCGACGCCTGGATGTGAGCCGGCGTCAGCCTGATGTGAGCCGGCGTCACACGTACCCGCGCCGCTGGACGAAGCCGAGGGCCAGCGCGCCCAGCGGGACGTTGAGCCAGAACGTGAGCAGCCGGTAGACCAGGACGGCCGAGGTGGCGGGCCCGGCCGGCACGCCGAGCGCGGTCAGGCCGGCGATGAGTCCCGCTTCGAGCGCGCCCAGACCGCCGGGGACCGGAGCCGCGTTGGCGATCAGCCGGGCCGCCATGTAGGCGGCGCCGACCTGGATGAAGGGGAGGTCGCCGCCGAGTGCGTGGACACTCAGGGCGAGACCCACGACCTGGACGAGGGGCAGGCCGAGCGCACCCACGGTGCCGAGGGCGATCTTCAGGGGGTCGGTGGCGATGCCCTTGATGGTCGATCCAGCCGAGCTCAGGAACGGCCACACCTTCTCGTGCAGGAAGCGCCGGCCGGGCGGGGTGAGGCCGATCAGCCCTCCGGCGGCGAGTGTGAGCGCGATGGCGGGCAGCGCGTACCGGCCGACGGGCACGTCCAGATGCGCTCCGGCGTGGTGCCCTCCGGCCCAGGCGAAGAACATCGCGGCGACAAGGACGTTGGCGACCGCTCCGGCCACGCTCTGCAGCCCGACGGAGGCCGTGGCCGCGCCGGTCTCGATGCCTGTCTTCTGCAGATAGCGCAGGTTCAGCGCCATGCCGCCGACGTTGTTGGGGGTGATCCGGTTCAGGAACGAACTGGCGAACTGCACCTGGTACGTGGGTCCGAACGGCAGCCGGTCCGGGATCGTGCCCAGTTGCAGAAAGGTCGAGAACGCCTGCGAGACGAAGGTGACGGGCACGACGGCGAGCAGCCACCACCAGTTCGCGTCGCCCAGCGCGCGGAGGGCGGCCGGGGCATTGGCGAACTGCGGGAGCACCAGGTGCAGCACCAGGAACGCGCCGAGCAGGCCCAGCACGCTCTTCCAGGTGAACCGGGCCAGGCGGGCCGGCGCGACGGACGGCGCCTCGCACGCCGTACGGACCTCGGTGGCGAGGTCGTGCATCAGGCTGGGCCGGCCACCGGGGCGCCGCGCCCGCCGCCGGACGCCCTGCCCGGCGGCCCGGGCCCGCTCCTGGTCGTACCGCGCGACCTCACGCCGCGCCGGGCCGATCAGCGCCAGCGGTTGCAGATACGGCAGCACGCTCGCCAGCGCGTCGGGGCCGAGCCCCGCCAGCGCACAGGCGGTGGCGCGGCGCGGGCCGACGCGTACGGCGGTCGTGGCCAGCAGTTCGGCGATGTCGCTGCCGAGCACCTCGGGCGGCGCGTTGAGCCGGGCCCGGGCGAACGCGGTGAGCCGGGGCGTGCCGTCCGGTTCGACGAGGACGTGCTGGGTGCGCAGCGCACGGTGCGCGAGGCGGTGCTCGCGCAGGCGGGCCACGGACTGCCACACCCCGCCGAGCAGCTGGTCGGTCAGGTCCTCGGCCGCAAGCGCGGACAGCGGGCGGGCGTCCTGCCCGACGGTCACCAGGAGCGCGCCCCCTCCGTCCACCGGGTAGGCGATCACGGGTTCGTCGACCCGGGCGCCGGTGCGGGCGGCGAAGACCAGCATGAGGAGTTCGTGCTCCACGACGGTGAGCGGCGTCTGCGTGCCGGGGTCGTCCGGGTGGCGCAGCAGCGTGCGCCGGGCGAGCCGGTGGAACAGGTCGCGGCCCTGGTCCTCGGCGGCGACGGCCCGTACGGTCAGCCGCGCGCCTGCGGGGGTCTCGGCGCGGTAGCGGATCCCCTCGCCGGGAAGCTGCTCCTCCGCGGGCAGCTCGCGCAGGGTGGCGAGCGGGATCCCGCAGTCGGCCAGCGCGTCGGCGACCGCCCGGGCCGGCGGCCGGTCCGGCGGGCCGCCCGCCATGAGCAGGACCGCGGAGCCGGCCGCGCCGCCCGCGGCCAGGGCAGCGAGGGCCTCAAGGGGCACAAGGGCGGCGGCCACGGCGCCCACCACCGCGCACGCGGCGGTCAGGGACCACAGTGCGCGCCGCCAGGGCCGCGCGAGCCAGGGTCCCGCGGCGACCACGGCCGCGGCCCACGCCGCCAGGTACACCGAGGGCGGCCAGCCCGCCCGGACCGCTCCGCTCCGGCCGACCAGCACCTCGGGCCACAGATCCGGCCGGCCACGGGCCAGCGCCAGATGGGTGAGCGCCCACGCGGTCGCCGCGCCCAGCGCGGCCGCGGGCAGGACCCTGAGCAGCGCGTCGACCCGCCTGCGTACGACGAGCACGGCCAGGCCCGCGACCGGCGCCACCAGGGCGACGACCTGCACCGTGCCGACCAGGCCGTCGCGCAGGCCGGGCGACAGCGCGGCCGCCGCTGACAGCAGCCCCTGCTGCGCCCTGCGGGCGAACTCCCGGGTGACGACCGCCACCAGCACCGTCATCCCGAGCACGGCCAGGGAGACCAGCAGCCGCGACAGATCGGCCGCCCGGCGCACATCGCGCGGCGGGGGCGCGTCGATCGCCGGCGCCGCCCGGTCGTCCGCCTTCCCCACGATGTCGGAGGACAGGATCATGTCGCGGTGCCCGGTCACCTCCGGCCCCCGGCAGGGACGCGAGGACGGCCCATGCGCTCACTTCCCCGGACGTCGTCCGGCCGGCCCGGACACCCGTTTCATCGTCCCACCACGGGGGCGGGCCTGCGGGCGTGCGGTGACGGTCCCGCCTCACTGCGGGGGCTTGGCGGAACCGCTCATCCGGGCGTGGTTCTCCGCGAGGAGTTCCTGCACCCTGCGCTCGACCTCCGCGGGATCGACTCCCAGGGCTCGGCCCATGTGGATCGACCACACCTCCGAGCGCACATTGGTCTCGAAGTCCAGGTCGGCGCGCACGTTCTCACGGGCGGCCTGGCGGTTCTGGCTCACCATCACGAAGGTGGACAGGAAGATCGCCTCCAGGCTGACGATCATGGTGAGCAGTCCGAAGGGGAAGGGATCCCAGACCGCCTCCTGGCCGAACGCGCCCTCGTTGAACACGATCCAGACCGTGAACCACAGGGCGTGCAGATAGACGAACAGCATGGTCCCGGCGAAGGCGGTGATCGCGTCCGCGATCTTGTCCTCGGTCCCGCGTATCCGCGCGAGCACGTCCTGCTCGCGCAGCAGCCGCAGACCCGGACCGCCCGGACCGCCGGGTCGACCCGGACCGCTCACCGCACCACCGCTCATGCCCACTCCCCGACCGACCGTCCGTGGAACAGCCGTGAGCCTACGCGGCGGTCGGGCCCGATCCCCGGCGCGGCACGAGGTCGGGTCAACGTTCCGTGACCTTGCCCGCCGCCACCTCCAGTCGGCGGGTCACGCGGACCGCGTCCAGCATCCGGCGGTCGTGGGTGACCAGGAGCAGCGTGCCCTGGTAGGAGTCGAGGGCGGACTCCAGCTGTTCGATGGCGGGCAGGTCGAGGTGGTTGGTCGGCTCGTCGAGGACGAGCAGATTGACGCCCCGGCCCTGGAGCAGCGCCAGGGCGGCGCGGGTGCGCTCGCCCGGGGAGAGGGTGGCCGCCGGGCGCAGCACATGGTCCGACTTCAGGCCGAACTTGGCGAGCAGGGTGCGGACCTCGACCGGCTCGGTGTCCGGGACGGCCGCGCAGAAGGCGTCCAGCAGCGCCTCCGGGCCGTGGAACACCTTGCGGGCCTGGTCGACCTCGCCGACCAGGACGCCCGAGCCGAGGGAGGCGTGCCCGGCGTCCAGCGGGACGCGGCCGAGCAGCGCGCCCAGCAGCGTCGACTTGCCCGCGCCGTTGGCGCCGGTCACCGCGACCCGGTCCGCCCAGTCGAGCTGCAGCGAGACCGGGCCGAAGGTGAAGTCCCCGCGCCGTATCTCCGCGTCCCGCAGGGTCGCGACCACCGCGCCGGAGCGCGGCGCGGTCGCGATCTCCATGCGCAGCTCCCACTCCTTGCGCGGCTCCTCGACCACATCGAGGCGTTCGATCATCCGCTGGGTCTGGCGGGCCTTCGCGGCCTGCTTCTCGCTGGCCTCGCTGCGGAACTTGCGGCCGAGCTTGTCGTTGTCGTTGCCCGCCTTGCGCCTGGCGTTCTTCACGCCCTTGTCCATCCAGGAGCGCTGCATCTGCGCGCGGTCCTGCAGGGCGGACTTCTTGTCGGCGTACTCCTCGTAGTCGTCGCGGGCGTGCCGGCGGGCCACCTCGCGCTCCTCCAGGTAGGCCTCGTAGCCGCCGCCGTAGAGGTTGATCTGCCGCTGGGCGAGGTCGAGTTCGAGGACCTTGGTGACGGTGCGGGTGAGGAACTCGCGGTCGTGGCTGACGACGACGGTCCCCGCGCGCAGGCCGGTCACAAAGCGTTCGAGGCGCTCCAGGCCGTCCAGGTCAAGGTCGTTGGTGGGCTCGTCGAGCAGGAAGACGTCGTAGCGGGAGAGCAGGAGCGAGGCGAGGCCGGCGCGGGCCGCCTGGCCGCCGGACAGGGACGTCATCGGCTGGTCCAGGTCCACGGCAAGGCCCAGCGAGTCGGCGATTTCCTCCGCGCGCTCCTCCAGGTCGGCGCCGCCGAGATCCAGCCATCGCTCCAGGCTGGTGGCGTAGGCGTCGTCGGCACCGGGCGCGCCGTCGACCAGGGCCTGTGTCGTCTCGTCCAGCACCCGCTGGGCCTCGGCGACGCCGGTGCGGCGGGCGAGGAACTCCCGTACGGTCTCGCCGGGCCGTCGTTCCGGCTCCTGGGGCAGATGGCCGACGGTCGCGCTGGGCGGGGACAGGCGCAGTTCGCCGTGCTCGGGCGCGAGCAGCCCGGCGAGCAGCCTCAGGAGCGTGGACTTGCCCGCGCCGTTGGCACCGACCAGCCCGATCACGTCCCCGGGCGCGACGACGAGGTCGAGCCCGGAGAAGAGCGAGCGGTCGCCGTGGCCGGCGGCGAGGTTCTTGGCGACGAGGGTGGCAGTCATCAGACCGCCGATCCTAATGGCCGCGCGCCGCGCCGGTCAGCGGGCCATCGCCTCCACCAGCACGCTCCCCGAGGTCCGGGCCACGACGAAGGACTCCCCCTTGACCGCCTTGGCGTCCAGGGCGATGCGGTGCAGACCGGCCTCCAGGACTCCGTCGAACACCTCCCGGGTGTGGGTGCGGTAGAGCCGGTCGAGGCGGTACGCCGTGAGACGGACCCGGCAGGGCGAGGTGACCTCGATGCCCGCCTCGCCGTCCGCCGCCACCAGGCGGGTCAGCCGGCGCTGTGCCACGGGGCGGCGGTCCAGGGCGTGCTCGATCTGCGCGACGAGCAGGGGGACGATCGGGGCGAGCCCGTCGACATAGGCCACGTCGACGCGGGCGCGCTCGAACGCCCGGCGTACGGCGGCCCGTTGCGCCTCGCCGATCGCCCGGCCGAAGGCGACGGCGCCGTACGCGCGCAGTTCCTCCTCGGGAACGCCTGTGGCGTCCTGGGTGATGTCGGCGCCGATGCCGATGGTGCGCAGGGCGGCGGCGAGCTTGGCGAGGAGCGCGACGCGGGCGCCGATCAGCAGCACCCGGCGGCGGGGCTGGGCCTGCGCGTCGGCGTCGTCGAGGAGGGCGCCGAGGGCCGCGCGGTACTCGGCGCCGTGGAAGCGGAAGGGTCCTATGCCGTGATACCCGTTGAGCTCCAGGTCGGCATGGTCCTCGCTCTGCCAGGCGAAGTCCCGCCAGATATAGTCGTCGCCGTCCCGCTCGATGACGGCGGTGACCGCACCGCAGGCCAGGTCCTCGCACTCGGGGCAGCCGTAGACGACGTAGCGGCCGTCGGGCAGGGGCGCCTCGCTCTCCAGGAGCAGGCTGCGGACCTGCGCGGTGAAGATCGCGGGCGGGACGTCGGAGGCGAGTGGGGAGACGGCGTCCAGGTCGGACAGCTGGAACAGCAGCGGACGTCCGTCGACGATGAAGTCCACGAAGTCCCGGTGGACCTGGTAGCCGCCGTCGGCGAGCACACCGCCGGCGCGCATCGCCGGTGCCAGGCCGAAGGACACGTATGCGGCAGACATGCTGTGAGTATTCCCAGAGTGGGACGCATGTGAGCGCGGCATGACATATTTCGCTAACGTCCTCGCGTGGAGCATGAGCGAAGTAATCGCGTGATCGTGGTCGGCGGCGGGGTCGTCGGGCTGACCACGGCCGTGGTGCTGGCCGAGAACGGCGTCCGGGTGCGGGTGTGGAACCGGGACCCGGCCGAGCGCACGACCTCGGCGGTCGCCGGCGCGCTGTGGTGGCCGTACCGCATCGAACCGGAACCGCTCGTCGGCCGCTGGGCCCTCGAATCCCTTGCCGAGTACGAGGACATGGCGACGCGCCCGGAGGAGACCGGCGTACGCATGGTCGAGGGCGTACACCGCGGTCTGCGTCTGGACGAGCTGGGCCCCTGGGCGGCGCGCGTGCCGGGGCTGCGTACTACGGACGACGGCGAAGGTCTGGCGGCACGGCTGCCGTTGATCGACATGCCGGCCCATCTGGCATGGCTGCGGGCGCGGTTGCTGAAGGCGGGCGGCACGGTCGAGGAGCGGGTGGTGACCGATCTGGCCCGGGTGCCCGCGCCGGTCGTGGTCAACTGCACCGGTCTGGGGGCCCGTGAGCTCGTACCGGACCCGGAGGTGCGGCCGGTGCGCGGTCAGCTGGTCGTGGTGGCGAACCCGGGCGTCACGACCTGGTTCACCTCCGTCGATCACTCCTCGGACACCTCCACGTACTTCTTTCCCCAGCCGGGCGGGCTGATCCTGGGCGGTACGGCGGAGGACGACGCGTGGTCCCTGGAGCCGGACCCGGCCGTGGCCGCGGGGATCATCGCCCGGTGTGCCGCGGTCCGGCCGGAGATCGCCGGGGCGAGGGTGCTGGCCCATCGCGTGGGGCTGCGCCCGGCACGCACCGCGGTACGGCTGGAGCGGCTGCCGCTGCCGGACGGGCGGGCGTTGGTCCACCACTACGGCCACGGCGGCGCCGGCGTCACCGTGGCCTGGGGCTGCGCCCGGGAGGCGGCCGCGCTGGTGGGCGCGGCCGCCTGAGCCGGTCAGCTACCGGGGAGGCGCTGGATCGTACGGGGTGAGCGGACGCCTTCCAGGGAGGTGGGTGCGGGAGCGGTGGACGCGGTGCCCGAGGTCGCCCGGGTGAACGCCGCGGGACCGCCCACCAGCGGCAGCCTGGCCGACGTGCGGGCCAGGTCGACGCCGAGCGTCGGGGTGGTGGACGGCGGGTCGATGAGGTCCTTGTCCGTGCCCGCGACGATCAGCGCCAGACGGTGGCCCTTGGGGACGACATGGTCGGTGGCCGCCAGGTCGAGCGTGATGGTGTACGCCTTGCCCGGGGTGAGCGGGACGCCCTTGCCGGTGTCGGCGTAGTTGCCGAGGTCGGCCCAGCCGCGGCTGAACACCGTGTAGTCGACGGCCTTCGTCTTCGCCTTCGTCGCCTTGAAGCAGGCGCTGTCCCCGGCCGTGCTCGCGCCCCAGCAGGTGCGGTCGGTGAGGGTGGTGATGCCCTCGCCGTCGTCCGCGTAGTCCCGGATGGTGCCGGGGCCGAGGTCGACGAGGACCGCGGAGAGATGGGCGGTCGAGGTGGTCGGCGTGGCGGTCACGGTGACCTTTGACGAGCCGGACAGACGCAGGTCCCGGGTGAGCGGCTTGGTGAGGAAACCGGCCTTCTCGGGGGTGCCGGTGCCGATCCGCGCGGCCCAGTCGGTCTCGCTCAGGGCCGGGTTGTCGGTGAAGGTCTCGGTTCCCTGTCCCCGGCGCAGGCCGAGCGTGCCGACGCCCGCCCGGCTGCCGGTGGCCGGGCGCAGGGTGGTGCCCTGCGTGTCGCGCGGCGGCCAGAGCGTGGAGGTGACCCACTGGTCCGGGTGGCGTTCGATGTCGGCCATCGGCTCACGGTCGATGCCGTTGGCGTAGCCGAGGAGCTCGTGGTCGAACCAGCGGTGCAGGGTGTCGACCCAGGCCCCGCGCCGGTAGTCGAAGGGGTCGACATGGCCGGTCTGGGAGAGCCAGATCTTCCGTTCGACGCCGTGCCTGGCGAGTGCGTCCCACCACTGGCCGAAGTGCTTGGTGCGGACGTTGAGGTCCTGCATGCCGTGCACGAGGAACACGCTGGCCTTCACCTTGGACGCGTGTCTGACGTAGTCGCGTTCGGTCCACAGACCGGTCCAGTCCCCGGTGCGCGGGGCCCCGTCGACGAGCTTCTTCTGTACGGCGGCGCAGTGGGCGCGGGCGTCGGCGCTCTCGACGGCGTCGGACAGCCAGTCGGGGCCGGAGTCGTACAGCGGTGCGCCCTTGGCGAAGTAGTAGTCGTACCAGGAGGAGATGGCGCTGATCGGGACGATGGTCTTCAGGCCCTTGACGCCGGTGGCGGCGACGCCGTTGGCGATGGTGCCGTCCCAGCTCTTGCCGATCATGCCGGTCTTCCCGTTGGTCCAGGTGGCCTTGACCGTGGTGGTGCCGGTGCGGCTGGTGTAGCCCTTGGCGCGGCCGTTCAGCCAGTCGATCACGGCCTTCGCGGACCCGATGTCGGAGCGGCCGCCGATGTCGACACAGCCGTCGGAGCGGTTGGTACCGGCCAGGTCGACGCCGACGAAGGCATAGCCGCGGGGCACGAAGTAGTTGTCGTAGAAGAGCGGCATCCGGACGACGCGGCCGCTCGCGTCGTACGTCTTCTTCTGGCTCTCGTTGCCGCGCCCGCAGCAGGAGTAGTACGGGCTGGCGTCCATGATGACCGGCACCTTGCGGCCCTGCCGGGCGGGTTCGGCCGGCCGGACGATGTCGGCGGCAACGCGGTCCGTCCTGCCGTCGCCGTCCCCGTCGAGGCCGGTGTCCACCCAGACGGCCTCACGGATGGCATGGGCGTACGAGTAGACGGGCCGGCTCTCGCGCGGCGCGGCCTGGGCGGCCACGGGGGTGAGGAAGGCGGCCATCAGGGCCGCGACGGCCAGGGTCGCGAGCGGTCTCCAGATCGTGAAGCGCGTGCGTTTCGGCATGCGCGGACGGTACCCCGGTCAACTCCCGTGCAGAAGAGGGCAGCTGAGTGAACGTCGGGAACGGGTGGCTCATGTCGGCCGGATGGCGATCGTGTGACACGAGGGGCTGTGGACAGGTCAGGGGCCACAGGGTCTGAATAGGCTCCGAACAGACTTCGTGCCCCTACGACTTGGAGTTCTCGTGCACCGCAGAATCTTCGCGCCGGGCGCGCTCGCGGCGGCCTCTCTCCTGCTGGCGATCCCGGCATCGGCCGCAAGTTCCGCTCCCGGCGCACCGGGCATCGGCGATCCCTATTACCCGAACTACGGAAACGGCGGTTACGACGTCTCCCACTACGACCTCCGGCTGACGTACCAGCCGGCCACGGACGAGCTGGCGGGTACGGCGACGATCCAGGCGAGGACCACGCAGGAGCTGTCCAGCTTCGATCTGGACTTCCTGCTGGACGTGAGCGAGGTGCGGGTCAACGGCGCCAAGGCCGGCTTTGCCACCTCCGGCCAGCACGAGCTGGTGATCACGCCGAAGAACCCGCTGGCCAAGGGCACACCGATCACCGTGGTGGTCCGCTACAGCGGGGTTCCCTCGACGAAGAGCGCGTACGGCTTCAACACCTGGCACCGCACGCCCGACGGCGCGATCGCGGCCGACGAGCCCGAGGCGGCCTGGTGGTGGTTCCCGAGCAACGACCACCCGCTGGACAAGGCGACCTACGACGTGTCGGTGGCCGTGCCGGACGGCACCCAGGCGATCTCCAACGGCACGCTCCAGTCGAGCAGTTCGCGGCTGGGCTGGACCCGCTACAACTGGCGTGAGAACAAGCCGCAGGCGACCTATCTGGCCACGCTGGCGGTCGGGAAGTTCGACATCACGACGGGCACCTCCGAGGGCGGGGTCCCCGTCGTCAACGCGTACAGCAAGGACCTCGGGGACAACGACGGGGCGGCGCGGGCGAGCGTGGAGCGGACCGGGGAGATCGTCGACTGGCTCAGCGGCTACTTCGGGCCGTACCCCTTCGGTTCGGCCGGCGGGTATGTCCCCAACACCACCACCGGGTTCGCGCTGGAGACCCAGACCCGCGTGTACTACAGCCCGCGCCAGTTCGCGAACGGCTCCAACACCTCGGTGGTCGTGCACGAACTGGCACACCAGTGGTACGGCGACGACGTGTCGCTGAAGGGCTGGAAGGACATCTGGATCAACGAGGGCTTCGCGCGGTACGCGCAGTGGCTGTGGTCGGAGCACGAGGGCGAAGGCACCACGCAGCAGCTCGCCGACTATGTGTACGCCTCGCACCCCGCCGACGACGCCTTCTGGTCCGTCGAGCCCGGTGACCCGGGACCGGACGACCAGTTCGACATCGCCGTCTACGACCGGGGCGCGCTGGCCGTCCAGGCGCTGCGCAACGAGGTCGGTGACGACGCGTTCTTCGCCATCCTGAAGGGCTGGCCGAAGGAGCACGCGTACGGCAACGCGTCCGTGGCCGACTTCCGGACGTACGCCGAGAAGGTCTCCGGCAAGCCGCTGTCCGCCCTGTTCGACACCTGGCTGTTCCAGCCGACGAAGCCGACAGCCGCCGCGGCCCGCTCCGCGGTCGTCACCGAGCCCGCGGCGGCCCCCGTCCGGCCCAAGTCCTGGAAGAAGATCGAGGCGACGAACGAGGCCCACGGAGGCTGAGACACCGGAGGCACGAGGCCGGGGGCGAGGCTGCTCACACGCCCGCCGAGACCAGCTCCGCCACCCGGTCCAGCAGTTGGTCTCGGCCGATCGCGTCCGTCTCCGTCGACGGCACCGTGCAGGCGTATGCCCCGGCCACCGTCCCGTACAGGGCGCAACGCCGGGGTGGCTCCCCGTCGAGGTGGGCGAAGAGGAAGCCTGCGGCGAAGGCGTCGCCCGCGCCGTTGGTGTCCACCACCGGCGCGGGTGGTGTCACCGTCGGTATGTGGCTCAGCTCGCCGTCGGACAGCAGGTACGCACCCTCGGCCCCGGCGGTGGCGACGACCAGCTCGGCCCTGCCCCGGTCCGCGATGCGGCGCATCGTCCGCTCGGGGTCGGTGAGGGCCGCCGCCGAGAGGAAGACGATGTCCGCCGCGTGGGCGAAGGGCTCGTGGTAGGGGTTCTCGCCGTCCCAGTCGTGCAGGTCGGTCGAGACGGAGACGCCGGTCTCGCGCAGCGCGGGCAGGGCGTCGGCGCACGGGTGGGTGATGGCCACGTGGACGTGCCGGCTCGCCGCGGCGAGGTCCCGGACCGTCCGCTCAGGGAAGCGGTCGTCGGCGTGGGCCCGGCTGGTGTCGTAGAGGGAGAGCCGACGGCCGTCCGGGCCGACCAGATTCACCGCGCGCTTGGTGCCGGCGGGCTGTGGGATCGCGGTGAACGGGATCCCGCGCTCCCGGTGCAGCGCGCGGACGAGTTCGCCCTCGGGGTCGTCACCGAGCAGGTCGAGGTGATGGGTGCGCAGGCCCAGCGCGCTCAGGCCCACCGCGACGAAGTCGCCGGTCTGCCCGGCGCGGGTGCGGATCCCGGAGTCGATCATGTAGCTGTCGGCGTACGGGAGCGGCAGTTCGGGGACGTACACGATCGTGTCCACGCCCGCGCCGCCCAGCACCAAAACATCAATCCCGTCGCTCATCCCCCGCCCTCCCCGTGGTCGTACACCGTCACGGCGATCCCGCGCCGCACCAGCCGCTCCGTGATCAGCGGCTCGATCCGGGACCACTTCCCGCCTGCCAGACCGCAGCCTATGCGGGGCATGTGCACGGACGCGCCGAGTTCGATCACTTCGTCGGCGAGCCGGGCGAGCGCCGTGTCGATGGCCTCGTAGCGCACAGGGACGCCCTTGCTGCCCGTGCGGGTGCCCCGCTGACCGATCATGTTGGCCACCCAGACATACCGCTCGGCCCGCACCAGCTGTATCGCGCCCAGCCCGAAGTCGTTCGACGCGCGGTGGCGGTGCCATGCGCGGTACTCATCCTCCGGCTCCGGCCAGCGGCGCGACAGCGCCAGGACGAAGCCCTTTCCCCATCCCCCGATGTCGTTGCAGACGTGGGCGATCACCTTGACGCCCTTGCCCGACGGCACGGTGGCGTCACCCCGGACATATGTGATCTCCGACATGACGCCACCGTAGGCGATGCCACTGACAGTGGCCGTGACCTGCTACTTCGTGAGCTCGGACAGCTCTCGGTCCGCGGTCTTCGACACCCGGCGGCGCACCCCGTGCCAGCCGCCGACCAGCAGCGCGGCGATCACCGGGATGAGCATCAGCGTCTTGCGGCCGACCTCGGGGTCGTTCCACATCATGCCGAGGCAGACCAGCAGGAAGGCGATCGTGGCAATCTCCGTGCCGGGGCTGCCCTTGAGGCGGAAGTGCGGCCGGGTGACCAGCCCCGCCCGGGCACGCCGGACGAAGACCAGGTGGCAGATCATAATGATCACCCAGGTGCTGATGATGCCGAGGGAGGCGACGTTCAGCACGATCTCGAAGGCCTGGCTCGGCATGAGGTAGTTGAGGCCGACGCCGAGCACGCACACCGCGCAGGTCAGCAGGATGCCGCCGTACGGAACCTGGCTGCGGTTCATGCGGGCGGTGAACTTCGGGGCCGAGCCCGCGATCGCCATGGAGCGCAGGATGCGGCCGGTGGAGTACAGGCCGGAGTTCAGCGAGGACATGGCGGCGGTCAGGACGACCAGGTTCATCACGTCACCGGCGCCCGAGACGCCGATCTTCGAGAGCACCGTCACGAAGGGGCTCTGGTCGGCCGAGTACACCGAGCCCGGCAGCAGCAGGGCCAGCAGCACGACCGAGCCGACGTAGAAGAGGCCGACCCGCCACATGATCGAGTTCACCGCGCGCGGGACGACCTTCTCCGGCTCGGCGGTCTCGCCGGCCGCGACGCCGACCAGTTCCAGCGCGGCGTACGCGAAGATCACGCCCTGCATGACCAGGACGACCGGCATCATGCCGTGCGGGATGATGCCGCCGTGGTCGGTGACGACGCTCAGGCCCGGGGTCTGGCCGCCGACCTTGTGCTGGGTGGCGAGCAGGAAGATGCCGATCAGCATGAAGCCGACGAGGGTCGCGACCTTGATGATCGCGAACCAGAACTCCATCTCGCCGAAGATCTTCACGGAGATCAGGTTCACGGCCAGGACCACCGCGAGGGCGGCCAGGGCGAGCACCCACTGCGGGATGCTGGTGAACATGCTCCAGTAGTGCGTGTACAGCGCGATCGCGGTGATGTCGGCGATACCGGTGGTCGACCAGTTCAGGAAGTACATCCAGCCGGCGACATAGGCGCCCTTCTCGCCGAGGAACTCGCGCGCGTACGACACGAACGAACCGGACGAGGGCCGGTACAGGACGAGCTCACCGAGGGCCCGTACGACGAAGAAGGCGAACACGCCGCAGACCAGATAGGCCAGGGCGAGTGCGGGGCCGGCGTTGTGCAGACGGCCGCCGGCGCCGAGGAAGAGTCCGGTGCCGATGGCGCCGCCGATGGCGATCATGTTGACGTGGCGGGCCTTGAGGGCCTTGCTGTAGCCGGCGTCGCCCGCGTCCGCGGGCGTCCCGGTCGCCCGGGTAGGGGCGGCGACCTGTGCCGATTCCACGGCGTCCTTGCTCACGGGTGGTTCCACTCTCTGGTGCGCCCGGGCGTCGTGGGCCCGGGTGTCCGTACTGTCTCGGCCCGCACCGCCCTTGTGTCGCGGTACAGACCAAGGGAGCAGCTTTCCAGAAGGATCACCCCGTATGCGATGTTCCTCGTCACAGAGCGGCTCTTCTCACATCGCGGTCACCCGCGGCTCACACTCCGGTCGCACCGCGGAAGAGGTGTCACAGCACTGGTGAGACAGCAATACTGCTGCACATGACGACCGACACCGAGGAGCCGACCCTCACCATCGACGAGCTGGCCGCCCGGGCGGGCGTCACGGTCCGCACGGTCCGCTTCTACGGCACCAGGGGCCTGCTGCCGCCGCCGGTGATCGGTCCGCGCCGGGTGGGTCACTACGGCCGGGAGCATCTGGCGCGCCTGGCGCTGATCGAGGAGTTGCAGCACCAGGGCATGACGCTGGCCGCGATCGAGCGGTATCTGCGGCAGCTGCCGCCGGACCTGACCGCGCACGAACTCGCCGTGCACCGGGCCGTGGTCTCCTCGTGGGCCCCGGACGCGGCGGAGACACTGTCGCGCGAGGAACTGGAGCGGCGGGCGGGGCGGTCCCTGGACGAGGGCGACCTGGACCGGCTCGTGGCGATGGACGTCGTCGAACGGGCCGGTGACGCCTACCGCGTGGACCTCGGACAGCTGCGGCTCGGCGTCGAGCTGCTGGACGTACCGCTGTCCCAGGAGGCGATCCTCGCCGCGCGGAAGGTGCTCCTGGAGCACTCGCGCGCGGCCGCCCACGAGCTCTCGCAACTGCTGCGCGACGAGGTCTCGGAGCGGGACGCGCGGCATGTGCGGTCGCTGTCCGCCCATATGCAACCGCTGGTGGTGCAGGGGCTGCTGACCACGTTCCAGCGGTCCCTGAAGCAGGAGCTGCGCCTGTGGCTCGACGATGCGCAGGCAGACGAAGCCCCATGACCCACCGGCCCGTCGCTCGGCTCAGCAGCGCGGCACGGGCTTGCTGTACGAGGTGCCGCTGGGCGTGGCCACATAGTGGTCCGACACATAGTGGCCGTTGTCGAGCCGGTCCCAGATCTTGGTGGTGCCGACCGTGGAACCGGACCGCTGGCAGGTGACCCACGCCAAGGCTCCGCCGGGCGAGGTGCCGACGGCGGAGTACCCCGTGCCGGGGCCGCTGCGCTCGGTCACGCCTGCCGAGGCGGTCACCTGGTACGGGTAGGCGCAGCGGGGCAGCGGCGCGCTGTAGCCCGTGCCGGAGGGGGTGCTGACGTAACGGTCCGAGACATAGCCGCCGTTGGTGAGCCTGTCCCACACGGACGTGGTGCCGACCTTGGTGCCGGGCGTCTGGCAGACGACCTTCAGGGTCGCGCCGGGGGCGTAGGTCGCGGTGACGGGGTAGCTGGTCGCGGGCCCGGTGCGGGCGTTGAGCGGGGTCGTGCTGGTCACCTTGTACGGGTACGCCACCGTGGCGACGGGCGCGTCGAGCCGGTCGGTGTCGACGTTGAGGGTCACTCCGCCGTAGGTCTCGTCGTGGCCGCCGCGGAACTGCTTGGCGCGCTGGTGGACAGCCCATTTGGAGTCGGCGATGCCGGCCCAGCCCTTGAGGGAGTCGACGCTGTCGTAGCGCGCGATCCACAGGGCGTCCGGGCGTGCGTAGGCCGTGGACGTGTAGCTGTCGGCGAGTTGGCGGGCGCCCAGGTTGAGGTTCATATAGACGCCGGAGACATAGCCGAGCCGGTGGAGTTCCTTGGTCCAGGCGGAGACATAGGTCAGGACGGCCGTGCGGCAGGTGCCGTCGGTCTGGGTGTAGTGCTCGATGTCGTTGTAGAGGGCGCTGCCGGGCAGCATGCCGAGGGCCTTGGCCGCGGCGATCGCCTCCGTGGCGGCCGCGGTGCCCTGCGAGCGGGCCGTGGCCGGGCTCGTGCTGATCTTGGCGTCGGACGGCCGTGCCCCGCACGGCGGTTGCAGGCCCTTGTGTATGGGAAGCAGGCGCCACTTCAGCCCGGTCACGGAGGCCACCCAGGACGCGGTCAGCTGCGGCTGGGCGCACGTACGGTTGACGCCGGAGACATAGACGCCGAGGGCGCGGTAGGGCGAGGCGTTCCAGGCCTGCACGGTGGTGAGCGGCGGGGCCGTGCAGGCGTCGAAGGCGAGCCCCGAGTAGCGGGTTGCGGTCGCGCCCGCCGGATAGCCGACGGGCGTGGCCGGTTCGGCCGCGGCGACGGGAGCGACCGCGAGGGCAGAGGCTCCGCCGAGGAGGCAGGCCGAGGCGACGGCGAGGAATCTTCGCAGGGCAGAGCGTGAGTACGGCATGGGGACCCCCCCTGAGCGGTATGGCCGAGTTCGCTCGCCCTCACGGTCGCGTCCCCAAGCCCCCGCTGTCCACAGGCGTGCAAGAAGTTCACCCGTTACGGCGCGCGCCCGCGCCTCGCCGGAGCTCCGGCAGGGCGCGGGCGCGGCCGTGTCACCTGGGGACTTGCTCAGCGTGCGTCGGTGAAGGTCTCCCCCCGCTCCGCCTTCTCGACCAGCAGGGCGGGCGGCTGGAACCGCTCGCCGTAGCGCTCGGCGAGTTCACGGGCGCGTGCCACGAAACCGGCGACACCGGCGCCTGCCCCGGCGCCGCCGTCGTAGCCGTTGATGTACTGGAGCACACCGCCGGTCCAGCCCGGGAAGCCGATGCCGAAGATGGAGCCGATGTTGGCGTCGGCGACGGACGTCAGGACGCCCTCTTCGAGGAGCCGGACGGTGTCGAGTGCCTCGGAGAAGAGCATGCGCTCCTGCATGTCCCGGAACGGGATCTGGTGTCCGGGCTCGGTGAAGTGCTCGCGCAGCCCCGGCCACAGCCCGGCCCGCTTGCCGTCCTCGCCGTACTCGTAGAAGCCCGCGCCGCCGCTGCGTCCGGGGCGCCCGAACTCGTCGACCATGCGGTCGATGACGGCCTCGGCGGGGTGCGCCTGCCAGGTGCCGCCCGCCTCCTCGACGGCCCGCTTCGACTCGCCCCGAATCTTGCGGGGCAGGGTCAGGGTCAGCTCGTCCATCAGGGAGAGCACCTTGGCCGGGTAGCCGGCCTGGGCGGCCGCCTGCTCGACCGACGCGGGCTCGATGCCCTCGCCGACCATCGCGACACCCTCGTTGATGAAGTGTCCGATCACCCGCGAGGTGAAGAAGCCGCGGGAGTCGTTGACGACAATGGGCGTCTTGTTGATCTGCCGGACCAGGTCGAAAGCGCGCGCGAGGGCCTCGTCGCCGGTGCGCTCGCCCTTGATGATCTCGACGAGCGGCATCTTGTCGACGGGCGAGAAGAAGTGCAGTCCGATGAAGTCGGCCTGGCGCTCCACGCCTTCGGCGAGGGCGGTGATGGGCAGGGTGGAGGTGTTGGAGCAGAGCAGCGCGTCGGGGGCGACGACGCTCTCGATCTCCTGGAACACCTTGTGCTTGAGGGTCGTGTCCTCGAAGACGGCCTCGATGACCGCGTCGCAGCCGGCGAGGTCGGCCGCGTCGGCGGTGGGCGTGATGCGGGCGAGCAGCGCGTCGGCCTTCTCCTGGCTGGTACGGCCCTTGGCCACGGCCTTGGCGCACAGCTTCTCGGAGTAGCCCTTGCCCTTCTGCGCCGCCTCTGCCGACACATCCTTCAGGACGACGTCGATGCCCGCGCGGGCGCACGAGTAGGCGATGCCCGCGCCCATCATGCCGGCGCCGAGGACGGCGACCTTGCGGACCTTGCGCGCCTCGATGCCCTTGGGGCGGTTGGCGCCGGAGTTGACGGCCTGGAGGTCGAAGAAGAACGCCTGGATCATGTTCTTCGAGGTCTGGCCCGCCGCCAGCTCGACGAAGTAGCGGGCCTCGATGACCTGGGCGGTCTCGAAGTCGACCTGGGAGCCCTCGACAGCGGCCGCGAGGATGTTGCGCGGGGCCGGGTAGGGCGCGCCGCCCGTCTGCTTGCGCAGGTTGGCCGGGAAGGCGGGCAGGTTGGCCGCGAACTTCGGGTTGGCCGGCGTGCCGCCCGGGATCCGGTAGCCCGGCTTGTCCCAGGGCTGCTGCGACTCGGGGTTGGCGTCGATGAAGGCGCGGGCCTTGGCGAGCAGTTCCTCGGGCGTGGCGGCCACCTCGTGGACGAGGCCGTTGTCCTGGGCGCGCCGCGCGTTGTACTGGGTGCCCTGGAGGAGGACCTTCAGCAGCGCGTCGGCGATGCCCAGCAGGCGTACGGTGCGCACGACTCCGCCGCCGCCGGGGAGCAGGCCGAGGGTGACCTCGGGGCAGCCGATCTTGGTGCCGGGGGTGTCGAGGGCGACGCGGTGGTGGCAGGCGAGGGCGAGCTCGAAGCCGCCGCCCAGGGCCGCGCCGTTGATCGCCGCGACGACCGGCTTGCCCAGGGTCTCGATACGGCGCAGGTTCCGCTTGATGGCGAGGCCGCCGTCGAGCAGGTCCTGGGCGGTCTCGGGGGTGACGCGGATGAGGTCGCGCAGGTCGCCACCCGCGAAGAAGGTCTTCTTGGCGGAGGTGAAGATGATGCCGCGGATGGAGTCCTGCTCCGCCTCCAGGCGGTCCGTGATCGCGGCGAGCGAGTCGCGGAAGGCCGCGTTCATGGTGTTCGCGGACTGGTTGGGGTCGTCCAGGACGAGGGTGACGACGCCGGTGTCGTCCTGTTCCCAGCGGATGGTGGTGCTCTCGGTCATGTCAGGGGTCTCCGTTGAGGTCTGAAGTCTCTGCTGCCGCTGGGAACTAGATGCGCTCGACGACGGTGGCGATGCCCATGCCGCCGCCCACGCACAGCGTGGCGAGGCCGTACCGCTTGTCCTGGCGCTCCAGTTCGTCGATGAGCGAGCCGAGGATCATCGCGCCGGTGGCGCCGAGCGGGTGGCCCAGCGCGATCGCGCCGCCGTTGACGTTGACCTTGTCCAGGGACAGGCCCATGTCCTTGACGAAGCGCAGCACGACGGCCGCGAACGCCTCGTTGATCTCGACGAGGTCGATGTCGTCGATGGTCAGCCCGGCCTTGGCGAGCGCCTTGCGGGTGGCGGGCGCGGGCCCGGTGAGCATGATGGTCGGCTCGGAGCCGGAGACGGCCGCGGAGACGATCCGCGCGCGCGGGGTGAGTCCGTAGCGCTCGCCGACCTCCTTGGAGCCGATCGCGACCAGCGAGGCGCCGTCCACGATGCCGGAGGAGTTGCCCGCGTGGTGGACGTGGTCGATCTTCTCGACCCAGTGGTACTTCTGCAGGGCCACCGCGTCGAAGCCGCCCAGCTCGCCGATGTCGGCGAAGGACGCCTTCAGCTTGGCGAGCGAGTCGGCGGTGGTGCCGGGGCGCGGGAACTCGTCGTGGTCGAGGACCACGAGTCCGCTGCGGTCCTTGACGGGGACGACGGAGCGCTCGAAGCGGCCCTCCTTCATGGCGGTGGCCGCGCGCTCCTGCGAGAGGGCCGCGTATTCGTCGACGTCGCGCCGGGAGAAGCCCTCGATGGTGGCGATCAGGTCGGCGCCGATGCCCTGGGGCACGAAGTTGACGGCGAGGTTGGTCATGGGGTCGTTGAACCAGGCGCCGCCGTCCGAGGCCATCGGCACCCGGGACATCGACTCCACGCCGCCGGCCAGGACGAGGTCCTCCCAGCCGGAGCGCACCTTGGCGGCGGCCAGGTTGACGGCTTCCAGGCCGGACGCACAGAAGCGGTTCTCCTGGAGGCCCGCCACGGTGTCCGGCAGTCCGGCCGCGATCGCCGCGATCCGGGCGATGTCCGAGCCCTGGTCGCCGACCGGGCCGACGACGCCGAGGACGATGTCGTCGACGGCGGCCGGGTCGAGGCCGGGGAAACGGTCACGGATCTCGTGGATGAGCCCGACGACCAGGTCGATGGGCTTCGTGCCGTGCAGGGCGCCGTTCGCCTTGCCGCGGCCGCGCGGAGTGCGGATCGCGTCGTACACGTACGCTTCGGTGCTCACTGACAAGCCTTTCCGGGAGGGTGAGGGTTTTTCAGAGCCAGCTCTTGACGGTCTCGACCAGGCGGGCCGGGTCCGGGCCCACCGGGACGACGTTCAGCATCGTCACGCCCGCCTCGCGGAACGCGGCGACGCGCTCACGGACGTAACCCTCCGGGCCGCACAGCGACATGAGCTCGCAGAGTTCGTCCGGGACGGCCGCCTCGGACTCCTTCTTGCGGCCGGAGAGGTACAGCTCCTGGATGAGCCGGGCTTCCTTCTCGTAGCCGTACGCGACGGCGAGGTCGTTGTAGAAGTTCTTGCCGGGCGCGCCCATGCCGCCGACGTACAGGGCGATCTTCGGGCGGGCGAGGTCCCGTACGGCGGCCGCGTCCTCGCCGATGGCGAGCAGCCCGCCCGCGACGATCCGCAGCGGCTCCAGGGCGGGGTCGCGGCGGGCGGCGCCTTCCGCGAGCGGGGTCCCCCACACGTCTTTGGCCTTCTCGGGGACGAACAGGGTGGGCAGCCAGCCGTCGGCGATCTCGGCGGTCATACGGACGTTGGCGGGGCCGAGGGAGGCGACGTACAGGGGCACCGCGGGGCGCACGGGCTTGGTGAGGATCTTCAGGGGCTTGCCGAGGCCGCCGGGCCGGGGCATGTCCGTGATGCCGTGGTGGTCGATGACCTCGCGGCGCAGGATGCGCCGGGTCAGCTCGATGGTCTCGCGGGTGCGGCCGAGGGGCTTGTCGTACGCCTTCCCGTGCCAGCCCTCGACCACCTGCGGGCCGGAGGCGCCGAGCCCGATGACGGCGCGGCCGCCCGACATGGCGTCGAGGCCGGCGGCAGTCTGAGCGATCAGGGCGGGGGTGCGGGAGTAGACGTTGAGGATCGCGGAGCCGATCTTCATCCGTTCGGTGCGGGCGGCCAGATAGCCCATGATCGTGGGGGCGTCGAAGCCGTACGCCTCCGCGACCCAGACGGCGTCGAGGCCCGCCGACTCCAGAGCGGCGGCCTGGTCCGCGGCCGTGCGCGGGTCGGTCGCGTAGTCGAGGGGGATCGAGAGTTCCATCAGTCGCCGTCCTTCTCGGGGTCGGTGATGAGCCGGGGTACGTCCCAGTCGCGGGCCACTTCCGTGGTGTCGGCGCCCGGCAGGACGGGGCCGGTGCGGACGGTGGTGGGGGTCTCGGTGAAGCGGGGGGCCGGCGCGGGCTGGGTGATGCCGCCGTGGTCGGTGAAGGTGCCGCGGGCGGCGAGGTGCGGGTGGTGCGGGGCCTCGCGCAGGGACAGGACGGGGGCCACACAGGCGTCGGAGCCCTCGAAGACGGCCGTCCACTCGTCCTGGGTACGGGACTTGAAGCGGGCGGCGACGCGCTCGCGCAGCTCGCCCCAGCGGGTCCAGTCCTTGCGGGCGGGGGCCAGCTCGTCGAGGTCCATCAGGTGCAGGAACTCCTCGTAGAACTGCCGCTCCAGGGCGCCGACCGCCATGTATCTGCCGTCGGCGGTCTCGTAGGTGCCGTAGTAGGGGCAGCCGCCGTCCAGGAGGTTGGCGCCGCGCCGGTCCTGCCAGCCGCCGGCGGCCAGCATGCCGTGGATCATCGCGGAGAGGTGCGCGGCGCCGTCCACGATGGCGGCGTCGACGACCTGGCCGGTACCGGTCGCGCGCGCGTGGTGCAGGGCGGCGAGGACACCGACGACCAGGTAGAGGGAGCCGCCCGCGTAGTCGCCGACCAGGTTCGCGGGGATGGCCGGGGGCTCGTCCGGGGCGCCGATCATGCCGAGGGTGCCGGTGAGGGCGATGTACGCGATGTCGTGGCCGGCACGCTGGGCGAGCGGGCCCTCCTGGCCCCAGCCGGTCATCCGGCCGTAGACCAGCCGCGGATTGCGGGCGTGGCAGTCCTCGGGGCCGACGCCGAGGCGCTCGGCGACGCCGGGGCGGAAGCCCTCGATGAGGATGTCGGCCCGTTCGACCAGGTCGAGGACGCGCGCCGGGCCGTCCGCCGACTTCAGGTCGACGAGCACTGAGCGCTTGTTGCGGTTGGTGACGTCGTACGCCGGGTCGATGCCCAGGCCGTTGCCGCCCGGCCGGTCCACCCGTACGACGTCGGCGCCCAGGTCGGCGAGGAGCATCGCGGCGAACGGGCCGGGTCCGATCCCGGCCAGCTCGACCACGCGCACGCCCGTGAGCGGGCCCTGTCCCGGCGTCGGCGTCCTGGCCGTCCTCATGCCGCCCCCAGTCTTGTGACACAACTGATGTAACACCAGTGATGCTAAGAACGTGTTCCACCCGGCACAAGACCTGGCGAGCAAGCGCTTAGCCAAGTTACCCGGAAGTCCGCTCGCCCAGCGTGGTCCGCGGGAGGTCAGCGCGCGTCGAGTTCCGCCATGAGCCGCTTGGGGGCGATCACCTGATGGCTCTCCTCGACCCAGTCGCACAGCTGCTCGCCGGCCGGGGCGCCCGGCTGCTGCAGCGGGATCCGCACCCAGCCCGCCCGAGGCCGTAGCCGACGGGCTCGGCGCGACGCACTTTTTCCCACTTCTTCAGGGTGTTGCCGGGCACGGCCATCGGCTGCCTCCGGGCTGGTCGTCGGGCTCCGCACACCTCACGCTAGCCTCAGCCACCGACAGCGGCGCGGGTTGCACGACCGAGAGGTGTCATGAGCAGGCTGAGCAGGACGGACCGTCCGTACGACATCGTGCTCTTCGGAGCCACGGGCTTCGTCGGGACGCTCACCGCGGAGTACCTGGCCGCACATGCGCCCGAGAACCTGCGCTGGGCGATCGCCGGCCGTGACGAGAGCCGGCTGCGGGCGCTGCGCGAACGGCTGCCGGGCGGTGCGGAGGTCGGGGTGCTCCGGGCGGACGTCACCGAACCCGGGACACTGCGCGAACTGGCCGGGCACGCGCGCGTGGTGGCCTCGACCGTCGGGCCGTACGTCCGCTACGGCGAGGAACTCGTCGCCGCCTGCGCGGACAGCGGGGCGGACTATCTCGACCTCACGGGCGAGCCCGAGTTCGTGGACCTGATGTACGTCCGCCACGACGCACGCGCGCGTGAGACCGGCGCCCGGCTGGTGCATGCCTGCGGTTTCGACTCGGTGCCGCACGACCTGGGGGCGTACTTCACGGTCCGGCAGCTGCCCGAGGGCGTACCGCTGACGGTGGACGGATACGTGACCGCCGACGCCACCTTCTCCGGCGGCACCCTCGCCTCGGCACTGACCCAGATGGGGCGCGGCCGGCAGATGCTCGCCGCCGCGCGCGACCGCGGCCGGCACGAGCCGCGGCTGATGGGACGCAGGGCTTCGGCGCCGACCGGTGCGCCACGGTTCGCCAAGGAGGTCGGGGCCTGGGCCCTCCCCCTGCCGACCATCGACGCGCAGATCGTCCGGCGGTCGGCGAAGGCCGTGGACCGGTACGGCCCGGACTTCCGCTATCGGCACTACGCGGCCGTCAAGCGGCTGCCCGTCGCCCTGGGCTCGGTCGCGGCCGTGGGCGCGGTGGTCGCCGCCGCTCAGCTGCCGCCCGCCCGGCGCTGGCTGTCGGACCGGCTCAAGCCCGGGGACGGGCCGAGCGCCGACAAGCGCGCGAAGAGCTGGTTCTCGGTCCGGTTCGTCGGCAAGGGCGGCGGCCGGCGCGTGTTCACGGAGGTCTGCGGCGGCGACCCCGGTTACGACGAGACGGCGAAGATGTTCGCCGAGTCGGCCCTGTCCCTGGCCTTCGACGACCTGCCGCCGACAGCCGGCCAGGTCACGACGGTCCAGGCGATGGGCGACGCCCTGACCGAGCGGCTGCGCACGGCGGGGATCACGTTCAGAGTGGTGGCGACCTTCTAGCGGCGGCTAGAGCGGCCACCCCAGTACCGTGTAGATCATCCCGCCTATCCAGCCGAGCCCCGCCAGCACGGCGAGGACAAGCGCGGCCGTCACGGCGCGCTCGACGGGGCGGTTGGGGTCTGCGAGGGGCTTTGCGGCACGGGATGTCGTCATGCGCCACAGCGTGCCGGTCGCGGCGGGGCCGTCACATCCGTACAGCTACTCACACAACGTACTCAGGCGTCGTACTCAGGCGTCGTACTCAGCCGACGGCCAGTCCCCCAGCGCTTCCGCGATGCGGTCCCGTACGGCCGGATCGTGGGCGGCGGTGGCGAGCCGGACCGCGAGGGGGCCGATCCGCCACCCCGCGTGGTAGTCGAAGAGCGGCGGGGGTCCCGCCTCGTTGTGGGCGAGCTTGCCGACCAGCTCCGCAAGGCGGACCAGGAGTTGCTGCTCCTGCGTCGGATGCTCCCAGGCCGCGAGTCCTCGCCCGCGGACCAGCTCGAACACCTCGCGCCCCCGGCTCCAGCGGTCGCGGTCGTCCGCGAGGTCCAGCGCGGCGTCGATCTCCGGTGTCCGGCCCAGCCCCTCCGCCGCCGCCCGGAGCACCCGGCCCGCCCAGACGACGGGAAGGGGCTGGCGCTCGAACAGGGAACGGCCCCAGCTCCGTTCGGGATCCGCGGCCGCATGCTCGACGAGAGGGCTCCGCCCGCGCGTCGCCTCGCGAAGCGCGCGCCGGCAGAGCGCGTCCGCCCGGCGCGTTGTCTCCGGGAGCCGGTACTGCGGGGTGAGCGCGAGCGTGTGGGCGCAGGCGTTGTCCAGGCTCACCCGGTGGCCGACGGAGACGAAGACCGGCTTGACGGAGTCCCGGGTGCGCAGGGCGCGACCGACCTCCTCGGTGCCCGCGAGGAGCGGGGTGCCGCTGCCGCGCCGGGGGTCCGGGTCGTCGTACGTGAAGGTGAACGGGTTCTTGGCGACGCCGATGGTGGACAGCCCGGTGAGCACGCCGAGGTGGCTGGCGAGGCCGAAGCGGCGCGGGTGGGCCAGTCCGTAGCCGTCGCAGACCACCAGGCCCGGCGGGTGGGGAAGGGCGTCGAGGGCGGCCAGGACGGTGGGGATCTCGCGGAAGGCGAGCAGCCCGGGGACGTACGGGAAGGAGATCCGCCCGACGGCCGTCGCCTCGGCCACCACGTCCAGCGTCGCCGCGTCCAGCACGACGGCCGCGGCCGCGACGACGTCCCGCTCGTCGTCGTAGGCGACGTCGACCCCGGTGACGTACCCCGTCCCGGGCGGCGGCCCCGGCTCGTCCAGCACCACCCGTCCGCGCAGTTCGTCCTGTACGGCGCGGGCCTGCTCCTCGGTCGCGGGCCAGCCCGCGGGCACACGTACGGTCGTCATGGTGGGGTCGACTGTACGGGCCCGGCCGGCCGCGCGGGCGCCCAGGGGTAGGCTCGTGATCATGTTCGTACTGGACCTGATCTACACCGCACCGCTCGACGCCGTGGACGCCGTGATGCCGGCGCACGTGGCATGGCTCGACGAGCAGTACGAGAAGGGCCTCTTCCTCGCCTCCGGGCGCAAGGACCCCCGCGAGGGCGGGGTGATCCTGGCCGTCGCGGAGGACCGCGCGCGCATCGAGGACGTCGCCGCGGGCGATCCGTTCGTCGCCGCCGGGGTGTGCGCCTACCGCATCACGGAGTTCATCGCCACCAAGACGGCGCCCGGGCTGGAGCGCTACCGCGAGACGCTCGGCTGAGCGCGCGGGCTCAGCTCTTCTTCCCGCCCAGCGCGCGCCGCAGCTGCTCCTTGTTCATGTCCGAACGGCCCTTGACGTTGCGCTGCTTGGCCTCCTCGTACAGCTGGTCGTAGGTGGGCCCCTGGGCACCCTGGTGGGACCGCCTGCCGCCGCGCTCGCCGGACGACATGTCCTGGGTCGAGGTGCGACTGGCGGTCTTCGACTCACCGGCCCTGGCGCGTTCCTTGTTGACCGTCCGCGCCGCGATCTCCTCGGCGCGCTCCGTGCTCTCGCCCCGGTCCAGGGCGCTCTGCTTGATGTGCTCGTACTGACGTTCCCGCTTGGGACTGGCACCGCGTGGCATGGCCGCTCACTTCCTCTCGTGTCGTGTGCGACGACCTCTCGTGTCGTGCACGACGACCGAGTACCCGCGCCGCGGCCCGCCGCATCAGCTCTCCAGCCGCGCCACGCGCCCCTTCTCCCCGGCCGCCCAGCAGCCCAGGTCGGGGGTGCAGTCCACGGTGTCGTACGAGCCGGTGTCGACCGTCCGCCAGGTGCGCCCGGCGTCGGTGGTCAGGTCGGTTCCGGTGGGGCCGACGGCGAGCGCGGCGCCGCGGCTGTGCGGGAGCCAGGCGGCGCCGGAGCGGTAGGCGGGCGGGGGCGCGGCGGCGGGCCGCCAGCTGCGGCCGCCGTCCGGGGTGAGCGCCGCCGCCTGCGGGGAGGGCTGGTCCGCGCGGTAGTCGCCGCCGACGGCGAGGCCGTGGGTGCGGTCGCGGAAGGCGAGGGCGAACACGCCGCGGGCCGGGTCGCCGGCCGGGACCGGCGTGTCGGTGGCCGTCCAGGTCAGGCCGCGGTCCGTGGAGTGCAGCACGCGCGCGCGTGCGCCGCCGCCGGTCGCCAGCCACGCGTCCTCGGGACCGGAGGTGACCAGGCACTGACCGCTCGCCGCGAAGCCCGCCTCGCCGTCCAGCGCGGCGGGCATGCCGTCGGAGGGCAGCACCCGCCAGGTGCGGCCGCCGTCGCCGGTGGACAGGATGCGGAACTTTCCGTCCACCGGGTCGCTCATGGCGAGGCCGTGGCGGCGGTCGAAGAAGGAGAGGCAGTCGTAGAACGCCTTCGGGTCGGTGTTGCGGAAGGACTCCGTCCAGGTCGCGCCGCCGTCGTCGGTGCGGTAGACGCGGGAGTCCTCGCCCTCGCCGATGGCCAGCACCACCGCGCGGCGCGCGTCGAACGCCTCGATGTCCCGGAACTGCAGAGCGGCCGCGCCCGGCGGGGAAACGTTGCGCCAGCTCGCCCCGCCGTCCGTGGTGCGCAGGACCGTACCGCCGGATCCGGCCACCCAGGCGGTGTCGCGGCTGACGGCGGACAGCCCGCGGTAGCGGATGTCGGGGGTGCCGGTGTCCTTGAGTTCCCAGTGCGGTGCGCGGTGGCCGCCCTGCGGCGCGGCGTGCGCCGGTGCGAGCGTCAGCGCGGCCAGCGCCGCCCCGCAGGCGACCCCCGCGGCCACCATCCGGCTGGTACGGGTCGTACGTCTCGTTCGTCGCGTGCTCCCCAAACGCCTCATGGCGGGCGAAGCTAGCCCACCGCCCCGGCGTCGTCCAGGGGCCCCGGGCGCCGCTCACGGCGGTACGGAACTCACCTGCCCCTCGCGTGCATGGACGCGGTGACCGAGGTCACTCGAAATTCGTGTGCACGGATTGGCTGATTCCGTCGTCTCTTCCAGTGCCGGGTCTCAGCCACCCGGAAGTTCGTCCAGCCGTCACGAGGGAGCAAGGCGTTGTCCATCGTCATCGAGCAGCCCGTAGAGGCCCGACTCGTCGCCGCCGCACCGCGCATGCCGAGCATTCCCGCCACGCTGCGCTACGACCGGCACGACCCGTTCGCCGTCCGGATGACCTTCCCCGCCCCGGCCACCCTGGAGGGCGTGGAGGTGTGCTGGAGCTTCGCCCGCCAGCTCCTCTCCGCGGGCCTGCACGGCCCGGAGGGCCACGGCGACGTCCGGGTGCGGCCGTACGGGTACGACCGCACCGTGCTGGAGTTCCACGCCCCCGAGGGCACCGCCGTCGTGCACGTCCGCACGGGCGAGATCCGCCGGTTCCTGCAGGCCACGAACGAGCTCGTGCCCGAGGGCCTGGAACACCTCCAGCTGGACCTCGACCACCAACTGGCCGAATTGATGCGGGACGCCTGCTGACCTAGCGCCCCCGCGTCAGCAGGGTGTTGAGCTCCCCGTAGTCCAGCCCCTGCTCCTGTGCCCGGTACGTCCCCGCGTCCAGCAGCTCCCGCGCCGCGCGGCGGACGACCGCGTAGGCGGCCCGGTCCGGGCCGGACCCGGCGCTCACCCGGGCCACGCCCAGGGCGGCGAGCTCGGCGACGGACGGTGCGCCGGGGCCCGCCAGCACGTCGAGCGGTCCATCGATGCCCTCGGCGAGCGCCCTGACCGTTTCCGGGTCGACGGCCCCGGGGACGAAGATCCCGTCGGCGCCCGCGGCGCGGACGGGCGGCGGCCCGCTCCAGGGTGGCGTCCACTCCCCCGGCGCCCCCCAGGAAGGTGTCGATCCGGGCGTTGACGAACAGCGGCACGCCCTGCGCGTCGGCGGCCTCGCGGGCGGCGGCGATGCTCCCCCAGACTTCGTCCGGGGGGACCCCCATTTCGCTTCGCTCGCCTGTTCGGCGAGCGGCCGCAGCGGGCCGCTCCCCTCCTCGTACAGCGCGTCCTCGATGTTGATGCCCACCGCGCCCGCCGCGAGCACCGCGCGGACGGTGTCGGCGACGCCCGCCGGGTCCTTCGCGTAGCCGCTCTCGACGTCGGCGCCGACCGGGACGCGGACCGTGGCGGCGATGCGCGCCACCGCGTCCAGTGCTCGGTCCCGCTCCAGCCGGTCGCCGTCGGCTGTGCCGAGGCTCCAGGCGAGCCCTGCGCTGGTGGTCGCCACCGCGGCGGCGCCGGCGTCCTCGGCGAGCCGGGCGCTCATCGCGTCCCAGGCGTTCGGCAGGACGAGCGGACGCCCCGGGATGTGCAGGGCGCAAAAGGCCAGGGCGCGGTCTCCCGGGGTGTTCTCGTTCGTCATGCGGACGACTCAACCAGCCGGGCCGGGGCGCGGGCCGGCAGAAATCCGACGTGTACGTGGGGGCCGGTGCGAGCTCGCGGCGCGGGCTCGCGATTAATTGCGTTGACGGCCCGGCGCACCCCTCGTACGTTGTTCAGCGGTCCTGTTGCCGTCGATTGGAGAAGGACGTTGCTCGTCTGAGGTCCTGAGACACCGCGTCACACCCGTCGGGTGTGTGCGTCGTGTGCGACCTCGGCGTCCGAGCCGTCCTCCGGCACAGGGCCTTTGTGTGCCCCCGGTTCCCCGGTCCGCGCCCTGCGGTGTCTCGACACGCGTCCACCCCGACCGCACCCAGCAACCGCGAGGCCCTTGTGTCCACTTCTCTCAGTTGTACGTCCCTGTCCTTCGGCTGGCCCGACGGCACCTCCGTCCTCGACGGCCTCGACGTGGCCTTCGGCCCCGGCAGGACCGGGCTGGTCGGCGTCAACGGATCGGGAAAGTCGACCCTGTTGAAGCTGATCGCCGGCGAGCTCACCCCGTCGGACGGCACCGTCAAGGTGACCGGCGAGGTCGGCTACCTCCCGCAGAACGTCACGCTCGACACCGCCCTGCGCGTCGACGAGGCGCTCGGCATCGCCGCCCGGCGGGCCGCACTGCACGCCATCGAGGCGGGCGACGCGTCCGCGGAGCACTTCGAGACGGTCGGCGACGACTGGGACGTCGAGGAGCGCGCGCTCGTCACCCTCGGTGAACTCGGTCTCGGCCACATCGGCCTGGACCGCACGGTCGGCGAGGTGTCCGGCGGCGAGTCGGTACTGCTCCGCCTGGCCGCGCTGCTGCTGCGCCGCCCGGACGTGCTGCTGCTCGACGAGCCCACGAACAACCTGGACCTGTACGCGCGCAGGCGGCTGTACGCGGCCGTCTCGTCCTGGCCGGGCGTGCTGGTCGTCGTCAGCCACGACCGCGAGCTTCTCGAACTGGTCGACCAGATCGCGGATCTGCGTGCCGGGGAGATCACCTGGTACGGCGGCAACTTCTCGGCCTACGAGGAGGCCCTCGCCGTGGAGCAGGAGGCGGCCGAACGCATGGTGCGGGTCGCCGAGGCGGACTTTCGCAAGCAGAAGCGCGAACTGGTGGACGCCCAGGTCAAGCTGGCCCGCCGCAAGCGCTACGGGCAGAAGATGTGGGAGCAGAAGCGTGAACCGAAGATCGTGATGGGGGCACGCAAGCGCGCGGCGCAGGAGTCCGCGGGCAAGCACCGCATCATGCACGAGGAGAGGCTCGCCGAGGCCAAGGACCGGCTCGACGAGGCGGTGGACGCCGTACGGGACGACGACGAGATCCGCGTCGAGCTGCCGTACACGGCCGTACCGCCGGGCCGGAACGTGCTCACCCTGCGCGGCCTGGAACTGGCGTACGGGGCGCGCGTCAACGGCATCCTCGACCTGCGCGGTCCCGAGCGGATCGCGCTGATCGGGCGCAACGGCGCGGGCAAGACGACCCTGCTGCGCACCATCGCCGGGGAGCTGGCGCCGGTGGCGGGCGAAGTGGAGGCGCATGTGCCGCTGCGGTTCCTGCCGCAACGGCTGGACGTCCTCGACGGCGAGCTGTCCGTCGCCGAGAACGTGGCCCAGTTCGCGCCGGGCGCCACCAACAACCGGATCCGGGCGCGTCTGGCCCGCTTCCTGTTCCGGGGCGCCCGCGCCGACCAGAAGGCGGCCACGCTGTCCGGCGGCGAACGCTTCCGGGCGGCCCTGGCGGCGCTGATGCTGGCCGAGCCCGCACCGCAGCTCCTGCTGCTCGACGAGCCGACGAACAACCTGGACATGGCGAGCGTGCGCCAGCTCACGACCGCCCTGGAGTCCTACGAGGGAGCGCTCATCGTGGCCGGCCACGACCTGCCGTTCCTCAGGTCCCTCGGCATCACCCGCTGGCTGCTCCTGGAGGAGGGAGAACTGAAGGAGACGACACCCGAGGAGGTCGGGGACCCGGCCTGACCGTCTTCCTTGGAGCGCCTTTGGCGGGACACGGCCCGGCACCGGGGTTTTGTACACCCGGTCCGGGCCTGCATGATGGCGAACCGGCGCCGCATCGTGGGCGCCGTACCGACCCGCCGATTCGGAGACCCGTCGTGCCCAGCAAGAAGGCCCTCGTCCGCCGCCCCAGCCCGCGCCTCGCCGAAGGCCTGGTGACGCACATCGAGCGGGAGAAGGTCGACGCAGAACTCGCCGTGGAGCAGTGGGAGGCGTACGTCGAGGCGCTGCGTACGCACGGCTGGGAGACGGTCGAGGTGGACGCGGCCGACGACTGTCCGGACTCGGTGTTCGTCGAGGACACCGTGGTCATGTACAAGAACGTGGCGCTGATCACCCGGCCGGGTGCCGAGTCCCGGCGGGACGAGACCGCCGGGGTCGAGGAGGCCGTGGCCCGCCTCGGCTGCTCGGTCAACTGGATCTGGGAGCCGGGCACCCTGGACGGCGGTGACGTCCTGAAGGTCGGCGACACGATCTACGTGGGCCGGGGCGGACGCACCAACGCGGCCGGGGTGCAGCAGGTGCGGGCCGCCTTCGAGCCGCTGGGCGCGCGGGTGGTGGCCGTACCGGTGAACAAGGTGCTGCATCTGAAGTCGGCGGTCACCGCGCTGCCCGACGGCACGGTGATCGGGCACATCCCGAACGTGGACCGCCCCTCACTGTTCCCGGGCTTCCTCGCGGTGCCCGAGGAGGCCGGCGCGCACGTGGTGCTGCTCGGCGGCAGCAAGCTGCTGATGGCGGACAGCGCGCCCAAGACGAAGGAACTGCTCACCGATCTCGGCCATCAGGTGGTCACGGTGGACATCAGCGAGTTCGAGAAGCTCGAGGGGTGTGTGACGTGCCTCTCGGTGCGACTGCGGGGGCTGTACGCCTGATCGGCTGATCCATCACCCCAACAGCCCCGGGACCTGCGCATCCCGGGGCCGTTTGACATGTCCTGGTACAGCAGAGGAACGGCGCCTGATCAGCGATCTTTACGCCACGCTTAACCTACGGCTTCGTAACCTACGGCTTCGTAGCCTACGATCTCGTAGGTTCCGGCACCGCTCGCCGGTTCACCTCCTTCATCCCCCTTGTACGGCGTCCCCCTGGAGTTCCTGTGACGATCACCTCTCCTCACCTCGGCAGCCCGTCCGTGTGGACCGACGCGAAGCTGCTGTACGCGCTCGAGGAAGTGGTCGAGAAGGAGCTGAACCGCCATCTGAAGATCGCCAAGGACTGGATGCCCCACGAGTACGTCCCGTGGACCGACGGACGCAACTTCCCCGGCCAGTTCGAGGACGGCGAGGCCTGGGGCAAGGAGCAGTCCAAGGTCACCGAGATCGGCCGTGTCGCCCTCGTGGTCAACCTTCTGACGGAGGACAACCTCCCCAGCTACCACCACGAGATCGCCTCGCTCTTCGGCCGGGACGGCGCCTGGGGCACCTGGGTGCACCGCTGGACGGCCGAGGAGGGCCGGCACGGCATCGTGATGCGCGACTACCTCCTCACCTCGCGCGCGGTGGACCCGGACAAGCTGGAGCAGTTCCGCATGTCCCACATGAGCGAGGGCTTCGAGTCCGACAACCGTCACTCGATGCTGCACTCGATCGCCTATGTCGCCTTCCAGGAGCTCGCGACCCGTATCTCGCACCGCAACACCGGCCACCAGTCCGGCGACCCGGTCTGCGACCGCATGCTGGCCCGCATCGCGACCGACGAGAACCTGCACATGGTCTTCTACCGCAACCTGCTGAAGTCCGCCTTCGAACTCGCCCCCGACCTGACCATGCAGGCCGTGCGGGACGTCGTCGTGAACTTCCGCATGCCCGGCCACGGCATCCCCGGCTTCGAGCGCGCCGCGGCCCAGATGGCGATCGGCGAGGTCTACAACCTCCGCATCCACCACGACGACGTCCTCCAGCCCGTGCTGCGCTTCCTGAAGATCATGGAGATCGACGGGCTCGGCCCGGAGGGGAAGCAGGCACAGGACGAACTCGGCCTGTTCATGGGCGGTCTCGACGCGGAGGCGCTGAAGTTCGACGAGAAGCTGGCCGCGCGCAAGGCGCGGATGACGGCGCGCGCCGGGGCCTGACCGGCAGCACCCGACCGTAGCGTGCAGGGCGCACCGATGTGTCGGTGCGCCCTGTCAGTGGCCTGCGGCATCATGCCGCCATGCGTGACCACACCAGGGCGGAACAGGCAGTCGGCTTTCTGCTCGGCCTGATCGACGAAGAAACCGCCGGACGGATCCGAGCGCGGACCGGCCTGCCCGGCCCCGAACACCCCGCGGCGATGCGGCGCCGGCTCGACCGCGCGTGGGCCTGGGCCGATGTGCTGCCGTCCTCGGTGGTGCTGTGGGTCCTCGAGGAGGACGACCCGGACCTCAACGCGGTGGTGTGGCGGTTCGTCGGCACCGACGCCGCGCTGCGCCGGGCCGTCGCGCGGGGCGTGCCGTTCGGTCCCGGGCGCACCGAGCCGCTCCCGGTGCACCCCACCCTGCGCGACGAGGAACCCGAGGTGCCCGAGAGCTATGTGCGGCACGGCCTCGTGGGCGCGCTGCGGGAGGCGACGTCCCTTCAGCAGGCCCGGGCGGCCGGGTCCATGGTCCTGACGCGCACCGACTGGGCGGCGGTCGCCGAGGCGCACGGCGAGCGTCCACTGCCCGGGTACGCACGCTGGGCGCTGTCCGTACGCCCGGACTGCCCGCCCGCGCTGCGCGAACGGTTCGGTTCGCACCGCAAGTTCACCCACCGGGTCCGTCTGGCGGGTGTGCTCGACGGCCCGGCCGAGTACGCGACGGCCCACGGCCCCGCCGTACACGCGCTCCAGGTCCTCTCCATGGGTCAGGTGCTCTTCCCGACCCGCATCAAGGAGGCCGAGCAGGCCCTGCGCCCGCTCGTCCACGACCATCTGGGCGACCGCGAGGACGCCTGGGCGGTACTGGCCCAGCTGGTCGAGACGTTCCACGGCAACGCCACCGAGCTGGTGCTGACCGCGAGCGCCATCGCCTGAGCCGAAGGGGCGAAGGGGGCGGGCGGGCTTCCCGGACTGCGGGATCGCGGCTCTTGCCGGACGATGGATGTCGGGGCGCCGGGGACATCGTGGAGGTACGGAACAGTGTCGGACAAGGAACCACAGATCCCTGCCGGCGAGGAGCCGCGGTCCGAGGCCTGGAAGACGGCGGTGACGGTGCTGCAGGACGTCAGACCCCCCTTCGTACCCGAGGGTGCCTCGGGTATGACCATCGTGGTCGAGTGGCCTCCTGGCGACCCCGGGACTCCTCCGCACCGGCACCCCGGGCCGGCCTTCGGATACGTGCTCGAAGGCGCGGTCCGCTTCGAGCTGGAGGGCGAGCCGGAACGTGTGGTCGAGGCCGGCGGGACGTTCTGGGAGCCGGGCGGTGACGTGATCCACTACCAGGACGGCAACGCCCTGCCGGACGCACGGACCCGCTTCGTCGTGACCATGCTCTGCGCACCGGATCAGCCGATGCTCACGCTGGTGGACGAGGAGGAACTGGCCCGGCGGGCGCATCTGCGCGCCCCGCGGCCCGTGGATTAGGGGGCGGGGCGGCCGGATTCGAACCGGCGTGTTCTGGTTCTGGAGACCGGTGCGCCTGCCTCTGCGCTACGGCCCCGCCCTTGCCGCAGAGCGTAATGCCTTGGTCCGTTGTCAGTGCGGGCTGGTACCAATGAAGCACCGGGGGAAGCGCGTTACAGGGGGCACGGGGGGCTTCGCATGGCGTACGGGGAGCGGGGGCGACGGCGCCCTCTTGTGGTCGACCTCACCGACCGCCGGGCACTTGAGCGGTACCGCCCGGCGGATCCGGCGGTGGTCGAGGC
Organism: Streptomyces sp. NPDC025638; assembly: GCF_055558775.1. Taxonomy (NCBI): domain Bacteria; kingdom Bacillati; phylum Actinomycetota; class Actinomycetes; order Kitasatosporales; family Streptomycetaceae; genus Streptomyces; species Streptomyces sp. NPDC025638. The sequence continues at coordinate 233,120 of NZ_JBVHLX010000007.1, read as the reverse complement.
GGCGCGGCGGCTGAAGGAGGCCGCGCTGCTGGACTTCGGCCTGACCGAATCGGCGGTGGCGTCCTGGCTGTATGCGAAGTGCCACCACCAGATCCCGACGACCGCGGTGGACACGGCGGCCGTGGTCGCCTCCGGCGACGGCTCCTGCCTGCTGCTGTACAACCCGGACTTCTTCGTCGCGCTGGGCCTGGACGGCGTGAAGTTCGTGCTGTTCCACGAGGCGCGGCATCTGGTGCACCGCCATCTGTTCGCGGACGCCGAGCTGCGCGAGGACCCGGTGTTCGAACTGGCCGCCGAGGTGTCCATCAACCATGTGGCACTGGTCCGGCTGGCCCGCGAGGAGCTGCCGCTGCTCGACGGCCGGCCCACGGGCGTCGACCCACGCAAGGTGTACGACGCCTACTGGGAGGACCTGACGACGCACGGCCTGGAGCCGGTGGCGTACGAGACGTTCACCCACACGGACATGCGGGTGTACGGCGAGCTGAAGCGCATGCGCCATCCTCCCGTCCCCGAGCGGCGGTTGTGCGTGCACCTGGAGGGCGGGCTCGTCCCGGCCGACCAGGAGACCGTCGACGCGGTGACGTCCTCCGCGCTGCTCAACTCCCTGCTCGCGGCCCGGCGCGGGCACCCGGGCGCGGAGCGCGAGCTGCTCGACCTGATGGGCCGCACCGAGGAGGGCTCGGCGCGGGCCGCCCGGATCTGGGGCAGCCTGGGGGCGGGCATGCTCCGCGGAGAGACCACGCGCACGCGTACGGTCGACTGGTGGCAGCGCTGGCTGGTCGACGTACTCGGCTCGAAACTGCGCGACGGCGAGCGGCTGGTGTACCCGAAGAAGCGGGGCGCCCTGCTCGCGGCCCTGGGCCAGGACCCGATGCTCTCGCGACGGGGCCCGGTGCGGGACAAGGTGCTGGTCATCGCGTACGACACCTCGGGCTCGATGCCGGACCACGTCATCACGTGGCTCACCGAACTCGTCGGCCGGATCGACGGGGTGGAGGCGCACTGGCTGTCCTTCGACTCCGTGGTGATGCCGTTCAGACCGGGCGAGCGCGTGTACGGCGGCGGTGGCACGAGCTTCCAGGCGGTCGCGGACCACGTGGAGGGCCGCACGGAGGTGAACGGGCGCCGATTCGACGTGACCCCGGACGCCGTCGTGATGCTCACCGACGGATACGCCCCGGCAATCACTCCGGCCGAGCCGGGCAAATGGATCTGGCTGATCACCCAGGGCGGCAGCGACTGGCCCGAGACGCACACACCGGCGATGGACTGCCATCGCGTCACACAGGATCACGGTAGATGACCACGGAAGCACAGCACACGGACCACATGGGCCACACAGACCACACGGGCCCACGGCAGTCGACCGCCTCACGCCTGGAGGCCTTCATCGACGCGATGATCGACATGGGGCAGACCGGGCAGGTCTTCGGCGAGCACGGCATCGGCAAGACGGCGACGTTCTTCTCCCACCTCGCCCGCGCCCACCCGGACGCCACGCTGGTGTACGTCCCCGCGGCGAACCTGACGCCGGACGACCTGCTCGTCAACGCGCCGGTGCGCGACCCGCGGACCGGTGAACTGGTCCTGCGCCAGCTGGTGATGAGCCGGCTCAGGCCGGGCAGGCCCTTCGTGCTGGTCATCGACGACTCGCTGCAGGCGGGCGACACGATCCAGTCGCAGCTGATGCAGATCGCCTGCAACTGGACGCTCGGCGAGCATGATCTGCGCGCCCTGGGCTGCGTCGGCGTGTTCCTGACGGACAACGAGTCGCTGGCCGAGACATCGGCGCGGCGCGGCGACCTGGCGCTGCTCGACCGCATGGTGACGATCCGGATCACCGCGAACGACACCTCCTGGCGGCGCCATCTGGCGGCCAAGTACCGCCAGTGGGACCTGCGTCCGGTGTTCTCCCTGTGGGCCTCGCTCTCCCCGGAGCTGCGTGAGCTGCTCTCCCCGCGCACCCTGGACCATGTCCTGGCCAATGCCAGGGAGGGCTTCCCGCTGCGCTGGGGCCTGCCCCTGGTCGACGGCGAGCGGCTGCGGCTGGCCGAGCCGGGCCCGGACGGCCGCCCCGGTCACAACCGCACGTCGGAGATCCTCGACCGGATCGCCGAGGCGCTCGGCACACGCAACCCGGCCACCATCCCCGACCCCGTACGACAGGTCGTCCGGGCCGCCCTGCGCAACCGGTGGACGGTACTGCTGCAGGGCCCGCCGGGCTGCGGCAAGACGGAGCTGGTGCGCGAGACCCTGCGCGAGGGGCTCGGCCGGGAGGCGCTGTACTTCTCCCTGCCCGTGACGAACGTCGAGGACCTGTGCGCGCCGATCCCGTCCCCGGACGGCACACTGGACAACCTCCTCGCCGCGCCCTTCACCGGTCCCGAGCCGAAGGCGATCGTGTGGGACGAGTACAACCGGCCCAAGGACAAGGCCGCGTTCGCCAAGCTCATGGAGGTCACCCAGGAGTGGTCGCTGGCGGGGCGGCGGATCGAGAACCTGCGGGCGCAGATAGCGGTCCAGAACCCGCCGTACCACCTGGGCCGCAAGCTCCTGGTGTCCCGGAACAACCTCGCCCAGGCGACCCGCTTCACGGCCTCGCTCACCGTGGAGCCGGAGGACATCCCGGCCAACGAGTGGCTCCTTGCGCAGTACGGCACGGACGCCGAGACGGTCCTTGAGTGGTGGAAGCACGACATCGACGACGACGGGCGCGCCTGGATCACCAAGCGCACCCTGGAGCGCCTCATCAAGCTGCACCGGCGGGGACTGCCGCTGGAGATGGGCACCGTCTATCTCGGCGACGGGGAGTACGCGCCCGTGCCGCTCACGGCACTGATCGACCGTCTGCGCGGCCGCCCGGTCACGGGCCTGCGCGAGCTCGCCCGGGACGCCGACCTGTGGGAGGAGCGCCTGCGCCGAGCGGCCGGCCGCTCGGACGAGGGCGAGAACGACAGTGACGTGGTCCATCAGATCCTCGCCAACGCGGAGCTGTCCCAGCTGAAGAAGCACCGGACGGTGGTGGCCCGGCTGGTGGCGCTGCTGCCGCCCAAGCTGCGGGCGACGTATCTCGTGGGAGCGTCGCAGCAGCAACAGCGCTTCTGGACGGAGGTGTTCACCGGGATGCGGCGGAGCTGAGGCGGCGCCGGGGTCCGGGCCGCCAGGCTCCGGGCCGCGGGGCTCCGGGCCGCGGGGCTCCGGGCCGCGGGGCTCCGGGCCGCGGGGCTCCGGGCCGCGGGGCTCCGGGCCGCGGGGCTCCGGGCCGCCGTTCCCCGCCCCGGCTCACGCCTGAGGCGGTGCCGTGCGGTGCACGCTGCGGACGGCCGCCACGTCCGCCGGGACGGCCGGTGCGGGGATGTGTGCGCTCAGAGCGTCCAGCCGGCGTTTGACGCTGGCCGCGATGCCGTTGCCGAGCCGGAAGCGGGTGGCCGTGGTGGCGTGGGCCGCGTGGTCGAGGAGGCGGTGGGCCTCGCGGCTGCGCATCCCGGTGTGGGTCAGGACGAGGTGGGCGAGCCGGTGCTCGCCCTCGGCGAGGGCCGCGGCGATGGTCTCGGCGGCCGTCAGGTCGAGCCGGTTGTCCTCCGCCGCGAGCACCGCCGCCGCCCGGACCCGGCCGAGGTCCAGCAGCGTCACGCCGGCCGCGGTCGCCGCCGTCACCAGGCGGGCCGCGGCCGCCGGTCCGATGCCGTTGCTGGCGACGGCCAGCCGGGTGAGCCGCCCGTACGGTGCCCGTTCCAGGGCCTCGGCCAGCCGGAGTGCGCCCGCGTCTCCCAACCGGGCCGCGGACACGTACAGTTCGTCGACCGCGCCCCCGGCGACGACCGCGGCGAGCGCCCGCGCGCCCGCCTCCCCCAGCGGGTTGCCGCCGACGAAGAGCCGCTCGATCCGGCGCCCACCCTCGGCGGCCGCCAGCAGCGCGTCGGCCAGGACGGCGGCGCCCGGTGCGTCCAGTCCGGTCTGGACGAGGTCGAGGGTGCGCAACGACCGTGCGGACTCGATGAGTTCGGCCGCGGCCTGCCCGCCCCCGCTGCCGAGCGGGTTCCTCTTCAGCCACACGCCGGTGACGACCTGCGGCGAGGCGCGCAGATTGTCGGCGATCCGGCAGGCGCCGCCCGCGGTGATGCCGTTGCAGCCGAGGTACAGCGTCTCGACGTCCCCCGTGCTCCCGGCGACGGCTGCCGCTCCGTCGTCGCCGAGCGCGTCGGTGCCGAGCAGCAGGTGCCGTACCGGAGACGGCCCTTGGGCGAGCGCGTCGGCGATCAGCGCGGCGCCCTCGGCACCGACCCCCTGCTTGCACAGGTCGAGCCGCCCGTCGGGCAGCGCCGTACCGGCCGTGAAGTCCAGCCGCTCACCTGCCGGGCGGCCCGCGCGCAACCAGTCCAGCAGGGGCGCCAGTTCGGCGAAGGGACGCGGCACGACGTACGGCACCCCGGCGAAGCCGCCCGTGTCCGCCCCGGGCTCCTCGCTCACCATTCCGCCTCCCGGTAGTCCTTCAGGAACACCCCCGACACCGGGTCCCCGGCCTCGCCGCGCACGATCGGGTCGTACACCCGGGCCGCCCCGTCCACGATGTCGAGCGGTGTGCGGAACCCGGCCTCGGCCATACGGGCCTTCTTCGGGACCGGGTTCTCGTCGGTGATCCAGCCCGTGTCGACGGCGCACATGTGCACACCCTGGGCGGCGAGTTCCGCGGCGCTGGTGCGGGTGAGCATGTTCAGGGCCGCCTTGGCCATGTTGGTGTGGGGATGGCCCGGCATCTTGTTGCGGACGGCGAAGCGGCCCTCGACGGCGGTCACATTCACCACGTACCGGCGTGGCCGCGGCGCAGCCAGCAGCAGGGGCAGCAGCCGGTCGCACAGCAGGGCCGGGGCAAGGGCGTTGACGAGCTGGGTCTCCAGGACCTCGGCCGGGTCGAGCGCGCCGAGCCGGGCCGACCAGGAGTTCTCCGGGGACGGGTCGGGCAGCAGCCCGGCCTCATCGGCCTCGCGCAGGGCGACCGGCAGCGCGGCGGCCGAGCCTTCCAGCATTCGCATCGGCCGGAACCCGGGCGCCTGCCGGGCCCCGGCGGGCAGCGCGTCGTACTCCCCGGCGGCCAGCAGCGCATACGACTCGGGCAGCCGCCGCACGGTCTGCGCGGCGTTGTTGACGAGGATGTCCAGCGGCCGGCCCTCCTGCCGCAGTTCCTCGCACAGCCCGAGCACCTGGCGCGGGTCGCGCAGGTCGACGGCGAGGACGGTCAGCCGGTCCAGCCACTGCGCGCTGCCCTCGGCCGCCCTGAAGCGGCGCACGGTGTCGTGCGGGAAGCGCGAGGTGACGAGCACTTCGGCGCCGTCCCTGAGCATCATCAGGGCGAGCTGGAAACCGATCTTCACCCGGCCGCCGGTGAGCAGCGCCCGGCGGCCGCTCAGGTCGGTGCTCAGGGCGCGGCGGGCGGTGTTGTCGGCGGCGCACTCGGGGCAGAGCCGGTGGTAGAAGGTGTCGACCTGTCGATAGGGCGACTTGCAGACGTAGCAGGTTCGCGGCCGGAGGAAGACTCCCCCGGCGCCGGACTCGGCCAGCGGGGCGTCCTCGCGGCGGTCCGGGGCGCCGGTCGCGGTCGCCGCCATCGCCGCCGCGTCGGCCGCGGACACCTCGGCGCCGCGTGCCCTGCGGCGCCGCAGCCGGCCGTCGCGCGCGAAGGACGCGGCGACCTGCTCGGCCCGCAGCCGCGCCGGGTCGTCGACGGGCAGCGCGCGCAGCTTGCCCACCACCTGGTGGAACGCGGCCAGTTCCGCCTCGGTGATCGTGTCCGCGGTCGTGCCGGTGACCGTGTCGGTGATCGCCTCGCCCATCCGTACCCGCCCCGTGTCCGCCGTGCCGTGGTCCCGGCCGGATTCGAACCGGCGTATCCACCTTGAGAGGGTGGCGAGTCTGCCTCTGCTCTACAGGACCGAGAGACGCGCCCGGACGACCGGATTCGAACCGGTGTAGCCGCCCTGGCAAGGCGGTGCGCCTGCCTCTGCGCTACGCCCGGACGCGTTCCCGGATCTTAACGGCCAGTCCGGGGTGACGCACCGTCCGGGCCTCACAGTGACGCGCGCCGGAGCTCCAGCCGTTCCTTCTCCGACAGGCCGCCCCAGACGCCGAAGCGCTCGTCGTTGTCGAGCGCGTACGTCAGGCAGGCCGTGCGGATCGGGCACAGGCCGCAGATCCGCTTCGCCTCCCGTACCGAGCTGCCGGGCTCCGGGAAGAAGAAGTCCGCCCCCGTTTGCGCGCACAACGCCTCCTCCTGCCAGGCAAGGTCGGGCGAGGTGATCGTTTCGATGTGCATGAGCAGGATCGTGCCGCCCCGCGAAAAACGTTCGATCAACGCCGGGTCAACGCCGCGGCCGGGGCGTGTACGGGGCCCGCCTGCCGCCCCGATGATGCTCCCCCGGCCCGCGGCGGCGCACGGCGGCGCGCGGGGCCGGGATGAAAACATGAGGAACGCGGCTGGTCACCCAGGGTAGTCGCGGTGGGCGCTGCGCCCCGCGGACGCGCTGCGGCAGCGATTGTCAGTGGGCGGTGCAAGACTCGGCAGTGCACTGAGAACGGGACCCTTTTGAGGAGGGCGAAGATGCTCACCACCCGTTTCGTCAACGGCGCACCCAACTGGATCGACGTCGGCACATCCGACATCGAGGGCGCCACCTCCTTCTACGGCGGTCTCTTCGGCTGGCGGTTCCAGTCGGCGGGGCCCGATGCCGGCGGTTACGGCTTCTTCCAACTGGACGGCAAGACCGTGGCCGGCGGTATGCAGACCACTCCTGAGCAGGGTCCGCCCTCCTGGACCGTGTACTTCCAGAGCGCGGACGCGCAGGCCACGGCCAAGGCCGCCGAGGGGGCGCACGGCAGCGTGCTGCTCCAGCCCATGGACGTGATGGGGCAGGGCCACATGGCGATCCTCGCGGACCAGGCGGGCGTGCCCTTCGGGCTCTGGCAGCCGGGCCGGACCAAGGGTGTGGACAAGGCGAGCGAACCCGGTTCGCTGTGCTGGGTCGAGCTGTACACGCCGGACATTGCCGCGGCCGCCGCGTTCTACAACCAGGTACTCGGTCTGGAGACGTCCGCCATGCCCTTCCCCGGCGGCACGTACACCTGCGTCAACCCCACCGAGGGCGGTGAGGACGCGATGTTCGGCGGAATGGTCCCGCTGGCCGACGACCCCACCGAGGCCGAGGCCGGCGCCTACTGGCTGCCGTACTTCGAGGTCGAGGACACCGACGCCGTGGTCGAGAAGGCGCAGCAACTGGGCGGCAAGGTCCGCATGCCCGCCACGAGCATGGAGGGCGTCGGCCGGATGGCCAAGCTCGCCGACCCGTACGGCGCCCGCTTCGCGGTGATCAAGAGCGAGCCGCAGGGCTGAGACCCGGCGTCCCCGGCGAGGGCGTGAGGCACCCCGGCCCGTCAGCAGCAACGAGGGCCGGGCCGGGGGCCTACGCGGAGGCGCGCCGTACCAGCGTGGTCGGCAGGATGACGCCGGAGGGCGCGTCCGCCGTGGAATCATCCCGGTTGCCGCGGTCCAGGCCGCGCAGCAGGAGGCGGGCCATCAACCGGCCCATCTCCTCTATGTCCTGACGGATCGTGGTCAGGGGCGGGTCTGTCTGTTCGGCGACGGGCAGCATGTCGTCGAAGCCGATCACGGCGACGTCCTCGGGCACCCTCCGTCCGCTCGCGCGCAGCACGCGCAGCGCTCCGGAGGCGCCGAGGTCGTTCGCGGCGAACACCGCGTCCACGTCCGGGCAGCGGTCGAGGAGTTCCCGCATGGCGCGCTCGCCGCCGGCCGGGGTGAAGTCGCTCTCCACGATCAGCAGCGGGTCGGCGTCCGCCATCACGTCCCGGAACCCGTCGAGCCGGTCCACCGCGGAGGTCTGGTCGAGGGCGCCGGTGATGTGGGCGATCCGCCTCCGGCCGAGGCCGACGAGATGGCGTACGGCCTCGCGGGCCCCGCCCCGGTTGTCGCTGTCGACGTACACCGCGTCGGGCGTGCCGTGGCTCCAGCCGGGCCGGCCGCCGAACACCGTGGGGACGCCCGCGCCCCGGATCAGCCCGGGCAGCGGATCGTCGAGGTGCAGCGAGAAGACGAGCGCGCCGTCGACATGGCCTCCGGCGAGATAGCGGGCCACGCGGGCGTGATCGTCCCGGCCCTCGGTGAGCAACAGCACGAGTTGGTTGTCGTGTGCCGTCAGCTCCTTGCTGATCCCGCGCAGTTGCAGGGCGAAGAAGGGGTCGGCGAAGACCCTGGTCTCCGGTTCGGCGACGACCACGGCGACGGCGTCGTGCCGCTTCGTCACCAGGCTGCGCGCGGCCTGGTTGGGGACGTAGCCGAGCTCCTCGACCGCCCGCCGGACCCGCTCCACGAGCGGCTCCCGGACTCCGTCCCCACCGTTGACCACCCGGGACACGGTGGCCCGCGACACCCCCGCCCGCGCGGCCACGGCCTCCAACGTGGGACGCGGCGCTGTCTCGGTCACTTCGCGACTCCTCATCGGCGATTGCGGATCAGGATATCCCCGAGCGAGGACCGTCGTGAGAGCGCTCTCGTCATGGGAAAGGGAGTCGCGGCCCCGGGGTGGGGTCGATGAAGATCGCCGCATGACGATGAGAGAGGCCCATGACACCTGACCGCCTCGCCCCGTACGCGCGCCTGCCGCGGCCGTACCGACACCGGAACGTCCTGCACAGCACCGTCGACACATACGGCCGCGCCCACTGGCTGCTGGGCGGTTCGGCAGGACCGGACGGGCTGTACGACGCCCTGGTCGTGACCGTCGAGGACGGCCGCCCGTACGAGACGCGGCTGAGCGCCGTGCGCGCCCGAGTGCCCGTGATCGACGCGCTGCCGGACGGCGGTTTCGTCGTCGCCGATGCGCGCAGGCGGGATGACGACGAACAGGTGCAGATCTTCGACCCGTTGGGACGTCCTTCGTGGACGTTCACCGTCGGGGACGCCATCGAGCACCTGCTCACCGACGAGTCCGGCAACCTGTGGCTGGGCCACTTCGACGAGGGCGTGTTCGACGACCCGCTGAGCGCACCGGGTGTGAGGTGCTGGAGCAGTACGGGTACGCCGCTGTGGCAGTGCGGCCGGCTGCCCGGAAGCGGCACGTTCGTGGAGTGCTACGCCCTCAATGTGGCTGCCACGGCGACGTGGGTGTACCCGTACACGGACTTCCCGCTCCTGGAGGTGCGCAACGGACTTCCGGTGCGGGTACGCAGCACGCCGGTCGGCGATGCTCGCGGAGTGGCCGTGCACGGTGGCCGGGTCGCGTTCTTCGGCGGGTACGACGACGAGCGCGACCGGCTGGTCCTCGGCGGCCTCACCGACACGGCCGTCGAGCCCCTCGTCGAAGGCCGCCTGCTACGTCCCGACGGCACTCGGTTCGGGCCCGGGCAGACGCTTCGGGTGGTCTCGCGCGGCTCCCGGCTCTACGTCCAGGAGATGCCCTTCGCCGAATGGGGCCTCTTCGATCTCGGCGGTGTCGGTGCGTAGGCGGTCCTAGGGGCCGTTCGGCTCCGGTGGTGGGTCTTGTTTTTCGCGTCGTGCTCGGCTCGGCTGGACGCGCTTGGGCTCTCCGGGCATCTTCGGGTACTCGGGCGGGTAGGGCAGGTCGCCCAGTCCGTGGTCGTGCTCGTCCTTGCGCGCGAGTTCGAGCAGGGCTTCGAGGGAGAAGGCGTGGTCGTCCATGTCGGCGTGCACGTCGCCGAGTTCGGCGAAGCGGGCGGGCATGGTCGCGAGGTCGAAGTCCCGGGAGTGGGCCTCGCCCACTTCCTCCCAGCGCAGGGGGGCCGAGACCGGGGCGTGCGGGCGGGGACGTACGGAATAGGCGGAGGCGATGGTGCGGTCCCTGGCGGTCTGGTTGTAGTCGATGAAGATGCGCTCGCCGCGTTCCTCCTTCCACCACTTGATCGTCACGTGGTCCGGCATCCGACGTTCCATCTCCCGGCCCACGGCGATCGCGGCGCGGCGCACCTGGGTGAAGGTCCAGCGCGGTTCGATGGGCACGAAGACATGCAGTCCGCGGCCGCCGGAGGTCTTGGGCCAGCCGCGCAGTCCGCCGAACTCGTCGAGGACGGTGCGCAGTTCGTGGGCGGCGCGGACGGCGTCGGCGAAGTCGGTGCCGGGCTGCGGGTCGAGGTCGATGCGGAGCTCGTCGGGGCGGTCGACGTCGGTGCGGCGCACCGGCCAGGGGTGGAAGGTGAGGGTGCCGAACTGGGCGGCCCAGACGACGGCGGCCTCCTCGGTGGGGCACATCTCGTCCGCGGAGCGGCCGCTGGGAAAGGTGATGTGGGCGGTGGGGATCCAGTCGGGTATGTTCTTGGGCGCCCGCTTCTGGAAGAAGGACTCACCGGTCACACCGTCCGGATAGCGCTCCAGGGTGGTGGGGCGGTCGCGCAGGGCACGCAGGATGCCGGGGCCGACCGCGATGTAGTAACGGGCCAGGTCCAGCTTGGTGAAACCGCGCTCGGGGAAGAAGACCTTGTCCGGGCTGGACAGCCGCACGGTCCGGCCGCCCGCCTCCAGTTCCACCGCGTCACCCATGCGGCCACGGTAGGCGTACCCCGCACACCTCGCACACCGGGCGGCAGCCGCGGTATGCGCGCAGAATCGGAGCATGGATCTCCCGGTGATGCCGCCCGTGAAGCCGATGCTCGCCAAGTCGGTGGCGAAGATCCCGCCGGACATGCACTACGAGGCGAAGTGGGACGGCTTCCGGGCGATCGTGTTCCGTGATGGGGACGAGGTCGAGCTCGGCAGTCGTACCGGGAAGCCGCTGACCAGGTACTTTCCCGAGCTGGTCGCGGCGTTGAAGGAGCGGTTGCCCGAGCGCTGCGTGCTGGACGGCGAGATCGTGATCGCCCGGGAGGGGCGACTCGACTTCGACGCGCTGACCGAGCGCATCCACCCGGCGGACTCCCGGGTGCGCACGCTGGCGGAGCGGACGCCCGCCTCCTTCGTCGCGTTCGACCTGCTGGCCCTGGCCGACGAGTCGCTGCTGGACGTCCCGCTGACGGACCGCCGGGCGCTCCTCGCCAGGGCGCTGTCCGGGGTGACGGCACCCGTCCATCTGGCACCGGCGACGACCGACATCGACGTGGCGCGGCAGTGGTTCGAGCAGTACGAGGGGGCGGGCCTGGACGGGGTCGTCGCCAAGCCGCCCACCGTGCGCTATCTGCAGGACGAGCGGGCGATGTTCAAGATCAAGCACGAGCGTACGGCGGACGTCGTCGTGGCGGGCTACCGCTTCCACAAGAGCGGTCCGGTGGTGGGCTCGCTGCTGCTCGGCCTCTACGACGACCAGGGCGCCCTGCAGCACGTGGGCGTGTCGGCCGCGTTCGCGATGAAGCGCCGCGCCGAACTGGTCGAGGAACTGGAGCCGCTGCGCATGACGGATGCGGCCGGGCATCCGTGGGCGGCCTGGTCGCAGGAGGCCGCGCACGAGACGGCCCGGCTGCCCGGGGCCCCCAGCCGCTGGTCGGGCAAGAAGGATCTGTCCTGGGTGCCACTGAGGCCGGAGCGGGTGGCCGAGGTGGCGTACGACCACATGGAGAACGGGGTCCGCTTCCGGCACACGGCCCGCTTCCGCCGCTGGCGCCCGGACCGCACCCCGGAGAGCTGCACCTACGCCCAGTTGGAGGAACCGGTGCGCTACGACCTCGCGGAGATCCTCGGCAGCCCAGGCTGACCGGCCCATCCGCCAAGCTCGATCAGAATCACGCGGGTATGGCCATCAATGAACTTATGAGCGCACAATCGACGCACAGACCTGGTGGCAACAGTGGCGACGGTGGGCATGGGGCACAGAGCGCGCACACGACGCGCCGCGACGACAGCATTTCTGGCCGCCGCGCTGACGGCTTCTCTCGCGGCGGGCTGCACGTCGGGACACGGCCCCGGCCCGGTCGACGACGGCCGCGGCGGGACCAGCGGGCCGGCCCCGGGCGGCGGCACCGGCCAGGTGCTCGCCGTGAAGATCGACAATGTGCCCGCGGCCCGCCCGCAGACGGGGCTGGACTCCGCGGACGTCGTGTACGCGGAACAGGTCGAGGGCGGGCTGAGCCGGCTGATGGCGGTGTACGCGACCAAGCTGCCGAAGGTCATCGGGCCGGTGCGCAGCGCCCGCGAATCCGATCTGGAGCTGCTGCGCCAGTTCGACCGGCCGACGCTCGCCTTCTCGGGGGCGCAGACCAAGCTGTTGCCGCTGATCGACAAGGCGCCGCTGCGGCCGGAGACACCCGACAACGCGTCCGACGCCTTCTTCCGTGGCAGCGACAAGGCCGCGCCGCACAACCTCTATCTGCACCCGGACCGGCTGCTGTCCGCCACGCCGGGCGCGGCCGCGCTGACCACCGGCTTCCACTACGGCGCGGCACCGGCGGGCGGGCGGCCCGCGACCTCGCGCACCGTGCGCTACCCGGTGGCCGAGTTCACCTTCACCTGGTCCGCCGACCGGCACCGCTGGCTGGTCAGGACGGACGGCACGCCCACGAAGACGACCGACGGGAAGCGGGTGGCTCCCGCGACGGTCGTCGTGCAGTACGTGAAGGTGCACAAGTCCGCGTACCACGACGTCCTCGGCAACAACACGCCGTACACCGAGACGGTGGGCACGGGGAAGGCGGAGGTGCTGCGGGACGGGCGCGCCTTCGACGCGACCTGGACCCGCGCCGCCGCGGCCGACGGCACGGAGTTCACCACCGCCGACGGCACGCCCATGAACTTCGCCGAGGGCCAGGTGTGGGTGGTGTTCGCGCAGTCCGGCCACTGATTGCGCGTGAGGGTGACCCTGCTGGGCGTAGCTTCGGCGGCACCAGGCATCCGGCGCCGGAGCGTGCCTAGGGTGGGGACATGTCCACTGTTCTGATCACCGGTGCCACCTCCGGACTCGGCCGGTACGTCGCCTTCGAGCTGGTCCGCTCCGGTCATGTCGTGCTCGCCCACGGGCGTGACCCGGAACGGACGCGGCGGCTCATCGAGGAGTTGCGTGCCGAGGGCGAGGCCGAGGGGTTCGTCGCGGACCTCGCTTCGCTCGCGCAGGTGCGCGAGCTGGGCGCCCGGGTGGCACAGGCGCGGCCCGGGCTCGACGTGCTGATCAACAACGCAGGGGTGGGCGCCGGGCCGCGGGGCTCCGGCCGTGAGCTGAGCGCCGACGGGCACGAGCTGCGGCTGGCCGTGAACTACCTCGCCCCCGTCGTGCTGACCCGCGCCCTACTGCCGGTGCTGCGCGCGAACACGCCGTCCCGGATCGTCAACGTCGGCTCGGTCGGCCAGGAGCCGCTCGACTTCGCCGACCCGGAGCTCACCCGCGGCTACAGCGGCGTGTCGGCGTACTGCCGCAGCAAGTTCGCCCTCGCCACCCATACGTTCACACTGGCCGAGGAGCTGGCGGGCAGCGGTGTGTCGGTCAATGTGCTGCACCCCGCGACCTACATGGACACCGCGATGGTCCGCGAGGGCGGGATCACCCCCTGGAACACGGTTGCGGACGGAGCGACGGGCGTCCTGGCCCTGGCCACCCGGGACTTGGGCTCGGGCGGTTATTTCGACGGCACGCGGCCGGCCAGGGCGCACGAGGGGACGTACGACCCCGAGGTGCGCAAGCGCCTGGAAGCGGTCACCGAGCAGCTGCTGGCGATCTGAGGCGGCGCGGTCAGCCGAGGCCCCCGCCCGTCTCCAGTGCCTCTCGTGCCTGCGCCACCAGCCCGTCCGCCCCGCACGAGCGCGCGAGCGCCATGCCCCGGTTGAGTTCGGCGGCCGAACGGGACGCGATGCCGTACTCGACGCGGGCGGCCGCATGTTCGTACTGGCAGGGCGAGGCCTCCAGGTAGGCGACGGCCTGTGCGGCCGGCCGCACCGCGCGCTGCCCGGTCTCCAGGGCGGCCGCGCAGCGCAGGGCCTCGCCGATGGCGGTGTCCGTGCCGAGGCGCTCCGCCTGGCGGCGGGCCTCGGTGGCGAGCCGGGCGGCCCGCGGCGGGTCCTGCACGGCGAGGGCCTTGGCGAGGTCGACGGCCCAGGGCGCGAGGACCGGATGGTGGCCGCCCCGGGCGGCCGCCGCCTTCTCGGCCGCCTCCAGTTCGTTGATGCCCTCCTCGGTGCGGCCGACGGCGAGCAGCAGCCGGCCGCGCACGGAGCGGGGGTCGGGCAGCACGATCGTCGACGGGTAGGGCGGTGCGAAGCCGTACCGCTCGGCCACCGCCCAGGCCTCGTCCACATGGCCGCGGGCCAGCAGCGTGTCGACGAGTCCGCAGGTCGCCGACCAGTACAGGGGCAGGCCGCGGCCGACGCGTTCGGCCAGTGCGAGGGACTCGCGCAGGATGGTCTCCGCGTCCCTGAGGCGGCCCTGCCGACGGTAGGCGAGGCCGAGGAACGCGTTCGCCAGGGAGAGGTGGCCGCCGCTCCATCCCGCGGTCGTATAGGCCCGCAAGGCCTCGGCGAACAGGCTCTCGGCGCGGTCGAGCCGGTCGGCGTAGGTGTACGCGCTGCCCAGCATCATCAGCAGTTCGACGCCCCACTCGGTGTCGGTCCAGCCCAGACCGGGGGCGAGGCGGCCGTTCACGAGGGCGCGGTCGCACAGTTCGACGACCTCCTCCACGCTCTCGCCGTGGGTCATCGCGTCGAAGCCGCGCAGGATCAGCAGGGCGCGCTCGGAGTTGTCACGGCCGGTGCAGGTGCGGGCGAGGTCGGCGAGGCGTTCGGCGCGGCCGGGTGAGGCGGCCTCGCCGTGGATGCCCTCCCACATGAAGTGCACGGCCTGCAGCCGCAGCCGGGCGGGCCCGGGTTGGTGGCGGGCGGCTTCGGCCTCTACCGTGCGGACGGCCTCCTCCAGCTGGTTGTTGTGGAGCAGCGCCTGGGAGAGGCGGAAGACGGCGTCGACGCGTTCGTCGCCGTCGAGGCCGGGCATGCCGAGCGCGCTCTGCAGATGGTCGATCGTGGTCGCGGGCGCGGTCAGCAGCGTGGCGCAGCCCAGTTCGTAGAGCACGCGCGCGTGGACCTCGGGCACGGGCGGTTCGACCAGGGCTCGTTCCAGACAGCGGCGGGCCGCGTCCGGGGCGCCGACGGCGAGATGTTCCCGGGCCGCCTCGCGCAGCTGCTCGACGAGTTCCTCGTCGTCGTCCGGGTGCACCTGGAGGAGGTGCCGGGAGGCCGCGGCGGCACCGCGCCCGGAGTCGGTGACGACCTGGGCGGCGATGCCGTGCATGGCGGTGCACAGGGCCTCGGGGATGGAGTTGTAGACGGCCGACGCGATCAGCGGGTGGACGAACTCCAGCTCGCCGTCGTCGGGCCGGGCGACGGCGGGGTCGGGCTCGGTGAGGATGCGGGCGCTGCACAGCAGTTCGGCGCAGCGTTCGGCGTCGTCCATGCTCATGGTGGCGAGCTGGGCGACCAGGTCCACGGTGATGCCGGTGCCGAGGATGGCGGCCGCCCAGGCGAACCGGGTGGCGTCGATACCGAGGCCCTCCAGCCGGGCGACGAGTCCGCCGCCGCGGGCGGAGCGGTTCAGGGGGCGGAGTTCGCCGGCGTGGGCCTCGACCGGCTGGAGGTCGCTGTCCTGCACCTTGGCGAGGAGTTCGACGGTCTCGTACGGATTGCCGCCGGTGACGGCCCAGACCTCGCGGCAGAACGGGGCGTCGGCGTGCCGGCCGAGGGTGGCACGGGTGAGTCCGGCGGTGGCGTCCGGGGTGAGGGCGCTGAGATGGCTGACGGGGCGGCCCGCGGTGGCGGCGATCGCGTCGAGGTAGCGGGCGCTGTCACCGGACACCTCACCGGGCCGGCGGGCGACCACGACCAGGACGGACAGATCGTCGAGGCGCTCGGCGAACGCGGTGAGCCAGCGCAGGGTCTCCTGGTCGGCCCAGTGCGCGTCGTCGACAAGCAGCACCAGCGGCCATTCCCGTTTGGCCAGTCTGCGGACGGCCGCGACCAGGCCGTCGCACACGCCCTGCGGGTCGGCCTGCCGCTCACCTGGCTCCGTTATGCCGAGCGCGGGCCCCGCGATGTCGTACCAGTCGCCGAGGTACTCGCGGGCCTCCTGTGGCATCAGCGAGACCAGCGCGGGCTGCAGCAACTGCCGTACCACGTTGAACGGGACGGACTTCAGGTTCTCGCCGCCGCGGGTGGACCACACGGTGCACCCGCGCCGTTCGGCGATACGGCGGGTCTCGGTCAGGAGCGCCGTCTTGCCCAGTCCGGCGTCACCCCGGAAAACGAGCAGGTTCCCGGAGGACGAGCGGTCCGCGCACAGGGCGTCGAGCGCCTGTGTGACGGCGGCGATCTCCGCGTCGCGCTCCCACAGGGAAGGCGAAGCGGCCACAGGGGGCCGTGCCTCCGTCATCCCGATACCTCCCCTGGTGTCGCCCGAACGACGTACAGACCACGAGCGTAGCCGTCGGATTGGCTGTGCGGAGGCTGCTCCGGGCACGTGTTGCCGCGACGGGTGAACAGGGACGCGTGAGGACGACGTGCCCCTGCCCGGACCTGCCGCTGTGAAGTCGACGGACCGTCAACAGGGCTGGGAATGAAGCTGACTTTCGAAGATCGCCGGACCCCGCGACAGGCGTCGTCCGCAAGGGCGCTGGCCGCTGGGTCGGTGGGCAATTTCATCGAGTGGTACGAGTTCGGTGTCTACGGATATTTCGCGACGGTCGTCGCGCAGCGGTTCTTCACGCCGGAGGGCGGCGGTGCGGTCGAGGGGCTGGTGAAGGCGTACGCGTCCTTCGCGCTGGCGTTCTTCTTCCGGCCGGTCGGCGCCGCCCTGTTCGGCCGGCTGGGCGACCGGATCGGGCGGCGGCCGGTACTGATCCTGGTGGTCGCCCTGATGACCGGGGCGACCACACTGATCGGCGCGCTGCCGACCTATGCCACGGCGGGCGCCCTGGCCCCCTGGCTGCTCACCCTTCTGAGGGTCGTTCAAGGGCTGTCCGCGGGAGGTGAGTTCGGGGGCGCGGTGTCGGCGATGACGGAGTTCGCCCCGCCGGGCCGGCGCGGGCTGTACGGCGCGTGGCAGTCGTTCACGGTTGCACTGGGACTGCTGGGCGGGGCGGGTGCGGCGGTCGGCCTCGCGACCGTGCTGACGGCGGATCAGTTGAGTGCCTGGGGCTGGCGGTTGCCGTTCCTGCTCGCGCTGCCGATGGGGCTGGGGGCGCTGTGGCTACGGATGCGGCTGGAGGAGACACCGTCGTTCAGGGAGCGGGCGCCGGACGCGGAGCGCCTGCCCGCACGCGAGGTCGTGCGGGCCGTCGCGCTGGGGGCCGGACGGGTGATGGGCTGGTCGGCGGCCGGGTACACCTTCCTCGTCGTCCTGCCGTCGTATCTCCAGACGGCGCTGCACGCGGACTTCCGGCAGGCACTGACCGCCACGGTTCTGGCCAATCTGGGCTTCGCGGCGGCGATCCTCCCGGCGGGGCTGCTCAGCGACCGGATCGGGCGGCGGCCGGTGATGCTGACGGGGGCGGTGCTGGTGGTGGGGGCGGCCGTGCCGCTGTTCAACCTCCTGCAGGACGCCGGGACTTCGTCCCTGGTGAAGGGTGCGGCCGTGTGCGCCGCCGGGGCGGTCGTGGGGCTCATGGCCGGGCCGGGGCCGGCGATGCTCGCCGAGCTGTTCCCGACACGTGTGCGCTGTACGGGGCTGGGACTCGCCTACGCCCTGTCCAATGCCGTGTTCTCGGGGTGCGCCGGGCTCATCATCACGGAGACGGTGAAGCGCACCGGAAACGTGGACGTGCCCGCGTACTACGCGGCGGCGACCTGTGCGGTGAGCGCGCTCGCGCTCCTCGGGCGCCCGGCCGGGAAGGCGGATGGACCAGGTGCTGGTGATCGGACTGATGTCCGGGACGTCGTACGACGCCGTCGACGCGGCGGCGGCCGAGCTGCGCCTCGGCGGTGACACGCTCGTCCTGAAGCCGCTCGGGATGGTGAGCGAGCCGTACGACGACGCGCTGCGGGAATCCCTCGCGGCGGCGCTGCCCCCGTCGGCCGTCCCGCTTGCGGACGTGTGCCGGCTCGACACCCGGATCGGGCAGGCGTTCGCGGCGACGGCCGTCCGGGCCGATCGTGAACTGTGCGACGGGCAGGCCGAGTTGATCGCGTCGCACGGGCAGACCGTCTACCACTGGGTGGACGGCGGCCGGGTGCACGGGACGCTGCAGCTCGGGCAGCCCGCGTGGATCGCGGAGGCGACGGGGCTGCCCGTCGTGGCCGACTTCCGGCCGCGCGACGTCGCCGCCGGCGGCCAGGGCGCACCGCTGGTCAGCCTGGTCGACCTGCTGTGGCTGCGGGGCAGGCAGGGCACGCCGGTCGCACTGAACATCGGCGGGATCGCCAACCTCACCGCGCCGGACGGGACGGCCTTCGACACCGGTCCCGGCTGTGCGCTGACCGATGCCGCGGCCCGGGAGTTCAGCGGCGGGCGGCTGGCGTACGACGCCGACGGCGCGCTGGCCGCCCGCGGCCGGGTGCACGGCCCGCTGCTGGACCGGCTGCTGAGGGAGCCGTACTACACGCGGCCCGCGCCGAAGACCACCGGCAAGGAGCTGTTCCACCCCGGATATGTGCGGGCGGCCGGGCTCGACGGCCTGCCCGCGGACGATGTGCTGGCGACACTCACCCAGTTGACGGCGCGCACGGTCGCGGACGCCGTACGGTCCGTGGGCGCCACGGAGGTGATCGCCTCGGGCGGCGGCACGCGCAACCCGGTGCTGATGGCGATGCTGCGGGACCGGCTGCCCGGGGTGGCGGTGCGCACCTCCGACGAGTTGGGCCTGCCCTCGGCCGCCAAGGAGGCGTACGCCTTCGCGGTCCTGGGGTTCCTCACGGCGCACGGGCTCGCGGGCACCGAACCGGTCAGCACCGGCGCCCGGCATCCCAGCGTCCTGGGGTCGGTGACACCGGGGCGGGGCGGGCTGCGGCTGCCCGCGCCCGCGCGGCACGCGCCGGTGCGGCTGGAAGTGGAGTGACCATGGCCGGGAGAGCACGGTCCCGGATCGGCGACACGCAACTGTTGCGGGCCCTCTCATCCCGCTTTCACCGACGCCTCATACGGTGGGGGCATGACGCAGGTGACTCCTCCGGGGTGGTACCCCGACCCCGGGCAGACGAATGACGGTCCACCCACCGAGCGCTGGTGGGACGGCAGGGCGTGGACGGACCAGACCCGCCCCGCCGGGTCGGGGGCCGCCTGGGGTCCCCCGACGCAGCCGCAGGGCGCGGGCCCGTACCCGGCCTACGGCGGCCACTCCGAATATCCCGGGTATCCCGGGTATCCCGCCCAGCCGCCGGCCGGCTCCCGGCGCGGTCTGCGCACGGGGATAGCCGTCGCGGTGGCCGTCGCGGTGCTCGCGAGCATCGGGGTCGGCGTGTACGCGCTCGCCAAGCACGACTCCGGCGGCGACCGGGCCGGTTCGCAGCAGGGCCAGGGCGGGCCGGGCGGCCGGGGTGGCCCAGAGGGACAGAACGGCGGCCAGGGCGGACCGGGCGGCGGCTCGGGCGGATCGGGCGGCGGCTCGGGCGGCCCCGGCGGTCAGTCGCCGTCGCCGGGCCAGTCCGAGGCGCCCAAGGTCGAGGGCGGCGGCAGCGTGCCGGACCCGATCAACGGGATCAGCCTGCCCGTGCCCAAGGGCTGGACCGGGCAGGCCATGAACGTGGGCGCGCAGATCTCGTCGAACGACTCGTACAAGTGCCCGGGCGACACGTCCAAGTCGTGTGTCCCCGGCGGCGCCTACTCGGCACCGGCGGCGCTGTTGCGCACCAAGGGCAGCACGGCCGAGGAGGTCGCCAAGGCGGACATCGCGGCGAACGCCAAGGAGTCCTACGGAGGCACCACCTACGGCAGCATCACCTCGCACGAGGTGCTCGCCTCCAAGGCGGTGACCGTGGCCGGGCAGAAGGGCTATCTGGTCCGCTGGAAGGCGGTCACCAGCAAGGGCGCCGACGGCTACGTCGAATCGCTCGCCTTCCCCTCCCCGGCGAGTCCCGACCGGATGGTCGTGGTCCGCTTCGGCATCGACGTCGGGCAGAAGCTGTCGGTCATCGACGAGATCACCAAGGGGATCAAGGTGTCGTCCGGCGGCGGCAACGGCCAGAACGTCTGACTCCCCCGGCCCGGCCCGCCCCGGCACATGATGCGGCCGGGTGGGGTGCCCCTCCGCTCAAGGGGAACCCCACCCGGCCGGGGGTGTGCGCCGCCCCCGTCCCCACGGTGCGGCGCGAGCAGGTCACCGTCCAGTCATCCCATGGACGGCGGCCTGGGTCTCAGGTCAGCCCGAGCGAGGGCAGCACGGCGGCCTCCACGAACCGGACGAGATAGTCGGAATCGGCGTACTGCCCGCTCAACACGGGCCGCACGCGCAGCACTCCGAACATCATGGCGGGGATGTACTCGAGCGCCGGATGACCGGCCCGCACCTCGCCCCGCTCGACGCCACGCCGCAGGATCTCCTGGAGTGCGGCGATCTCGGGATCGACGAGGGCCTCGCGCAGCGCCTGCTGCAGCTCGGGGTCCTGGGTGATCGCGTGACTGAGGGCCTGCAGCAGCCGGGTGTCCTTGCCCGACCAGTCCCCCGCGTCCCGCGCGGCCTGGCGCAGGTCCTCGGCGAGTGATCCGGTGTCGATGCCGGCGAAGCGCGCCTGACGGTTGGACCGCAGCGCCGCGGCCACGAACTGGGGCTTCGTCTTCCACTGGCGGTAGAGCGTGGACTTGCTGCACCGGGTGCTGGTGGCGACGCCCTCCATGGTGACGGAGTCATAGCCGCACTCGCGGATCTGTTCGAGCACGGCGTCGAAGAACTCCCGCTCACGCTCGGGCGTGATCTTGGAGCGGCGCGAGGCGGCGACCGTCTCCGGTCCGTCCGCGGCCTGCGACGTCATGCGCCTCTCCTCACTCGTGTGCGACTCGTGCGCCCTGCCGTTGCTCAAGGCCGCCTGAAGCGGTCCTCAAGCGCGGCTTCGAAGCCTGTAACCAGTGTGTCGTACCTCTATCGATACGCCAGTGTACCGGTACTCGCGCGTATCGGTACACTGGCGTATCGGTACGGAGACGTATCGATGAGTTCGGGCTGTGGTCCGGGTCTCAGTACGTACCACCACACGCACCGCCGTCAGCGAAGGGGCCGGGGGATGAATGCCCGCACCGAGCCTGCAGAACCCGAGCCAGGAGCCATAGCCAGGCCTCCGCTCGGCCGTGAGCTCCTGCTCGTCGCAGGGCTCTTCCTCGTCTACAAGCTCGGCCGGCAGCTGGCCACCGGCCACACCGGCGAGGCCCTGCACAACGCCCGTCGCGTGTGGGACCTGGAACGGGCGGTACACCTTCCCGGCGAGGGCGACGTGCAGTCCGCGCTGCTGCACAGCGGCACCCTCGTGCACCTCGCGAACACCTACTACGCGACCGTCCACTTCCCGGCCACCCTGGCCTTCCTGGTCTGGCTGTATGTGCGGCGCCCGGCGCACTACGTCTGGGCCCGGCGGGTCCTCGCCGTGGTCACCGCGACCGCCCTGGTCCTGCCCTTCACGTTCCCGCTGGCCCCGCCGCGCATGCTGGCCGCGACCGGCCTGGTGGACACGGCGCGGCTGTACGGCCCGTCGGTCTACGGCCCCCCGCGGACCGACCATCTCTCCAACCAGTACGCGGCGATGCCGTCGCTGCACTTCGGCTGGGCCCTGATGGTGGCCATCGGGCTGATCGTGGCGACCAGGTCCCGTCGGCGCCTGCTGTGGCTGCTGCATCCGGCGATCACACTCGCGGTGATCGTGGGCACGGCCAACCACTACTGGCTGGACGCGATCGTCGCCACGGCCATGCTGGGCGTCGCGCTCGCCCTCATCCATCCGCCGCACCGCACGGCGACCACGGCGGGACGGGGCACGCGCACGCTCGTACCGGAGGAGCCCGTCCTGGTGGGAGCGGCCCGATGAGCGCCGTCCTGGTCGCCGCCGTCCTGTCGCTGATCTCGGCCGTCGCCTACGCGGCCGCCGCGGTGGCGCAGGCACGGCTCGCCTCCCGCGGCCCGGACGCGGGCCTGCTGCGGCTGCTCGGCACCGGCGCGTGGTGGTCGGCGGTGGGGCTGAACGCGGGCGCGGCGCTGCTGCACGTCGTGGCTCTCAAGTACGGCCCGCTGACCGTGGTGCAGCCGCTGGGCGCGCTCACCCTGGTCGCGGCGGTCCCGATGGGGGCGCGGGCGGCCGGGCGGAAGGTCAGCACGGCCGAGTGGCGAGGCACCTCGCTGACGCTCCTCGGGCTGGCCGCCCTGCTGGTGACCGCCTCGGGCCCGGCGCCCGACCGGGTGCTGAGCCTCACCGAGGCAGTGGCGGTCGCCGGTACGACCGCCGCCCTGATCGGCGCGCTGTCCTGGCCCGGCGCCCGGCCCGGCCTGCGGCACGCGACGGCGTCCGGCTTCGCCTCCGGTGTGGCCTCGGCGCTCACCCAGACGGTGACCGTGGCGGCGACGGACCGCACGGGCCCGGCGCTGGGCGCGGAGGAGGTCGTGGTGGCGCTGCTCGTCGCCGCGTTCGCCACCGGCGGGCTGCTGCTGTCGCAGACGGCCTACCGCGGCGGCCTCGGCGCCCCGCTGGCGGTGGTGACGCTCGCCAACCCGGTGGCGGCCGCGCTGATCGGCCTGACGCTGCTCGGGCAGGGTCTGCGGGGCGGCGCTGCTGGTGTGCTCCTCGCGCTGGCCGGGGCGGGTCTTGCGTCCTGGGGCGTGGTGCTGCTGACCCGGGAGACACCCTCGCCGGAGGCGAGCGACGAGGAGCACCCCGTGGCCGCGGTGCTCGCGCTGGAGCGGGGGACCGCGTCGCCCGAGTCGGTCCTGGCGCCGCGGCGACCGGAGCGCGGACACCTCACTCCGCTGTAGCAATTCCCCGGAACGGCACATTCTCCAGGAACAGCGCATTCTCCCGGAACGACACAAAGGCGGCGGCCGGTGCGTGCGCATCCCGCACGCACCGGCCGCCGTTGCCGTTGCGTTTGTTCTTGCCGTTGCCCGGCTGTGTCAGCCCAGGCCCCGCGAGTCCTGCTTGAGCGCCGTGTCGACGGTCAGTGCCGTCGCCACCACGAGGCTCAGCAGCGGCTCGGGGAGCTGGTAGTGGATCTGCAGGACGTAGTTGTCCGCGGTCGTGAACAGGGTCTTGGCGAGGCCTTCCCAGGTCTTGGTGATCCGGGCGACCTCGTTGTCCGCGTGGTCCACGATGGCGAAGTTCCACGCCCGCCAGTTCTCCGCCTTGATCGCGCCGACCTGCTGGCCGTTCGCGTTCATCGCGAAGTTGATCTTCCCGATCATGTTCTGCTGGACGATCTCGCCCACCGGCGAACCGTCCGGACGCGACACGATCACGCGTGACTTGAGGAACTTCGCCGGCCGGGTCAGCAGCAGTTGGGGCCGGCCGTGGGCGTCGCGGATCTCCAGCTTGTGCGTCAGGAACTGGTCGAGGCTGGAGACGAACCGCAGGATCTTCCTGAGCACGCCCTGGCCGACCTCGGTGACCGAGCCGATCTGGTTGCCGTTCTGATCCATGACCTTGTACTCGTTGGTCAGCTCGATCAGCTTGGCCTTCTGGTTCACCACCAGGACCGGCTCGGTGAACAGGGTGCCGCCACCGGGGCCGCCCGCGGCGACCCCGGCCTGCTGCTGCACCTGACGCTGCACCTTCGCGTCGGCGCCCGCCTGGTGCGGGACACCTGCCTGCGGAGGCGCCTGCTGAGTACCTTGCTGGGCCGGGCTGGTGTGGTCGGTCCACTGCGCGCCGTCCCAGTAGCGGAGCGTCTGGGCTGCCCCGTGGGGATCGGGGTACCAGCCTGCAGGAGTGTTCGATTGCGTGGTCACCGGGGCACACTACCCTGAGCCGACCAGGAGCTGACCAGTCCCCACGATGCGGTATTCATCGCCCTGTTACGCCGTGAGGATCGCGGGGTCACTGACACCGGAACACCCATTCTCGACATGTCCGGCGAACCGCCGCAAAAACGTGGGGTCGTTGTCGGATGTGACGGTGAGGTCGTACCAGCGCCTGCTCGCCGCGAGGTCGACGGCATGCCGCACCCTGGCGCCCGGCCGCACCTGGAAGGTCAGGGGCCGACCGGTGTAGCCGTTGACCAGCTCCAGCTCGACGGTGCGCGAGCCCTTGTTGGTGAAGGTGAGCTCGACGTGGTCGCCGCTGTGCCGCGCGGTGACCTCGGGTCCGGCCGCCTTGCCCGGGCCCTTGAAGACGCGCAGGAAGCCGTTGGGGCCGTGCACGGTCAGGTCGTACGAGCCGTTCGAGTACACGGAGTTCCAGGTGTCGGCGACCGTCTTGCCGGCCTCGGTGGTGTAGCTCCAGGGTCCGTCGGTGCGGTTTCCGGAGGTGACCAGGAAGGCGGCGCCGGCCTTGGCACCGGAGGCGAAGGTCAGCGTGAACTTTCCGGCCGCGCTGTCCGCCGAACCGTCCACGAACGGGACGTACTTGAGCGGGCGGGTGGGCTTGCGGCCGCGCTCCTGCCGGGGCAGGGCCCCCTCGGCGGGCGGGGTCGGGACGTAGTCCGGGTGGCGGTCGTGGTCCGGCGGCCGGTAGCCGTCGGTGTCCGGGAGCGCGACCGGGCGGGTGTCCTTGCGGGAGAAGTCGAACGCGGCGGTCAGATCGCCGCATATCGCGCGCCGCCAGGGCGAGATGTTCGGCTCGTGCACGCCGAAGCGGCGCTCCATGAAGCGGATGACCGAGGTGTGGTCGAGGGTCTCGGAGCAGACGAAACCGCCCTTGCTCCACGGGGAGACGACGAGCATCGGCACGCGCTGGCCCAGACCGTAGGGTCCGGCCACATGGCCGGCGTCGCCCTTGAAGAGGTCCGGTCCGGCGTCGACGGTGGACTTGCCCTGGGCCGCGGAGGCCGGCGGGAACGGCGGGATCATGTGGTCGAAGAAGCCGTCGTTCTCGTCGTACGTGATGAACAGGGCCGTCTTCGCCCACACCGCCGGGTCGGCGGTGAGCGCGTCGAGGACCTGGGCGATGTACCAGGCGCCGTAGTTGGCGGGCCAGTTGGGGTGCTCGGTGAAGGCCTCGGGGGCGACGACCCAGGAGATCTGCGGCAGCTTCCCGCCCTTGACGTCGGCCTTGAGCTGCTCGAAGAAGCCCTCGCCCGTGCGGGCGTCGGTGCCGGTGCGGGCCTTGTCGTAGAGCGGGTCGCCGGGCTGGGCGTTCTGGTACTGCTTGAAGTACAGCAGCGAGTTGTCGCCGTAGTTGCCGCGGTAGGCGTCCGGGATCCAGCCCCAGGAGCCGTTCGCGTCGAGGCCGTCGCCGACGTCCTGGTAGATCTTCCAGGAGATCCCGGCCCGCTCCAGGCGCTCGGGGTAGGTCGTCCAGCCGTAGCCCGCCTCGTCGTTGCCGAGGACCGGGCCGCCGCCCTGGCCGTCGTTGCCGGTGTAACCCGTCCACAGGTAGTAGCGGTTCGGGTCGGTGGAGCCGATGAACGAGCAGTGGTAGGCGTCGCAGATGGTGAAGGCGTCGGCGAGCGCGTAGTGGAACGGGATGTCGTCTCGGGTCAGGTACGCCATCGTCGTGGAGCCCTTGGACGGCACCCACTTGTCGTACTTGCCGCCGTCGAAGGCCGCGTGGCCGTCGTTCCAGCCGTGCGGAAGGTCCTGGATGAAGGCCATGCCGAGGTCGTCGGCGTCGGGGTGGAAGGGCAGCAGGTCCTTGGTGCCGTTCGACTGGTACCAGACCGGCTTGCCGTCCTGCCGGGTCACCGCCGGGCGCGGGTCGCCGAAGCCACGGACGCCTCCGAGCGAGCCGAAGTAGTGGTCGAAGGAGCGGTTCTCCTGCATCAGGACGACGATGTGCTCGACGTCCTCGATCGATCCCGTGCGGTGGTTCGCGGGCAGCGCGGCGGCGCGCTGGATGCTGTTGGAAAGCGCGGTGAACGCCGTGGTGGCGCCCGCGAGTTGAAGGAATCGGCGCCGGTTGACTTCGGACATGAGCGAGGAACCTCTCATCCTGATGTGCGCGATGGCCGGAACGTGGAACCCGGATGACGGAACGTGCGCGATGCGAGTGTTCCAAGAGCAGCAAACGACAGGGAAGGGTGCGATGGCGCCGATGTGACGCCTGACGGTACGCGGGGCCAAGTCCTCATCAAGTAAGCGCTTCGCGGACATTGACACCGCCCCCGCCGGAGCGGAAATGACGCCCCGGTCGCCGAAAAAGATCATATTGGCGTCTTTTTGCATTGCATGCTCTCGGACGGCCGATTTCTGGCCTAATAGGTACCCTCACGCCGCCGCGACGAGTGGCGCCGGATGAGCACATCGGGGGCAGAGCGTCAGCGCGCGCTCTTCGTACGAGGGGGATCCGCAGCCATGGCCGAGCAGTTAACCCTGCCCGAAATGCGGGCATTTGCCCGAGAAACGCTAAAAATGCTCGGTGAGCAGCAGACCGACGCACACGAGCAACGTTCGGCGGTGCAGGCGCTGGCCAAGGAGCTGGCCGCCCGCGCGGCCCAGCCGGTCACCTTCGGCGTCGTCGGCGAATTCTCGGTCGGCAAGTCCCTGCTGCTGGGCACGCTCCTGGGCAAGTCCGACCTGCTGCCGGTGGAGAACCGCAAGGCCACTGGCAACATCACGGTGCTACGGCTGCGGCAGCAGCCGGGCGGCGACGAGGAGGGCCGCCCCCAGCAGACGTACGCGGACCCGACGGCCGAGATCCACTACCTCACGGCCAAGCGCCTGGGTGAGTGCGTACGGACCATCCTCGACGAACTCGCCGACGGCCTCGACCACGAGCACCCCGAACTCGTCGCCGGCGCGGTCCTGCGCAGCCTGGACCCGCTCAACAGCCCCGAGGGCTGGACCCTGTTCGACCAGTGGGTCGGCTGTCTGTGGCCGGAACAGGGCCCCGGACAGCCCGATCCGCTCGTGGATCCACTGCGCATCGCCTCCACCCACCGCGCGGCCGCCGCCGAACTGTGCCGGATCCGCGACGCCTGGCTGAGCCAGGACGGCGTCATGGGCACGGTCCAGCGGCTGCCCTCCAAGCATCTGCGCGAAGCCCTCGACCACGGTGTGGAGGAACGGATCCCGGCCAGGCTGCCGCTGCGCCGCGTCCAGCCGTTCACCCCGGCCGAGATCAGGAACGACACCGAGGCGCTCAGCCGCAGCTTCGACCTGATCGAGCGCGTCGTGCAGGACGTGTACGTCTCCCCCGAGCACTGGGAACTGAACGAACTGCTGGCCGACCACGAGGTGCAGTTTCTCGACTTCCCCGGCATCGGCGGCGCCGGCTCGTACGGCCGCGACACCCATCTCAGCCGCCGTGAACTCGCGGACGTGCACACCATCCTCGTGGTGCTGGACGCCCGACGCGCGGGCACCCAGGGCGTCGAGAGCTTCTGGGGGATGCTGACCCAGGACGGCCGCAGCACCGAGGTGCTGGGCAAGGCCGCCCTGGTAGCCGCGAGCTTCTTCGACCAGGTCCCGGTGCCCGGCACCCCGGAGACCGCGGTCGACGCCACCGAACTGCTGCACGCCTCGGACGAGTTGAACGCCATCCACGTCCACTCCGACAAGTTCGTCCGGGGCCGCGAAGAGGCGGTGGTGCTGACCTCCGCGATCACCGCGATCCGCCGCTACGGCCTGCCCTACGCCGCCTTGTCGCCGGGTTCGCAGGCCCGGATCGACGACGCCCAGCGCGCCCTGGACGCACGCGGCGAACAGGGCGGCGGCACGGGGTGGACCGCGCTGGCCGACCGCTTCCAGTCCCTCGCCCCGCACGGCCACTGGGCGGACCGGCTGCGCGCGGTCGCCGACGACGGCGGTGTGCGCAAGCTGCACCGGCTGATCGAGGAGCATCTGAGAGCGAACGGCGTGGCCCTCAAGCAGGAGCTCGCCGAGCGCTCCCGGCGCAAGCTCTGGGACGCGCTGCGCGCCCTGCAGTACCAGGTACGCCAGGAGAGCGGACCCACGGTCGCCACCTCCGCGGAATTCCGTGAACTCACCGAGCGCCTCGGCCAGTACCGCGGACTGCTGGCCACCCTCATGGCCGAGCTCGACGAGCTGCGCGCCACGGCTCCGCAGGACGTCGCCGCGTCACCCCCACCGCTGAGCCTGGCCGGTGCCGCGGCCGAGGTCCGGCAGGCGGTGTACGAGTGGGGCGAGTGGGACCTGCTGCTGCAACGGGCCCGGAACGACGAGAACGGCCTGGTGTCGCGCAGCGCACCACCGCGCCCGGCCGGTGAGTTCAGCATTGTGCTGCCCGGCCGGGTCAGCGCGCCCGCCCCGGCCACCGGGGTCCGCTCGACCGACACGACGAAGGGCTACATGACGCGCTTCGCCGCCCTCGTGGAGGGCCACACGGACCGGGACCGGGAGCGGCTGGACAGCTGGCTCGGCACCTGGCAGGAGAGGTGGGAGGCCGAGTTCGAGGGCCTGCGCTCCTGGTTCGAGGAGCCCGGCACGCTGCCCCTGCTGAGCGAGGTCTATCTGAGCCACCTCGGCGACCCGGAGGAGGTCGAGAACCGGCTGACACAGCTGTGGACCGCGCTGCACCCCGCGGAGGTCGTCGGCCACCAGCGCCGCCAGCACCACCAGGACAACGGCCCCCGGGAGAACCCGGCCGACCGCTTCCCCGGACTGGCCGACCACGCGCTGCCCTGGCACCACGCCATGCCGGAGGGCGAGCTCATGACCGAGCGCCAGGAACGCCACCCGATCATCGTGACGCGGCTGCGGCAGTACACCGCCGACGCGGCGGCGGCCGTCGTCACCGAGCGCCTCAACCGGCTGTTGAGCGGCCGGGTCGACGTACTGCACACCTTCTACGAGAAGACGGCGCAGTGGGTGCTCGCCGATCACGACATCCGCCCGCCGCGCGGCACTCCCGGTGCCCGGCACGCATCCCAGGGCGAGGCGCCGGCCGACGGCCCGGGAGGTGGACCGGGTCACGCCGACGATCGCGGCAACCAGCCCATCGACGTGCTGATGAGGACTTGGAGGAAGGCCTGATGCCCGAGCTGGTGCTCTCGTTCGACGTGCCGGACACCGCGGACGGCGCCAAGTCGCCGTACGTCCGCTCCCGAGGCTCCCGGGAGTTCGTCCTCCATGCCCAGGACGGCCGCTACCCGCTGCCCGTGGTCACCCTGCGACTGGCGGCCGCCCACGACAACCCGTACTTCAACACCACGCTTCCCGGCAGACTCACGATGCGCCCGGGCGACGGTTCGGTCCTGCCGCCCCGGCTGGAGCAGGCGCTGCGGGCGGCCTGGCTGCACGCGCACTCGTCCACCAAACACATGCTGGCCGACACCGTGCTGTCCAGGGACGCCTTCGTCGACACCTCCTTCCTGCTGTTCGGGTCCGCCACGCAGCCGAACGAGCCATGGACGAACGGCCTCCCGCTGCGTGTCGACGTGACCTGGGAGCTGGACTACCAGAGCAAGGCGGGCCGCGACATCGTCCAGGGCACCGTGCTGCTGGAGTTCCGGCCGCCGCACGAGGAACCGGAGCCCACGGCCGGGGAGGAGGAGTCGTCGCTGCCGGAGTTCCTGACCCTGCGCAAACCGTCCGACCGGCACTTCCAGGAGTTCGTGGTCGTCGACTTCGGCACCACCGCCTCCACCGTCACGCTGCAGAGCGCCGCCAAGGTCACCCAGTTCCCGGTCGACCCCGCCCAGGGCAGGGCGCTCGGCACAATGCTCGGCGAACTGCTCGACCCGCGGCCCGACTGGCCCGCCCCGTACCGGACCGCCGTCGACAACCTGCTGGCCTCCCAGGTGCGCCTGGGCTCGGGAGAGACCGTCGGCGGACGCGAGGCCCTGGACCTGATGCGCGAGGAGAACCCGGACGCGGTGGACGCCCTCCTCCTGGCGATGGAGCAGATCCGCCAGCACGGCGACACGGAACTGCGCGAGTGGCTGGTCCCCCGGCTGCACCGCGGCTACTCCCGGGTCACCGACACGCCGCCGCTGCGGATGCACTCACTGCGCCCCGTCCAGTTCCAGGGGAAGAACGCCGAACTCACCTACGCGCCCGCGAGCGCCCTGCTGGAGGACGACTCCGACGGTGTGGCCGGGGCCCCCGAGCAGCGCCGCTTCCAGCTCGTCGACGCGCCCGCCGCGATCACCGGACTCAAGCGTCAGGTCATGCGGCTGCGGCCCGGCGACGTCCCCGGCTCGGACCTCAGCGCGATCCATCTCACCCAGCACATGTATCTCCAACTGGTCAGCGCCGCCGAGGAGTTGACCCGGGACTCGGCCACCGACAGCAGCACCGTGCAGACCGTCGTCGTCACCTATCCGACCACCGCCCTGCCGGAGGTCAAGGACCGGCTGCTGACGCTGGTGAAGAAGGCGCTGAACGCCCAAGTCGTGGTGATGGACTACGACGAGGGGCTCGCCGCCGGTCTGTTCTTCGTCATGCGCGAGCTGTCGGGCAATCTCAACCTGGGCCTGGAGGCACTGCGCGCCCGCTCCCGCCGTGTCGTACGGGTGCTGCCCGCGCGGTCCGCGGCGGGGCCGGAGGACGAGGCCGCCCGCGAGCGCCGGGTTCCGGTGCTGCCCGCGACCTGGCACCGCACCATGCTGGTCATCGACATCGGCGGCGGCACCACGGACATCGCGCTGCTCCGGCTGGTCCTCACCGACGTCACACCGGAACGGCCCGGCGGCGACCCGGCGTTCCTGGGCCGGCGCTACCGGCTGGAGCCCCTGCTGCTCGGATCCACGGGCCATGAGCAGCTGGGCGGCGACCTGCTCACGCTCCAGGTCTTCCACTGGCTCAAGGCCGTGCTCGTCGACGCCCTGTGGGAACCCCCGGGCGGCACGCCGCCGAACCGCCGGTCTCTGGCGGCCCAGGTCGCCGAACAGGCCGGGCGGCAACTGGAATCGGTGGTGGGCGCGGACATCAAGGAGGTACTCGACCGCTGCATCCCGACGCGTTACGACGCCTCGACCCTGCAGCCCCAGCTCGCCCGGGACCGGTTCCACGCACTGTGGCAGCTGGCCGAGCGGACCAAGTGCCTGCTGGGAGCGGCCGATCCCGCCGAGCCCCCGGTGCTGCGGAAGGACGACGTGCACGAGTTCGTGCAGAGCGCGGACGTGCCGCTGAGCAATCCCACCGGTGATCTTCCCCTGGATCCCGGGCAGTTCCGGCGGCTGATGCGACCGGTACTGGAACGGGCCGCGGAGATGGGCGCCGATCTGGTGCGCAGCACCTTCGAACGCGAGTGGGACGTCGACGCCGGGGCCGCCGGGACAGGACGGGCCGCCGCGTTCCCGCCCGTGCTCGATCAGGTCGTCATCTCCGGCCGGACCAGCAGCATGCCCATGGTCCAGGAGACGATCGCGGACGTACTGACCCGGGCGGACGCGGGCTCACGGCGCAAGTTCGGCTGGACCCCCACCGCGCTGGCCATCGAGACCGGGTTCGCGGCCAAGCAGGCCACCTCCCTGGGCGCGGCCTGGGCCCATGCCATCAGCAAGCGCGCGGGCGTGGCCGCCGCGGCGAAGCAGCAGAACATGAGTGAACTGGACATCGTCACCCACGGCCTGTTCGCCAGCCTGCCCTGCGACCTCGGACCGCTCGGCCAGGCGGGGCGCCGGCTGGTCCTGCTGCGGGCCGGCGAACCCTTCGTCGAGCTGGACGAGGTCGGCACCCGCGGCATCCGCTCGCGCCACTGGAACGAACTGCCCGAGCTGCTCGAACTGCACCGGTTCACCTCCTCCTCCCGGTCCATCCAGTGGGGCAGCTTCGACCTCGCGCTGGCCGCGGCCCGGGACCGGCTGGACCTGTCGGCACCGGTCTGGAGCGGCCGCCGCGCCAAGTACCTGATCGAGGTGGACCAGCAGCTCGTCCCGCAGATCCTGATCTGCTCCGGCGCCCCCCACTACTACGTCGACTCCGAGAGCCACCATCTCCCGCTCGCCGACCTCGTCCCCGACGCCCACTTCGATCCCGAGGTCAGCCGCTGCCGCCTGCCCGGACGCCTGTGCGTCCCGGACGCCGGCGGCGCGCTCGTCGAGGTCTTCCCCCGGCCCGCCGCCGGATCCTCCGAGGAGGAGTACTTCCCGGACGTCTTCCACCCGGACCGCGACGGCACCCAGCGCACCGTCCCCGGCCGCAGGGCCGTGATACCGGTGCCGCCCATCGGCCGGCAGTACGAGTTCCACCTCGACGACGGCAGCGGCAACACGCGGAAGCTGGAGGGCCTGGCGGTCCTCGACGCCGCCTCCAACGGCCCCCAGCGCCTGCACATGGCGACGCTCGACGCCCGCGGCCACCTCCGTGTGTTCCGTGGCGCGGTGCCCTTCGCCGAGACGAGGCACCTGCCGGAGGTGGAGCGGTTCCCCGGGCGGGTCTACCGGCGCCGTATGGACGAGGGCCGCCCCGACTTCAACGACCTCTGGAATCCCCTGACGGGAGAGCACTGATGGACGACACCGGAGCACTCGCCGCGGCGCCTCCGGTCGCGCGACGGAGCACGGCCCCGGCCGGACCGGCGGACGTCGGCGACCTCCTCGGCTCCTTCTCGGCCGCCGTCAGCGAACTGGCGGACCTGCCGTCCGCGAGCCGGGACGTGCTCATCGACGGCCTGCGTGCCTGCTGCGCACGGATGGCGGCGCAGCTGCACGACGAACGGCTCAGCGCCGACCCCGAGCGCGCCCAGGTGCTGGCCTACGACGCGCTGAGCGCCGTAGGCCTGCTCGCCCACCGGCTGGGCCGCGGCACACCACCGGCCGCCCGGCGAACCACGCCGGCACCGGATTCCGCGACCGAGCCCACCGTGCGGCACGGGGCGGGCAGCGCGGCCGGGGCCGCCCGGGCGAGTGACGCCGACGAGGCCGACGCGGACCGGCCGGACAAGGACCCCCTGCCCGCACCGGTTCTCCCGGGCCACAGCGGGTCGGCCCGCGCGGACGGTTCCGTTCCCATGGGGCAGGACGCGGGTCTTCCGCCACAGGAGGGCGGCACCGCCGCGCGGGCGGTGAGCACGGCCGGGCAGCCCGCCGCGCCGCCCAGGCCCACCTATCCGCCGCTGCCGATGGACCATACGGAGCGGCTGCGCAAGGCGCTGGCCGAACGGTTCGAGAGCCTGTACAAGGACCCGGACACCAAGCCGTGGCTGGACGCGCCGATCCCGCAGCTGAAGCCGAAGGGCTGGGGCGGCATCGCGGAGCCGACGACGGTCGAGGAGATCTGGTCCGCCGCGCACATGGCCCTGCTGCATCTGCCGGCCGAGCAGATGGACCGCTGGCGCGACGACCTGTGGCAGACGGCTCGCTCGGCGGCCGAGGACGACATCCGCTTCACCTCCGAATGGAGCGCGGCCAGGGCTCCCGAGGACCCGAGCGTCATCATTCCGGCCCTGCCGGGTCACTGCACGGAGGAGCGACTGGCCGTCCGGCCCGACACGGAAGGGGAGTTGCCGGCTTCGCTGCCGCCCGCCCTGGCCGCCGCGGCGCGGGCGGGCGAGCCGGACCCGCGGCATGAACGATGGCGGGTGTGGGCGGTGCGGGCCGGGCAGATCCTGCGGCTGACCGCGCTCGACTCCGCTCTGGTGCTGTGCTGGAAGGGCAAGGTCGCCGGGCCCGTCGACCAGGACTACTTCACCACGCTGCTGGAGGAGCGGCTGCGCAGGCTCATGACGGACGGCGCGTTCCGCGCGGAGTACGAGCTCGACGCTCTGATCGGTTCCGTGCTGCGGCCCACCGTCGCCGCGCTGGACAGCTGGTGGTGGCAGTGGCGCATCGCGCCCTGGGCGGACCTGGCCGGCTCGGCACCGCGCGCCGGTTACGAGTTCTTCCCGCACCAGAACATGAAGTTCATCGATCGTGACCAGGTGTCGCGGTTCACCGCCGGGGAGAACGTCCCGGGGCGCGCGCAGCCCTCGGCCCCGCTGGTCCAGTGGGTGCTGCACGCCCTGGTGCGCCGCCCCGGCTCCCAGGAGAAGGGCCTCGGTGTGGTCGTCGTCCAGCAGCCGAGTGTGTCCGGGAGGACGAGATGACGAGCGGGTCCGGGAGGACGAGATGACGGTTGTGAATGCCCTGCTCGCCGCCCTGGGCGCGCTCCTCGCGGGCGCCCTGGCCCTGCTCTGGCGGTTGCGCCACCTCTTCGGCCGGGAACGCCTGCGGCTGCGGGACGAGATCGCCCGTCTGGAGGCGGCGCTGCCGCCGGCGGACATCGCCCAGGAGCTCTGGCGCTCCCGGGCCGAGGCCGAGGACGCGGTCCGGGAGCGGGACACTGCGCGGACGAGGGCGGCGCTGCTGGAGAACTCGTTGACCGAGGCCCTCACGGACCGGGACGAGCTCGGCAGGGGGCGCGACGAACTCCTGGCGGAGCGGGACCGACTCGCCGAGGAACGCGACCGCCTGACGGCCGCGCGGGACCAACTCGCCGATCGACACGGCAAACTGACGGTGAAACACGAACGCCTCCGCAAGGACCACAAGCGGCTGTCCGAGCAGATGGCGGAGACCCGGTCGCAGCGTGACGAGGCCCGGCGCGTGGCGGACGAGGAGGCGTCCCGGCGCAAGCTCGCGGAGGAGCGCGCGCTGCCGCGCGACAGCGCCCAGATGAGCCATCCGGGCATGCGGGCACAGCTCGACCGCATCCGCAGTCTGATCGACCCCGGCGGCACCTCAGCACAGCCGCTGTCGAACATCCGCGACCTGTTGCCCGTGATGCCCCAGCACCCCTCGCTGAGCGCCGACGCGGTGGCCGACAGCGTCGTCGACGGTGCCGATCTGGGCGCGGTGGTGGTCCGGGCGGTGTCGACGTGCGGAGACCGGCACCGACGGGAGCGGCAGCACCGCCGCGATGCCGTACTGCTGCGGATGCCCACGGCCCGGGGCCGGCGTCATCTGCTGAGTACGGTTGCGGCCGGAGCGCCGGACGGCGCGTGGTCGCAGTCCGCGGCGGCACATGTGTGCCGGGCGCTGGAGATGCAGGTGGTGCGGAGCGCGGACGCCCTGGCCGAGGGGCTGGACGGCCCGGCGACCGATCCCGTCCCGTCGGGGGCGCAGGCGACACTGCGGCTCGCCCTGCGCGATGTCGGCCGGGCCGTCGAGGTGGAGGGCAAGCAGCGCGGGTGGATCGCCCTGGACGGCTCGCCCGCGGAGCGGGCGACCGCGACCGGGGTGACGGCCGTGCTGACCCCGCTGGACGACCGGCAGTCCCGGACGCATCTCGTGTTCGGCGTCGGCGACGGGTCCGTGCTGCGACTGCGCAAGGGACGCTGGGAACAGGTGTTTGCCGCCGCGGGAGCCCCGGGCGCGACGGCCGGCCCGCTGCCGGACAACACCGCGGTGAACTGGGCCCTGGTGGAGACCCTGCCTCGGGAGTTGCTGGTGGTGTGCACCCGTCCGGTGACCGACCTGCTGCTGCGGGAGGACACGGGACGGCAGTTCGCCGACCTGTGGTCCGCGGGGCAGCCGACGCTGCCGTGGTTCCTGTCCAGTGTCGTCGCGAAGGTGGAAGCGGCGGTGGAGGACCGCAGCCTGGTGTGTCTGTGGGACTTCGGGTACGCGGCCGACGCGGAGCAGGACCTCTTCTGGGACGCGGGCCCGGTCGGCACGCCCGGTTCGCGGGTCGGCTGAGGCCCCGTCAGCCGACCAGGCCG
This sequence comes from Streptomyces sp. NPDC025638, assembly GCF_055558775.1. NCBI lineage: Bacteria > Bacillati > Actinomycetota > Actinomycetes > Kitasatosporales > Streptomycetaceae > Streptomyces > Streptomyces sp. NPDC025638. The sequence continues at coordinate 197,533 of NZ_JBVHLX010000007.1, read as the reverse complement.
TGGCGTTGCCCCAGGGCGTCCGCCCTGAGGTCCCCGGGGTTCCGCCGCCGCAGGATGGTCACGAGCACTCCGGCCACCGCGCGCACACCGGCGTCGGACCTGTCGGCTGCGGGGCCGAGGCGGTCCCGCAGCCTCCGCAGTGCCTCCTCGGCATGGGCCACGGCCTTGTCGTGCTCCCTCGGGTCGGACACGCGCCGGGCGAGGTCGGAGTGGTATCCGGCGAGATTGCACAGCGACTGCGCGAGGCGTTCCTCGAAGGCGGGGTTCTCGGCGGCGAGCAGCTCGCGGGTGCGGACCGCGGCCCTGCCCCGTCTGAGCGCGGTCGGCAGGTCGCCCGCGTCGGCGGCGAGGCGGCCCAACAGGTCGAGGACCTCGCTGAGTTCCTCGAAGCCGGACGTTCCCCCGGCGTGGAGCTGCCCCAGGATCGCCAGCGCCTCGTCGCCCGCCTCCCGCGCCTTCGGGATGTCGCCCACGCTGCCGTACGCCGCGCACAGCACCGACAGCGCGTCCGCGAGCCCGGCCTCGTGTCGCCGGTCGGGTCCCGGTTCTGCCGCGCGGAACGTCTTCACCGCCTCCTCCGCCAGCCGCACGGCCGAGGCACGTCGGTCCTCGTCGCCGGCCTGCTGCAGCACACTGGCGATGTTCACGAGGATGCGGGAGCGCTCGGTCGGCTTCAGCGCCGGCCCCTCGGTCCGCCGGACGAGCAGCAGCGCCTCGTCGACGGATTCCCACGACTTCTCGGTCTGTCCGTCACCCAGTTCCAGCGACCCGAGGGTGGCCAGGGCGCTCGCCAGGCCCGCCCGGTAGGCGGCCGGATGGTGCTCGGCCAGCACACGCCATGCGTCGACCGCGCGGCCGGCCTCGCGAAGGGCCTCAGTCGACTGGCCCGCCCGGGAGTAGGAGCGGACCCGCTCGTCGGCGCTGCGGGCCAGGTCCACGCCCGTGGTGGCCCGGTCCGCGTCGTAGGGGGCGAGGCGGCGGTCGATCGCGGCGACTCCGACCGCGAGGTCGGCACCGCGGTGCCTGGGCAGCTCCGCACGGATCCGCACCAGCAGGTCGGTGTGCTCGGTGGTCTCGGCGAAGGTGGCGAGGAAGGTGCCCCCGGCGCGCACCGCGAGCTTCGGGTGGTCCCTCAGCAGCGGATGCAGGACCGCGCTCGCGACATGGGACCAGCGGCGGGAGGTCTCCGCGAGCATGGTCATCGCGTACGGCGTCCACGGCGGCCCGTCGGGTTCGGAGCCCGACGGGAGGAGCAGCCGTTCGGCGAGTTCCTGCGCCTCCATCTGGGCGGGGTAGTCCGCGCTGTGGCCGGGGATGGTGAGCGCCAGGAAGTCCTCGCCCAGCCGGTCCGGGTACAGCGGCTCCAGGGCGGCGCTCTGGGCACCGTCGAGGGGCGGATAGCACTGGCGGTGGAGGTTCAGCAGCGGGTCGATGACCTCGTCGGCCCTGATGCCGGCGCGACGCAGGGCCCTGCGCGCCTGTCGCACCGGCAGTCCGCCGGTGACCGTGGCGACGAAGACGGCTCGTCTGACCTGGTCGAGCGTGAGCCCGCGGAAGTCGCGGTGGCCCAGGACGTCCTCCCACTGGGCGCGCTCGCGGGCGAGCAGATCCGCGGACACGGCGACCGGGTCGACGGGGGCGGGCGTACCGGACAGCTGTGCCAGCACGTCCACCAGGGCCGCCATGTGCACCGTCAGGACGAGGGAGAAGTCGCGCAGGTTCCAGTCGGGTTGCCTCTCGACGGGTTTGGGGCGCACCCGGTCGATAGGGACGCCGAGTGCCTGGGCGTAGCCCTCGCGCGCGGTCTGGAACTCCATGGGCCGGTGGCTCGGGTCAGGGGTGTGCGAGCTGAGGGGGACGGCGTTGTGCAGGGCGATGACGGTCGGCAGACGCGAGGTGAGGGCGGTCCACCAGTGGCCTGTCATCCGGGCGAGCAGCAGGACCCGTAAGGGGCCGGAACCGGACGAGGCGACGAACTCCAGCAGCGCGCTCAGTTCCTCGGTCGGCCACCGGTCGGCGTAGTCGACGACGACGAGGGTCCCGGCGCCACCGGAGCGCCAGCGGCCCCCGGCGGCCTCGCGCAGCACGGAGACCTGCTTCGGGCGGCGGACGGCGTGCCAGGCCTGCCATCCCTCCTTCGCCCATTCCTCGGCCAGATGGCGGGCGAAGCGCGTCTTGCCCTGGCCGCCACCGGCGTACAGGACCCTGAGGCGCGCGCCGCCGCCCTCGCGCCAGGCGGCGAAGTTCACCAGTTCGCGTTCCCGGCCGTGGAAGGGGACGACGGCGCGGTCGGCCCGCAGCAGGAGGCTCGGGGTGATACGGGCCCCGTCCGGCTCGACGGGGTCGAACTGCTCGGGGTAGCGCCGCAGTACGCAGCTGGAGCCCGGAGCGCTCACCACGTCGGGCGTCACGGTGTCGGCGGTCCCGACGGCATCGGGCCCGGGGTCCGGCGGGGGACGCCACTGACGGTTGCGGACGAGGGCGAGGTGGTCGCCGTGGCCGGCCTGGCTGTGCCGGGGACGGGGCATCCGCCGCTCGCGCAGCCCGCGGACGACGGCGGTCGTGACGGCGCGCAGGGTGAGGGCCCGGTCCGGTGAGGGCACACCACCGCGCAGCGTCTTGAGCAACTCGCCCGTGAAGACGGTGTGTTGCTCGCCGGGTACGGCGATCGAGATGCTGTCACGGGCGGACGAGGTCAGGATGTAGGCGCTGCTGGGTTCGATCTCCCGGTCCATCACGGACTCCATGTCCGACATGGCGGTCGCCATACCGCTCCAGCAGCAGTCCAGGATGATCACCGCATGGCGGGCCCTGCGTTCGGTGACGATCTCTCTGATGTCGACGAACGGGATCTTCCGCGCGCTGAGGGTGTCGCCGGTGGAGGTGACGGTCGGCAGGACGAGCTGGGACTTGAGGATGGCTCCGTGGCCCGCGAAGTACACCACCACGGTGTCCTCGGCGCTGTTCGCGGCGGACAGCACGCGCACGAGGACTTCGGTGGGGTCCTCGGGGTCCTCGATCACATCGCAGTGCTCCGGGGGCAGGCCCCACAGGTCCGGATCGGTGAGGACCGCCTTGAGGTCGGCGAGGTTCGTCGCGACCGCGGGCAGGGATGGCCAGCGGGCGGGGTCGGCGTAGTGGGTGACCCCGATGAGGACGGCCCGTGACTTCGCCGGGTCCGGGTGGTGGATCACGCTTCGCCACCGGCAACGAGTGGCTCTCCCTCGCCCGACGGCTGCTGCTCCTCGCCCGACGCCTCGTCGCCGCCCTGGGCGAGAACTTCGAGCAGTTGCCGTGACATCTCAAGGGCGGCTTGATGGTCGCGGGCCTGGCGCACCTCGAACTCCACGCTCCGCGATCCGCACGTCACCTTCATGCTGATGCTCCGCTGACGGCCCGCCAGCCAGGCGGTGAGGGCCTGGACCAGGGCGGCACCCACCCCGCCCGCCCCGAGCACCATCACCAGGTCCTTGATCACGCCGCTCATCGCACCGTCGACGCCGGGCGCAGGCCGCGCTTCGACGGCGAGCGGGCGCAGCTCCGGGTCTCGGGCCAAGTCGTGACGCAGATCGTCGAGTTCGATGTGCGGCCGCTCAGTGCCGAGGATCTCCACCACCAGCTTCATCGCCTCAGCTTGGCAGATCCCGCACCAAACCATATGACGTTCGGGCAAACCACTGAACGGGCGGATGTCCCGTGACATGCCCCCCGAGGAGCGGACCCGCGCTTCGCCGAACCGAACACCCTGCGCACGGGCGGATTCGGGCGGCGAAGCGCGGAACCCTCGAAGCTACGAGGTCAGATACGCCTCCACCTCACTGAACTGGCCCGCTGGCCAGCCGGTGTTGGCGCTGACCGTCAGTCGCAGATGGCGCAGGCTGGTGCCACCCGGCAGCGAGACGGTGGCCGTGTTTCCGGTTGCCGGGTCGAAGCGGTAGCCCTGCGGGCCGACCACGGTCGAGTAGGTGGCACCGTCGGTGCTGCCCAGCACGGTGATGGTCTGGGTCCGTGCGCCCCAGGCGGACGACGGCGGCAGCTTCAGCACCAGCCGGCGCACGGCCTCGGTCGAGCCGAGGTCCACCGTCCAGGACTGCGGGAAGGCGTGGTTGGTGGACTCCCAGTAGCTGTTCGGGTCGCCGTCGACCGCCTTGCCGGGCGTGTAGACGTCCTGCGAGCCGGTCGCGGTGGCCGGGCGGCCCTTGGCCAGATTGCGGTTCGGGTCGGGGTCCGGGTTGCCCTGGCCGGGCTGGGGCCAGGTCGAGCAGTCCGACCAGGTGCTGCTCCAGCCGGAGTTGCCGCCGCCGTCGGTGAGCGCGAAGGATCCCGAACTCGCGGGGTAGGGGCAGTTGTAGACACCGGCCGCGCCGACACCGGTGGCGGTGACGTTGCGGAAGGTTGCGGCGCCCTGGGCCTCCGCCTGGACCACGACCGTGCCGGTGTTCCGCACCGTCGCGCCGTCCACGGTGACGTTCCTGACCGGGTACCCCTGCCCGCCGCCGGAGACGAACTCGAAGGCGCTGTAGGGACTGTCCGTGATCGTCGTGTTGGTGATGCTGACGGTGGCGTTGATGGCGCTGTCGTACGAGTCCACGCGCAACGCCCCCATCGGGTGGTTCCAGTTGGGATTCATGGCCCCTGTGCGGACGAGGGTGTTGCCGTCGACCGTGATGGTGCCCGCGAGGGGGTGGAAGGGGTCGAGGAACTTCTGGTTGGAGATCGCGATGCCGCTGCCGAGGGCGTTGGTGTCGGAGATCAGGTTGTTCCTGACCGCGATGTCGGTGCCGCCGTAGATCGCGATGCCGTTGGCGAGGTTGGGCTGCGAGATGGTGTTGTTCTCGAAGCTGCTGTTCGTGTCCGGGGCGTACAGGGACCACATCGCGAGCGAGTCGTCGCCCTGGTTGCGCAGGAAGTTGTCGCGGACGCGGACGCCCCTCGCGGTGCCGTTGAGGTTGAGGCCGTCGGCGGTGGTGTCGAGGATGCGGTTGTTCTCGACGACCAGGTTGTCGTTGTTGCCCATCAGCCAGAGGCCGACCTTGAGGTGCTGGAGCCACATGCCCGACACCGAACTCCCGGGCCCGAGTGACCCGTTGACGAAGTTGTCCGGGTTCGAGTCCACCCGCTCGGTGACCTCGCCCAGCACCGCGAAATCCTTGATGTGGACGTTCCCGGCGGAGGACGACTGGTCGATGAAGCGGGAGGTGTGCACGACGGAGTACCAGCTGCCGGCGCCCTGGAGGGTCACGTTCTGCACGCCGCTGAGCGAGGACGTGAGCCGGTAGTCGCCCGGCGGGATCCAGACCACTCCTCCCTGTGCGGCCGCGATGGCGTCCCGGAACGCCTGGGTGGAGTCGCCCTGACCGCTGGGGTCGGCGCCCTTGGAGGTGACGGACACCGAGCCGGCGGGCTGCGACCCGGCCGCGGCGACCTGCTCGAAGTCGGCGACGTCGACGGTGACCTGGGTGCCGGTCGACTGGAACGCGATCGTGTCGCCCGCCTGGACGTCCCGGCCGAGCAGCAGCCGGGCGTTGTCGAAGAAGTGGTGCGTCCTGGCGCCGGGGATCCAGCCCGTGTCGATGTACGAGTACTTGGAGGTGACGGGCAGGGACTTCGCGAGCCTGGTGCCGTTGACGTACACGTCGAGCGTGCCGGACTGACCGTCCGGGACGCTGTAGGCGACGTTCACGGCATTGGCCGCGCGAGGCACGGTGAACTCGACCCGTTGCCCCGAGCCGAGCCGGACGGCCTTACGTCCGGAGGCCTCGGAGGCGAGGGTGCCCTGGGTGTAGTCGGGTCCGATCCTCGTGCCGTTGGTGGTCGCCGACTCGGCCTCGACGGAGGTGAACGGGAGGGAGGCGCCCGCTGCGGCGTGGGCGGCCGGGGCGAGGGCGACGAGCATGCCGGCGGCGAGGGCGACGACCGCACCGACGGCTGGCATGCGCCTGACATATCTGGGGGGGCTCTGCTGCATGTGCTGATCCCTTCGAGGCGGGGGTGCGGGGATAGCAGGGCGGCGGCTCAGACCCGGAGCCAGGCCGCCGTGTCCTGCGGGAGGCGGCCACGCTGGTCCAGCGGGCCGCTGGCGAGCAGGAGTCGGGTGTGCGCGGGCAGTTCGGCAGGGGCGGCCGCGAGGTTCACCACGCAGACCGCACCGCCGGCTCCCTCAGCGCGCGTGAAGGAGAGGACGCCCTCGGGGGCGGGCAGCCAGGTGAGGGGGCCGTCGCCGAACGACGGGCGCAGCCGGATCGCCTCGCGGTAGAGGCCGAGCATGGAGTCCGGGTCGCTCTGCTGCCGGTCGACCGCGTACGAAGGCCAGGCGGCCGGCTGCGGCAGCCATGGTTCCTCGTGGGAGCCGAAACCCGCGTACGGCTCCCCCGCCGCCCAGGGCAGCGGCACCCGGCAGCCGTCGCGGCCCGGGGCGGTGCCGCCCGAGCGGAAGTACATCGGATCCTGTGTCCGGTCCAAGGGGATGTCGGCTTCCGGCAGCCCCAGCTCCTCCCCCTGGTACACATAGACCGCCCCGGGCAGGGCCAGCGACAGCAGCGCGGCCGCGCGGGCCCGGCGGGTGCCGAGGGCGAGGTCCGTCGGCGTACCGAAGGCCTTGGTGGCGAAGTCGAAGCCGGTGTCCGCACGGCCGTACCGGGTGACGGTGCGGGTCACGTCGTGGTTGCACAGCACCCAGGTGGCCGGTGCGCCCACCGGCGCGTGTTCGGCGAGGGTGGTGTCGATCGACGTGCGAAGTCTCGCGGCGTCCCAGGGGCAGGCCAGGAAGGAGAAGTTGAAGGCCGTGTGCAGCTCGTCGGGGCGGAGGTAGCGGGCGAAGCGTTCGGGGTCGGGGAGCCAGACCTCGCCGACGAAGACGCCGTCGTACTCGTCGGCCACCGCACGCCAGGAGCGGTAGATGTCGTGCAGCTCGTCGCGGTCCACGAAGGGGTGCGGGTCGCGGCCGCCGGCCAGGTCGGGGAGGTCCGGGTCCTTGGCGAGCAGGGCCGCGGAGTCGATGCGGACGCCCGCCACGCCACGCTCGAACCAGAAGCGCAGGATGTCCTCGTGCTCGCGGCGGACGGCCGGATGGGCCCAGTTGAGGTCGGGCTGCTCGGGCGTGAACAGATGGAGGTACCAGTCGCCGTCGGGCAGCCGGGTCCATACGGGCCCGGTGGAGCCGACGAACTGGGACGGCCAGTCGTTCGGCGGGAGTTGGCCCTGCGTTCCGCGCCCCGGCCGGAAGTGGAACAGCTCGCGTTCGGGGCTGCCGGGGCCCGCCGCGAGCGCCGCTCGGAACCAGACGTGCTGGTCGGAGACATGGTTGGGCACCACGTCGACGATGGTGCGGATGCCCAGCTCCCGCGCCTCGGCGATGAGTTTCTCGGCCTCGGCGAGCGTTCCGAAGGCCGGGTCGACGGCGCGGTAGTCGGCGACGTCGTAGCCGCCGTCCTTCATGGGCGAGAGGTACCAGGGGTTGAACCACAGGGCGTCCACGCCGAGTTCGGCGAGGTACGGGAGCCTCGCCCGGACGCCCGCGAGGTCACCGACGCCGTCGCCGTCGCCGTCCGCGAAGCTGCGTACGTACACCTGGTAGATGACGGCGGAGCGCCACCAGTCGGCGTTTCGGGCATGGGTGGGCTGTCCCACGGTGCCTGCCTTTCTGTGTCGGGGAGGAGGGCGGTGTCAGCCCTTCGTGCTGCCCGCGCTGATCCCGGCGATGATGTGCCGCTGGAAGACGAGGAACAGGGCGACCATCGGGATGCTGGCGATCACCATCGCGGCGATGAGCACGGTCAGCTGGATGTTCTGCGACAGCTGGACGAGGGCCACGCTGATCGGCTGCTTGTCGGTGTCGGAGAAGACCATCAGCGGCCACAGGAAGTCCTGCCACACGGCGACCAGCGCGAAGATCGACACCACGCCCAGGACCGGCCGGGACATGGGCAGCACGATCGACCACAGGATGCGCAGCTTTCCGGCGCCGTCGATCTCGGCGGCCTCCAGCACATCGCGCGGCAGCTGGTCGAAGAACCGCTTCAGCAGATACAGGTTGAAGGCGTTGGCGACGGCCGGCAGCCAGATCCCGAGGGGGTCGTTGAGCAGGCTGGTGTGGATCAGTGGCAGGTCGGCGACGGTGAGGTACTTCGGTACGACCAGTGCCTGGGCCGGGACCATCAGGGTGGCCAGGATGCCGCCGAGGATCACCTTGCCGAAGGCGGGCCGCAGCCGGGAGAGGGCGTAGGCGGCGGCCGTGCAGAACACCAGCTGGAACAGCCAGGCTCCGGACGCCTGGACCACCGTGTTCCACAGATGCCGGGGCAGTTGCATGAGGTCCCAGGCGTCGGTGTAGCCGCTGAGGTACCAGTGCTCCGGCACGAGGGTGGGCGGGGTCCGCGCCACCTCGTCCGGCGACTTCGCCGCGCCGGTCACCATCCAGTAGACCGGGAAGAGGAAGGCGAGCGCGAAGAGGACGACGACGCCGGTGAACACGGTCCAGTAGACGGCCTTGCCGCGCGGGCGGGCCAGCGTCGCCGGGGAGACGAGGGTCCGGGTGCTCATGCGTCCCCCTCGGAGCGGGTCAGCCGCAGATATACGGCGGAGAAGAGGCCGAGCAGCACCAGGAGCATCACGCTCAGCGCGCAGGCGCCGCCGAAGTCGTTGTAGAGGAAGGCGTACTTGTAGATCAGATAGAGGACCGTGACGGTGGCGTTCTCCGGTCCGCCGCCCGTGATCACGAAGGGTTCGGTGAAGACCTGCATGGTGGCGATGATCTGAAGGAGCATCAGCATCAGGACGACGAAGCGGGTCTGGGGGATCGTCACATGCCGGATGCGTTGCAGCAGACCGGCGCCGTCCAGTTCGGCCGCCTCGTACAGCTCGCCGGGGATGGACTGGAGCGCGGCCAGATAGATCAGGACCGTGCCGCCCATGTTGGCCCAGGTCGCGACGATGACGAGGGAGACGAGGGCGGTGTCGGCGCCGTTGGACCAGTTGGAGGTGGGCAGGTGCAGAGAGCGCAGCGCCTCGTTGGCGAGGCCGGCTCCGGGGTCGTAGAACCACTTCCACAGCAGGGCGCTGACCACCGGCGGGATCATCACCGGCAGATAGACCACGACCCGGAAGAACGCCTTGGCGTGCCGCAACTCGTTGAGGACCAGGGCGAGTACGAAGGGGATCGCGAAGCCGATGAGCAGGGCGAGCAGGGTGAAGGTGAGGGTGTTGCGCCAGGCCGCCGTGAACTCCGGGTCGTGCAGGACGCGGGTGAAGTTGGCGGTGCCGACCCACTGGGGCGGGGAGCCGGGCGTGTACTTCTGGAAGGCGATGACGACCGCGCGGATCGCCGGGTACCAGGAGAACAGGGCGAAGCAGAGCAGACCGCCGAGGAGGAATGCGTAGGCGCGGGCCTGGTCGGCCAGGCGGCGCCGCCTCCGGTCCCCTGCCGGAGGCGGCGCCTGTACGGGGCGTACGGCGATCTGCTCGACGGGTCGCGGCGCAACCGTCTTCGTCATCGGTGTCAGCTCCTGGCCAGGATGCCGTCGATCTTGCCGGAGGCGTCCTTGAGCAGCTGGTCGATGTCGGCGTCCTTCTTGGTGAGGACGGCGGAGACGGCTCCGTCGAGGACGGAGTAGATCTGCTGGGCGTCCGGCGGCTCGATCTTCATCTGCAGCTGCTGGTTGCCGTCGAGGAAGGCCTGGTAGTTCTCCACCGGGACATTGGCGTTGGCCTTCTTGACCTGCTGGTCCTTGGCGTCTGCCGCGCCGGTGAACAGCCGCGGCTCGGGCAGGCCCACCGGCGCGTCGTGCTGCTTGGCGCGGGCGTAGTCGCCGAGGAAGCCGTCGCCCGGGGTGAGGAACATGTGGTCGAGCCACTTCAGGCCGGCCCTGATCTGCGCGGGCGTGTCCTTCTTGTTGAACATGTAGCCGTCGCCGCCGATGAGCGTGCCCTTGCCGCCGGGCATGGGGGCCAGGGCGAGGTCCTTGTAGTTGCCGCCCTTCTCCTTCACCAGGATCGGGATGTTGTCCGGCGCGGAGAGATACATGCCGAGCTTGCCCGAACCCATCAGCTGCTGGACGTCGTTGATGACGAGGAGCTGCTTGCTGCCCATCGAGTCGTCGGTCCACCGCATGTCGTGCAGGTTCTGCAGGACCGCGTGGCCCTCGGGGGTGTCGACGGTGGCCTTCTTGCCGTCGGCCGACACGACGTCGCCGCCCTGTGAGTACAGCTCGGCCGTGAAGTGCCAGCCGCCCTGGTTCTGGGCGCTGTAGTCGGCGTAGCCGACGGTGCCGCCGCCGAGCGCGGCGATCCTCTTGGCGTCGACGCGCACCTCGTCCCAGGTCGCCGGGGGCTTGTCGGGGTCGAGGCCGGCTTTCTCGAAGAGCGTGCGGTTGTAGATCAGCCCCATGGAGTATCCGGTGCGCGGTATGCCGTAGACCTTGCCGTCGACCGTGTAGATGTCGCGCAGCTGCTGCTGGATGGTGGGGTAGCTCTTCAACTCCTTGAGGTACGGGGTGAGATCGGCGGTCTGGCCGATGTCGACGACATGCCGGGCGTCGGTGAAGTACGTGTAGAAGACGTCCTCCATCTGCCCGCCGGCGAGCTTGGCGTCGAATGTCTTCGGGTCCTGGCAGGGGAACGCGTCGTGTGCGACGACGTCGATGTCCGGGTTCTGCTTCTCGAAGGAGGCGATGTCCTCATCGAAGAACGCGCGGTCGACCTTGGCGCTCCTGGGCGGCTCGCAGTTGACGGTGATGCGGGTCTTGCCGCTCGCCGTGTCGTCGCCCGATCCGCAGGCGGAGAGCGCGAGGGAGGAACAGACACCTAGCGCGAGGAAGGTACGGCGGAACCCGGTGCTTCTCATCGGTGGACCCCTCTGGGCAGGAGCGGTGGGCGTCGCACACTCAAGCACCGGCGACATCCCTCCGCAAGATGTCGCGCAGAATCTGTAATTATTTGACAGCTGAATGGATCTCAGGGACGAGGGGCCTGCGCGGTCGATCCGCGGACCACCAGCTCCGGCTCGAAGAGCAGTTCGTCGGCCGCTACGGCACTACCGCCGATCTGCGCGTTCAGCAGTTCCACGGCGGCCTTGCCCATGGACTCGATGGGCTGGCGGACCGTGGTGAGGGGTGGCTCGGTGCAGTTCATCAGCGCGGAGTCGTCGTATCCGACCACCGAGATCTGTGAGGGCACGCCAAGTCCCTTGCGCCGGGCGGCCCGTACGGCTCCCAGGGCGAGCGGGTCGCTGGCGCAGATGAACCCGGTGACCCCGCGGTCGATGAGCTTGGCCGCCGCCGCGTGGCCGCCCTCGATGGAGAACATGGCGCGGGCCACGAACTCGTCGAGGAGCTCGCCCCCGGCGATCGCCCGCGCCGCCGCCAGCTTCCGCGCCGACGGCACATGGTCCCCGGGACCGAGCACCAGGCCGATCCGCTCGTGCCCCAGGGAGGCGAGGTGCCGCCAGGCCTGCTCCACGGCGACCGCGTCGTCGCAGGAGACGCCCGGGAAGCCGAGGTGCTCGATGGCCGCGTTGACCAGCACCACCGGGATGTTGCGGTCGGCGAGCAGCCGGTAGTGGTCGTGCGGGGCGTCGGCCTGGGCGTACAGCCCGCCGGCGAAGACGACCCCGGAGACCTGCTGCTGCAGCAGCAGCGTCACATAGTCCGCCTCGGAGACCCCGCCCTTGGTCTGGGTGCACAGCACCGGGGTGAGTCCGAGCTGGGCCAGCGCGCCACCGATGACCTCGGCGAACGCCGGGAAGATGGGGTTCTGCAACTCCGGGAGGACCAGCCCCACCAGCCGCGCACGCTCGCCGCGCAACTGGGTGGGCCGTTCGTAGCCGAGGACGTCGAGGGCGGACAGCACCGCCTGCCGCGTGGCCTCGGAGACACCGGGCTTGTTGTTGAGCACCCGGCTGACCGTGGCCTCGCTGACCCCGACCTTCTTCGCCACTTCCGCAAGTCGTCGCGTCATGAACGCAAGAATAGCGCAAGAAACGCAAGTCACTTGCGTGAAGTGACCGAGGAGATGCGCGCCTCCAGTTCGAGGGCCATCGGGGCGGCGGTGAAGATCGAGGAGTAGGTGCCGACCACCAGCCCCACGAGCAGGGCGAGGGCGAAGTCGCCGAGCGCCTCGCCGCCGAGCACGGCCAGGGCGGTGAGGATGAACGCCGCCCCCATGCCGGTGTTGACCGTACGCGGCAGCGTCTGCAGGATCGCCTGGTTCGTCAGGTGCGCGAGGCCGGCCCCGGTTCCCGAGCGCCGGCGTTCCCTGATGCGGTCGAAGACGACGACGGAATCGTTGACCGAGTAGCCGATGGCGGTGAGCAGGGCGGCGATGAAGACACCGTCGACCGGCTTGCCGAGCCAGGCGAAGACACCCACGAGGATCAGCATGTCGTGGGCGAGGGCGGTGACCGCGGCCGTACTGAAGACCCACCGGAACCGTGGGGCGAGGTACAGGAGTTGAGCCCCGAGCGCCACGGCGAGGGCGATCAGCGCCCCCTGCCGCAGTTCCCTGCCGAGGCCGGGACCGACATGTGGTCCCGTACCTTCTCCGTCGCTCCCCCGAGGCCGCGCACCGTCTCGGTGACCCGGGCTTCCTCGGTGTCGGTCAACCGGCCGGTGCGCAGCGTGAGTTGCTCCTGTCCCGAGGACTGCACGACGACGCGTGGGAATCCGGCGTCCGCGAGGGCGGCGCGGGCCCGGTCCGGGTCGACCGGGGTGGCGGTGGAGTACTCGATGAGCCGTCCGCCGGTGAATTCGACCCCGAGGTCCAGACCGCGGGCAGCGATGCCCGAGGCGGCCAGGACGAGTACGGCACCGGAGACGGCCAGCCACCGTCGCGGGTGGCGCATCAACTGGGGGTCACGGCGGACGAGCCGGTCCCGGACGGCGCCGGTCCCCGCGATACCGGTCAGGCGGGGTCGCCGGCGCACCCATGCACGGTCCACGGCGGATTCGGCGAGGACACGGGTGATCACCGGGGCGCTCACCATGGAGGCGAGCGGTGGCGACCGTACGGGGCCGCGCGCTGTTCGGTGCGGACTGTGGTGTGTCCGTGACGAGGCCGGTGAGCAGCGCCAGAACCGCGGTCACCAGGACGGCGAGCGCGTACACCGGCCGCCGGCCACCAGGGGCAGGGGCGGTGCGCGGTGACCGGGACATGTCCCTCCCCCCTACGACACCCCTAGATCCTGCTCTCCGTCGCCGTGTCCGACGACAGCCGTTGTGCGACGTAGATCGGGATCACCGACAGCAGGACGAGGACCGCCGCCACCACGTTCACCACCGGCGCCTGCTGGGGCCGGGTCATGTTGTCGAAGATCCAGATGGGCAGGGTCTGGATGCCCGGGCCGGCCGTGAACGTGGTCACCACGATCTCGTCGAAGGAGAGCGCGAAGGCGAGCAGTCCGCCCGCGAACAGCGCCGAGCGCACCAGCGGGAAGGTGACGTCGGCGAAGGCCCGGAACGTGTGGGCACCCAGGTCCATCGCCGCCTCCTCGTACGAGCCGGAGGTGCGGCGCAGCCGGGCGACCACGTTGTTGAAGACGATGACGATGCAGAAGGTGGCGTGTCCGACGACCACCGTGAACAGGCCCAGGCCCACCCCGAGCGGCTCCAGGACCGTGCCGAACGCCGAGTTGAGCGCGATGCCGGTGACGATGCCGGGCAGCGCGATCGGCAGGACGACCACGAAGGAGAGGGCGTCACGGCCGAAGAAGCGGTGCCGGGCCACGGCGAAGGCGATCAGTGTGCCGAGGACGAGCGCGATGGCCGTGGCGCCGAGCCCCGCCTTGACGGAGGTCCACAGCGCGCTGCGCGCACCGGAGTTGTTCCAGGCCACCGACCACCAGTGGGGGGTCAGCCCCGGCGGCGGCCAGCTCGCGCTCCGGTCCGGGTTCAGCGAGTTGACGAGGACCAGCAGCAGCGGCACGTAGATCACCGCGAAGCCGAACCCGGCGGCGACGCGCAGCGCGATGCGCGCGGAACGCGAGAGCTGCATGACGAGAACACCCCTTTGGAGGCTGCTGAGCGTTAGAGGCTGCTGAGCGCGCCCGTGCGGCGCATCGCCAGCAGATAGACCACGATCACGACGACCGGGACCGTGCCGAGCGCGGCGGCCATGGGCAGGTTGAGTTCGATGTTGGAGTAGACGAGATTGCCGATCAGCTGGGTCTTGCCGCCGACGATCTGCACGGTGATGTAGTCGCCGAGGCTGAGCGAGAAGGTGAAGACCGAGCCGGCGGCGACGGACGGCAGCACCATCGGCAGCACGACCGAGCGGAAGGTGCGGCCGGGCCGGGCGCCCAGGTCGGCGGAGGCGTCGAGCAGATTGGCGGGCAGCTGTTCGAGGGCCGTATGGATCGGCAGGATCATGTACGGCAGCCAGAGGTACGTCAGTGTCAGTACCGCGGCCGGGAGTCCGAACCCCGGCCCGCTCAGCCCGAACGGCTCCAGCATCCAGTCGGCGAGCCCGCCCTGGGCCAGGATCAGCCGCCAGGCGTACACCTTGACCAGGTAACTCGCCCACAGCGGGGTGAGGATGGCGACCACGAGCAGCGGGCGCCACGTCGGGCGGGCCACCCGGGCGGTGTAGAAGGCGACCGGAGAGGCGATCACCACGCACAGGACGGTGACCGCGAGGGCCACGCCGATGCTGCGCAGGATCACCTGCCGGTAGACGGGGGTGGTGAACAGCTCGTGGAAGTTGTCGGTCGACCAGACCTTCACCACCTCGGAGGTGAAGGAGTTCGTCGTCCAGAAGGCGGAGACGAACAGCACGGTCAGCGAGCCGAGGTAGAGCATGACCAGCCACAGCAGCGGGGCGGTCAGCAGCAGGGCGAGTCTGAGCCGCGGGCGGCGGTGCAACAGCCCGGCGGCCCGCCGGACGGTGCCCCCGGAGGGCCGCCCGGCGGTCTGCGCGACGACGGTCATGGTGGGGGTTCAGCCCTTGATCTCGGTCCAGGCCTGGACCCACTTGGCGTACGGCACGCACCGGACGTCGGTGCGGCCGTCCAGGCACTGCTCGATGGGCGTGTTCCAGAAGGCGATGTTCTTCCAGTAGGCGGTGTCGGCCGCGTGGTAGGTGGCGCAGAAGTTCTTGTCGCCGGTCTCGTCGCAGGCCCTGGCGTTGGCCGGTGCCTCGCCGAAGTACTCGGCGACCTGGGCGTTGACCTTCGGCGAGACGATCCAGTCCAGCCACTTGTACGCACAGTTGGGGTGCTTGGCCTTGGCGTAGAGCATCCAGGTGTCCGACCAGCCGGTGGAACCCTCCTTGGGCACGAAGGCCTTGACCTTGGCGCCCTCGTCGGCGGCGAGGTTGGCGATGACCTGCCAGGTGGTGCCGACCACGGAGTCGCCGCTCTTGAAGGCGGAGGTCTCCTTGAGGTAGTCGCTCCAGTACTCTCCGATGTTCGCGTTCTGCTTCTTCAGCAGGGCGACGGCGGCGTCGAACTGCTTCTGGTCGAGCGCGTAGGGGTCCTTGATGCCCAGCTCCGGCTTGGTGGCCTTGAGGTAGAGCGCCGCGTCGGCGATGTAGATCGGGGAGTCGTAGGCGGTGACATGGCCCTGGTACTTCGCGGCGTCGTCGAAGACCGCGGACCAGGACGTCGGGGCGGGCGTGACCTTCTGGGTGTTGTACATCAGCAGATTGGCGCCGCGGCCGTGCGGGATGCCGTACGCCTTGCCCTTGACCGAGTTCCAGGCCTGCAGCTTCAGGTCGCCGAAGACGTCCTTGTAGTTCGGTACGAGGCCGGTGTTGACGGGGGCGGCGTCGCCGGAGGCGATCAGGCGCAGGGACGCGTCGCCGGAGGCCGACACGGCGTCGTACTCGCCCGTCTTCATCAGCTTGACCATCTCGTCGGAGCTGGCCGCCACCTTGGAGTGGACCTGACACCCCGTCTGCTTCTCGAAGTCGCCGACCCAGTTCACCTTGGGGTCGTTGGAGCCGTCCTCGACATAGCCGGCCCAGGCGATCAGGTTGACCTGGCCCTCGGTCTTGCCGAGCTCGGACTGCGCCTTGAGGTCGGGGGGATTGAGGCCGGTGGCCGAGGAGCCGCCACCGGATCCGGAGGATCCGCAGGCGGTGGCGACGAGGAGCAGCGCGGCGGCGGCCGCGACGTGCAGGGTTCGGGTGTGGCGCACGGCGTTCTCCATGGGTGAGCAGGGGTTCAGCGGGCGGCGTCGGGGACCTGGACCGTGTGGCGCGGATGCCACTGGAGGCGGACCCGGGCGCCGCGGTAGGCGGCGACGTCCTCGGCGGAGGTCTCCAGGTTCTGCTGGAGGGCGGTGAGGCGGCCGCCGGCGTCGAGGTCGACGAGGAAGCGGGTCGCGTCGCCCAGGTAGACGACCTCGGCGACGGTGCCGGTGGCGTAGGCGTGTTCGGGCTCGTCCGCCGTCGCGGACTCCTTGAGGACGCGGATCTTCTCGGGCCGGATGCTGTAGGTACCGGGGGTGCCGACGACGCGCTGGGCGGACTCGCCCACCAGGAGGTTCGAGGTGCCGACGAAGGACGCGACGAACGGGGTCGCCGGGCGCTCGTAGATCTCGGCGGGGGTGCCGACCTGTTCGACGACGCCCTGGTGGAAGACGGCTATGCGATCGCTCATCGTCAGCGCCTCCTCCTGGTCGTGGGTGACGAACACGAAGGTGATGCCGACCTCGCGCTGGAGCGCCTTGAGCTCCATCTGCATCTGCTCGCGCAGTTTGAGGTCGAGGGCGCCGAGGGGTTCGTCGAGCAGCAGGACACGGGGGCGGCCGACCAGGGCACGGGCGAGGGCGACGCGCTGGCGCTGGCCGCCGGAGAGCTGGGCGGGGCGGCGCTTGCCGTACCCGTCCAGGCGCACCTCGGCCAGCGCCTTGCGGGCGCGGACCAGGCGCTCCGCCTTGGGCACCTTGCGGACCTTGAGGGGGTAGGCGACGTTCTGCTCGACCGTCATGTGCGGGAACAGGGCGTAGTCCTGGAAGACGGTGTGCACGTCCCGCTCGAAGGGGGCGAGGCCGGTGACGTCCTGCCCGGCCAGTTCGATCCGGCCGTCGGTGGGGGTTTCGAAGCCGGCGACCATGCGCAGGACGGTTGTCTTGCCGGATCCGGACGGGCCGAGCATCGAGAAGAACTCGCCGTCCCGGATGTCCAGGTCGACCCCGGCGACGGCGGCCGTCTCCCCGAACGACTTCCGCAGCCCTTCGAGCCGGATCGCAATTCCCTCCATGGGCGGGAACCTTTCTGGCGCTCTTGATCGTTGAAGGGAAACATATGAAGTCATATGTCAAATCTCAAGACTCCCTTAGGGTAAAGCTTGAGTCAACGTGCAAGGTGGTGACCGTGAAGCAACCGACGGACGGTGGGGCCCGCAGAGCCGTGTTCGCACCGGTCGACAACCGGGCGCGGGTGGACACGGTCGTCCGCAGGCTCGGCGACGCCATAGAGCTGGGGCTGCTCGCCGACGGGGAGCAGCTGCCCGGGGAGAGCGAGCTGGCCGGGCAGCTCGGTGTGTCCACGGTGACCCTGCGGGAGGCGCTCATGGCGCTGCGCCAGCAGGGCCTGGTCACCACCCGCCGGGGACGCGGCGGAGGCAGCTTCGTCTCGCTGCCTGCCGTGCCCGGCGAGGAGCGGCTCAAGGCCCGGCTGCGCGGCTGGAGCACCGAGGAGCTGCGCGACCTCGGCGATCACTGGGCCGCCCTCTCGGGCACCGCGGCCCGGCTCGCCGCACAGCGCACGGAGCCGGACGACCTGATCCAACTGCGGCGTACGGCTGCGGAGTTGGCCGAGGCCGAGGACGCGCCGACCCGCAGCCGGATGTACGGCCGCTTCCATGTGGAGCTGGCCGCGGCCGCGCAGTCCGCCCGGCTCACCCGCGAGCAGGTGGCCCTGCAGACGGAGGTGGGCGCGCTGCTGTGCCTAGTGTTCGGGGACGACGAATATCGTGAAGAAGCCGCAGACCGTCACCGCTCCGTAATCTCGGCCGTGCAAGATGGGGCGCACGCCTCGGCCGGCACGCTGGCCGAACGGTGCGTACAGGAGTCGACGGCACGGCTCATCGCGGTGCGCCTCACGCTGTAGGACTCGTCACCGGTCCCCGTCCGCTGGAGGGCGCCATGAGCAGGAGCCCCGGTTTCGGCGCCGCCGCGACGCTCGACGCGTCGGCGGAGGAGCGCGTGGCGGCCCGGGTGGGCGACGCACTGGAGGCGGTCTTCGCCGCGGTCGCCGAGACCCGCGCCGACACGGCCGAGCTGCTGGCCCGGGTGCACGCTCGGGGCGGCCGGCCCGCCTCCGCCGATCTGGCCGCGCTGCGTCCGGGGCTGCACCTTCGGCTGGCCCGCCAGGAGTTGGTCTCCGGAGTCGGCTTCGTCGCGGCACCGGGTCTGCTGGCCGACGTACCCGCCTGGCTGGAGTGGTGGCAGACGACCGCCGAGGGGGACGTACGGCCGCTGCTGCTCGACCTCGACCCGAACCGGTCGGCGTACTCGGACTACACGCACTGGGACTGGTTCGCGCTGCCCCGTGACACCGGACGGCGGGCTGTTGCCGGGCCGTACGTCGACTACCTCTGCTCCGACGAGTACAGCCTCACCCTGTCCGCGCCGGTCGAGGTGGCGGGCCGGTTCGTGGGGGTGGCCGCGGCCGACGTGTATCTGCGGCACTTCGAGGCGACCGCGCTGCCCCTCCTGCGCGAGTTGTCCGGCCCCGCCCATCTGGTGAACGCCCGCGGCCGCGTGGCTGCCTCCGCGGACCCGGCCCACCTGGCCGGCTCCCTCACCAGGGGCCCGGACTTCGCAACGGTGCTGGAGCGGGCGCGAGCCACGGCGTTCGCCGGGACACGACTGGTTCCGTGCCGCGGGGTGCCGCTGGTGCTGGTCGTGGGGGCGGGCTGAGCGGGCCGCGGCCCGGAGGAAATGGTGCGGGTGTGCCGCCCGGCGCCGTCGGCGACCTGAACGCCGACGGTGCCGGGTCAGGCGTCCGCGGTCGGTACGACGGTCAGGTGCGTGGCGCTGCCACGCGCGCGGCGGGGGCGGCGCGGGGCCGCGCCGGGGCGGCGGGAGTCGCGCAGGACCAGGGTGAGACGCGTGTACCCCATGGCCTCCAGCATCTTCGGGGTGTCACCGACGATGCGGCACTCGGTCGCGCCCCAGCGCGGGTCGGGGTGGAGCAGGGGGCGGACGGCGCCGTCGTGCTCCACTGCCTCGTCCCCCACGGCCCGGATCCAGTGCGGCAGACCGTGCCGGTACGCGGCCTCCATGATGGGGTCCTGGGAGATCTCCCGGCGGATGGCCTGCAGCTCGTGGTCATGGCCGTAGCGCTCCATGGCCGCCTTGAAGTGCGCCAGCATCGGCAGGCACCAACGCGCCTCGTGCTCCCCGAGGACCGTTCCCGCGTCGGGGTGGAACAGCACGAACCGGAGCAGGTTGTCGCCCGGCATGGCCGTGGGATGCGGGCCGACCCCGCGGAAAAGTGTCTCGAACGCGCCGTTGGCCAGGACCACGTCCCAGCGGTGGTCGAAGACCACGGACGGGAAGGCGACGGCCTCCAGAAGCGTGGCGTAGTCCTGAAGATATGCCTGGGCCTCGAGACTCTCGGGGACGGGCCGCGGCGCCGACCGCTGCCCACCTGCCTGATATGCCATCGGGAGGTCACCCCTCTTGCCTATGCGGCCTTCACGCGGCGATGTGATCCTGCTGCCCCGACAAGAGCCATGTCAACTATCGTGGCATTTCATGCCTGTTGACGGCTGAAATTGGCCACAGTTGTGGCGAGACCTGGATGTGAGTTCGAACCACCCGCTACTCTCCGGGAAGTTCACGCCACTCGCTTGTGAGAACCCCTTGAAGCCCCTGAGAGACGTAGGAGTTCTGTCGGTGACGGATGGCTACGAGGATCCGGGCGCCACGGCGACCGCCCAGCTGCCGGCCGTCGTCGCCCGCGTCGCCGCGCTCGCCGACCGGCTCGGCGTACCGCACGCCGAGGTCTTCGACGTCCGGCGCCTGTGTGTCGCCAGCGGCGTCCCCGAGCCCGTGGTCAGGGCCCTGCTGAGCGGGCGGCCCGCGGGCGAGCCCGATGTGCAGGCCCGGTTCCTGCAGCGTCTCGACCTGCTGCGCCGGACCCGGCTCAAGCCGAACGGGCGCAAGTACACCCAGCAGGAGATAGCCGACGGCGCGGGCATGTCCCGGCAGCAGGCCGGCGCGCTCATCAACGGCGACCGGCGCCCCACCATGGAGCACTGCGACGCCATCCAGCGCTTCTTCCGGGTGCACGCGGGCTTTCTCACGGCGGAGGACCCCGAGGCCCTCGCGGGCGCCCTGCAGCGCACCGAGCAGGAGCTGCTGCAGAAACTCGCCGACCGTGAACGGGCCGCGGCCGAGTCCGTGGCGGACCCGCTGGAGCGACTGCTGCAGGACCACGGCGTCCGCGGGATCGCCTGGCGCGCCGCGCAGCTGCCCACCGACCAGCACCGGGACAAGGTCGCGGAGTGGCTCGACATGCTTCTGGAGAGCGTCAAACGGCCCGAGTCGTGAGCCGGGGGAGAACTGTGGGCATCGGCAGGGACATGCGCAGGCTGTGCGGCGAGCTCGTCGGGGAGCTGACGCTGCCCGCACCGGCCCGGCCGCACGACCTGTACACCGCGCTGTGCGAGGCGATGAGCCGCCGCCGCGGCCGTCCCGTCCTCTTCCGTACGGCCGCCTTCCCGCCCGGGACGGCCAGCGGGCTGTGGCTCGACATGACCGACCGGGACCTCATCGTCGTCGAGGAACGCACGGCGCCCGGCCACCAGTTGGTGATCCTCGGCCACGAGCTGTGGCACATGAAGGCCGACCACGGTGGCCACCACGTCGAGGGCGTCTCCGTCGCGACCCGGCTGCTGGACAACGACACGGACCAGGCGGCGCTCCAGGCGACCGTCCAGCGGGTGGCCGCCCGCACCCGCTTCCATCTGGACGAGGAACGCGACGCCGAGACCTTCGGCCTGCTGCTGGCCAGCAAGTGCCGTACCTGGCTGGCAGGTTCGGCCCTGCGCGGCCCGGTGCAGCGAAACCACCTGGCGGGCCGCATCGAGGCCTCCCTGGGCTATCTGGGACCGCAGGGCTGAGCGTCGCCCCGGCCCGGCCGGTGCGGTTCCGCCTCCGCTGAGCGGGCGAACCCGGGCGATGGGTCCCCCCGCACGAGCGAAGCCCAGAGTGCGGGAGAAAGGGCGTTGTCAGTGGTGGACGGCAAGCTGGAGGTACGTGTCCTGCGGGCGCGTGACCGTGAAGCCGACCGGGGAGAGCCGACCGATGCCCACCGCCGTACTGACCGACCATGAGCGCACCGCCGTACAGGCCTACTTGCGACTGCTGCATACGGTGCGTGCGGCCTTCGACGGCCCACCGGACTGCGGCCACGGCGGCCGTCCGGCCGTGGTCCCGCCCACCGTGCTCGCCGAGGCGGAGCAGGCACTGGCGGACGCGGGACTCACGGGCAACGAGGAGGCCTTCTTCCGGCTGCTGCAGATGTGGTGTCCGCAGCCCTGAGGCCGACGCCGGCCCTCAGGAGTGGGGCACGACCACGGCCGTGGTCACGACTCCGCGCCGGACGCTCCACCGGCCCTCGAACCGCTGGACGCGGTGACCGTCCACCCAGGGGCCGGGGACGAGGAGTTCGGCGCGCAGACCGCCGTGCGGCCACTCGCCGGGGTCCGCGAGGATCTCGATGTCGGCCTCGCTGAAGTCCAGCCAGCGTCCGGTGAGGGGGAACCACGCCTTGTAGACGGACTCCTTGGCGCTGAACAGGATCCGGTCCCAGTGGATGTCGGGGCGCTCCGCGGCGAGCCCGCGCAGGCGCTCGCGCTCCGTGGGCAGGAAGACGAAGGAGACGACGTCCTCGGGCAGCGGTTCGTCCGGTTCGGCGTCGATGCCGAGGGAGGCCAGGTCGGCGGCGCGGACCAGGGCCGCGGCGCAGTAGCCCTGGCTGTGGGTCATGCTGCCGACCAGGTCGGCCGGCCAGCGCGGGGCTCCGCTCTCGCCGGTCAGAATGGGCTGCGCGGGTACGCCGAGCTTCTCCATGGCCCGTCGGGCGCAGGCGCGCACGGACGAGAACTCGCGGCGGCGCTTGGCCACGGCCCGGACCATGAGCGCCTCCTCCTCGGGATAGAGCGGGGCTTCCTGGATCGCGTCGTCACCGTGCAGTTCCACGGCCACGACCGAGTCCGGGAGCAGCTCCTCGATCACCGGATCCGACCTCCATCGGCAGAATGCGGCGCAGCCTTCCCGGGGGTTCCGGGCGCTTGCGCCACTCGCGGGGATATCCCACGGACACCTCTTCGAAGCGGACGCCGTCGAGCCAGGTGGTCCGCGGGATGTGGAGATGACCGTAGACCATGGTGTCGACCCGGAATCGGCGGTGCCAGTCGGCGGTGAGGCCGGTGCCGCACCACATGGCGAACTCGGGGTGCCACAGGACGTCGGTGGGGTGCCGGTCGAGCGGATAGTGGTTGATCAGCACGGTGGGCAGGTCGTCCGGGAGTTCGGCGAGCCTGCGTTCCGTCGCGGCGACCCGGGCGCGGCACCAGGCCTCGCGGGAGGGGTGGGGGTCGGGGTGCAGCAGGTACTCGTCGTTGCAGACGATGCCGGTGCCGTGCGCGTAGGCGAGGCCCTCCTCCTTGGTCGCGCAGCCGTCGGGCAGGAACGAGTAGTCGTACAGGAGGAACAGCGGCGCCACGGCCACCGGGCCGCCGGGGCCGTCCCAGACGGGGTAGGGGTCCTCGGGGGTGGTCACGCCCAGCTCCCGGCACATCTCGACCAGGTACTCATAGCGCGGGACCCCGCGCAGGGTGACGGGGTCCTTGGGGTGGGTCCACAGATCGTGGTTGCCGGGGACCCACAGCACCTTGCGGAAGCGGCCGGCGAGCGTCTCCAGGGCCCAGCGGATGTCGGCGACGGTCTCCGCGACGTCACCGGCCACGATCAGCCAGTCGTCGTCCGTCTCGGGGCGCATCTGTTCGACGAGCGCACGGTTCTCGGCGTACGCGATGTGCAGGTCGCTGATGGCCAGCAACTGTCCGGCACCATCGGCCGTCGACTCCACCCGTCACCCCTTCCGATCACGCCACTGGCAACACGAGAGCATATTCACCGCCCCCGGACAAGGGGCAACCGATCCGGACGGCGCGGCGCCACGGCCCGGGCCCCGCCGGCACCGCTCACCCGCCCTTTCCGCACGGCTGCGTCGTCCGGGTGAGTCGGGGTCGGGAGGCGTCCCGTTGGGGCGGGAGAGTGGTGGTGAGGGAGATGGTTCGGCAGAAGCCGGGAATCCGTAACACTCGCGTTGCACGACGGGGCCCTTGAAAGCCGTATGATCGCCCCAACATCACCGCCACGAACTTCCCTTCGCGTAGAGCGGTTTGGTGTCCCTCCAACCACCCTGCCCGGGCACGGGCCGCTCCGCCCTGCCCGAAATCCCCGAAAGGCGGCCTGCATGATCTCTCGCGTACGCGTCTGGCTCAACCGCACGTACGCGGAGAACGTGTTCTTCATGGATCAGCTGCGGAGAAATCCCAGCGACCGCGCGGTCGAGATCCATGCCACCCACGGCGACGCCGACTCCCCCGTGCTGGCCGCCGCCGACACCGCCGACCTGGAGCCGGAGGGCCTGTCCCCGGCCGCGTACGTCGAATACGCCCTGGACCAGTGCGCACGGCGCGGCATCGACGTGTTCGTGCCCCGGCTGCACCAGGCCGCGATCGTGGCGCACCGCGCCGACTTCGAGGCGGTCGGCACGGCCCTGCTGGCGCCGACACCGGAGGCGGTGGCCGTGTTCGAGGACAAGGCGACGGCCTACGAGGCGGTGCGCTCGGTCGGCGTGCCGGTGCCGCCGTGGTGGCGGGTGCGGACGGCCGAAGAGCTCGTCACCGCCGTCGAGCAGCTGGAGGCGGAGGGTCACAAGGCCTGCTTCAAGCCGGCCGCGGGCGCGGGTGGCGTGGGCTTCCGCGTCATCACGCGCGCCCCGTTCTCGCTTCTGCACCTCAGCGGCTTCCCGGGTCCCTACGTCCAGCTGGACCTGGTCGTCGAGGCGCTGGAGAAGGCCGATCACCCCGTGGACTGGCTGGTGATGCCGCGTCTTGAGCAGCCGGAGGTGTCGGTCGACTGCCTCACCGGTCCCGACAACCGGATCCGGCTGGCCGTCGGACGCACCAAGAACGGCCGCCGCCGCGGCTTCACGCTCGACGAGCGGTGGCTGGCGCCGGCCCGGCTGATCGCGGGAGGTTTCGGGCTGCACCACCTGTCCAACATCCAGTTCCGGATGTACGGCGACCGTCCGGTGCTGCTCGACGTCAACACGCGTCCGGCGGGCGGCCTGCACCAGCTGGCGCTGTGCGGAGTCAACGCCCCCTGGGCGGCCGTACAGTTGGCGCTCGGCGAGGACCCCGGCGAGATCGAGCCGCCGTTCCTGGGCCAGGACTACACGGTGGTGTCCGGACCGCGCCCGCTGCGACCGGTGTCGCTGCCGCACCAGCGGTCGGCGGAGACCGAGCCGCTGCTCCCGGCGATGCCCGCGCCCGCCACCGGGCCCGCCGCGGAGCACACGGCCGAAGCCGGGACCCCCAGCCCTGCCCCCGCCACCGCCTCGGCCATCGCACCGGCCTAGGCCCGGCCGTCGAGTCCACACCGGTCTGGACCAATCATGGCGCAGCCCCTTGACACCGTGATTGGTCCATACCAACTTGGTTGCGCATCCCTTCCGCACATCCGTGCACTCCCGAACACCCCCATTCCATCAGGGAGATCGCGTGCGTAACACACTCCGACGTTCCAGACGTCGTCTGCTCGCCCTGGTCGGCTCCGCGGTCCTCGCACTCGCCGGAGCCATCGCCCTGCCCGGTACGGCCCACGCGGCCAACATCCTCACCAACCCCGGCTTCGAGTCGGGCGGCCTCTCCCCCTGGACCTGCACCGGCAATCTCGGCTCGGTCGTCTCCTCCCCCGTGCACAGCGGCTCCAAGGCCCTTGCGGGGGCGGCGAGTTCGAGCGACAACGCACAGTGCACCCAGACCGTCGCGGTCCAGCCGAACACCGCCTACACGCTCAGCGGCTGGGTGCGCGGCTCCTATGTCTACCTCGGGGTGAACGGCGGCGCCTCGACATGGACGACCTCCCCGTCCGCCTACAGCCAGCTGTCGGTGTCCTTCACCACCGGCGCCTCCCAGACCAGCGCCACCATCTACGTCCACGGCTGGTACGCGCAGGGCACGTACTACGCCGACGACATCAGCCTGGACGGCCCGGGCGGCGGCGGAGGCGGCGACACCCAGGCGCCGACCGTGCCCACGGGTCTCACCTCGACGGGCAAGACCTCGTCGAGCGTGTCGCTGAAGTGGAACGCCTCGACGGACAACGTCGGGGTCACGGCCTACGACATCTACGCCGGCTCCAACCAGGTGCTCAGCGTGTCCGGTACGACGGCCACGGTCAGCGGGCTCTCGCCGAGCACGGCGTACACCTTCACCGTCAGGGCGCGGGACGCGGCCGGCAACAGGTCCGGGGCCTCCAACTCCGTCTCCGTCACCACGGACGCGGGCAGCGGCGGCACCGGCTTCAAGCAGGCGGCGCCGTATCTGTACGAGGGCTGGGGCGACCCGCCGAGCCCGACCACGGTGATGAGCGCGACGGGCATCAAGTGGTTCACGATGGCGTTCGTGCTGGACTCCGGCGGCTGCAACCCCGCCTGGGACGGCAGCCGGGCGCTGACCGGTGGCGTCGACCAGACCGCCATCAACCAGATCCGCTCCGCGGGCGGTGACATCGTCCCGTCGTTCGGCGGCTGGCAGGGCAGCAAGCTCGGCGCCAACTGCTCCTCCGCGAGCGCACTCGCCGGGGCGATCCAGAAGGTCATCGACGCCTACGGCCTCAAGGCCGTCGACATGGACATCGAGAACTCCGACGAGTTCGAGAACGAGGCCGTCCAGGCGAAGATCCTCACCGCCCTCAAGACGGTCAAGGCCAACAACCCCGGCCTGAAGACCATCGTCACCTTCGGCACCTCGACGACCGGCCCGACCTACTACGGCAACCGCCTCATCGAGCAGGCACAGTCGCTCGGCGCCAACATCGACGTCTTCACCATCATGCCGTTCGACTTCGGCGGCGGCTCCGACATGTACGGCAATACCGTGGGCGCCACCGAGGGCCTCAAGGCCAAGCTCAAGTCGACCTTCGGCTGGGACGACGCCACCGCGTACTCCCACATCGGCATCTCCGGCATGAACGGCCTGTCCGACCAGCAGGAGACCACCACCCCGGCGATCTGGACCCAGATCCGCGACTGGGCCAACTCCCACCACATCGCCCGGCTCGCCTTCTGGTCCGTCAACCGCGACCGGCCCTGCGCGGGCGGCGGCGTGGTGAGCAACTGCTCCGGCATCAGCCAGAACAACTGGCAGTTCACCTCGATCACGGCCGGCTTCACCGGCTGAGCGCACCACCGCGCACCACCGAGCACCACTTCTGACGTCCCCCCGGATCCTGGGCCGGGGGGACGTCTTCCTTCCCTGAAGTTTTTTCTGGCCGGGGTGTATCAGATGCCGTCCCGCGCGCTCATAAGGGTGCAGCACCACGGGGGAACACGGGGGAAGTACGGGGGACAACGGGGGAAGCACACGGGGGAACGGGGGATCGGGCCGGTCGGCCGCTGTCACGGGGAGCGACCGGCCGGCCCGAATGAATCCACTGGCGTGAAGCGCCGTCAGGAGCGGCCCGCCCCACGGTAGAGCTCCAGTTCACCGTCCAGCTCCACGGCGAGCACCATGGCATGCGGGTCGAGGTCGGCCGGGGCGGGCGGATCGATCCACAGCACTCCCGGCGCCTCGTGCAGACCGCCGATGACCCGATGGCCGAGCTCCCTGCCGCTGCCCAGCACCGTCACCCGGCGCACACCGCTGCGCAGCCCGCGCACACCGAACGCGGCGCGCGGGGCGTCGAACAGCGTCAGGTACAGGGTGCGGCGGTCCGCAGAGAGTGTGCTCGGGCCGTGGTGATGGCCGGCCGGCAGCCCCCGTACGGTCCCGTACACCGCCTCGGCGTGCCTGCCGATCCAGTCGCCGAGCCCCTCCAGCCGCTCCGCCTGCTCGGCCGGTACGGTCCCGTCCTCCCGCGGGCCGACGTCGAGCAGCAGGTTGCCACCGCCGCCGATCGTCTCGGTGAAGTAGCGGATCAGCTGGTCCACCGACTTGTGGTGGTGGTCGTGGTGCTGGAAGCCCCAGGAGTCGTTGATCGTCAGACACAGCTCCCAGGGGCCCTCCGGCGGGACCACGGGAGCCCCTTGCTCGGGCGTCGCATAGTCGCCCTCGCTCAGCATGCGCGCGTTGAAGACGACGTCCGGCGCGTACGAGCGGACGAGCGCGGCGAGTTCACGGATCCGCCACTGTTCCTCGCTGCGCTCCCACTCGCCGTCGAACCACATCAGATCGGGCCGGTGACGCTCGGCGAGTTCGCGGATCTGGCCGTCCCGGTAGGCGATGAACCGCTCCCAGGCCGCCGGGTCCTCGCACTCGGCCGCGACCTCGGAGTAGCGGTTGTCCTCCTGCTCCGGCGGGCGGCCGGGCCTGCGGGTGGAGGCGTAGTCCGGGTGGCTCCAGTCGGAGTGCGAGTAGTAGAGACCGACCTTGAGTCCCTCCTCGCGCAGGGCGTCCGCGTAGCCGGTGATCAGATCGCGGCCCACGTTCAGCCGGCCGTGGGCGCTGTCCCACAGGGCGACGCCGTCGTGGTGTCGGCTGGTCAGCACGGCGTACCGGGCGCCCGCGCGGGCGAACAGCCTCGCCCAGTCACGGGGGTTGTAGCGGGCGGCCGTGAACCGGTCGAGCTGGGACATGTACCGGTCGTAGGGGACGATGTCGTCGTAGAACGACCAGGATTCCTGGACGCCGTCGACGGCGTAGATGCCCCAGTGGACGAAGATCCCCAACTTGGCGTCGGTGAACCAGGGTTGTATCGCCACGGGTCAGCTCACCTCGGCACGCCGCAGACGCAGGGTCAGGATCTGGAAGGGCCGCAGCGCGACCGGGATCGCGCCGGTGGCGTCGGTGTCGAGGTCCGTGTTCTCCAGGGGTCGCTCCAGCAGGTCGGTGACCTGGGCGCCGGCGAGCGGGAAGCCGGTGCGCAGGGCGCCCTGGGCCCGGCCGCCGCGGGACTCGTAGAGCCGGACGACAACATCGCCCGACCGGTCGTCGGCGAGCTTGACCGCCTCGACCGTCACGCCCGCGCCGTCCACCGAGACCACCGGCTCCGGCTCGCCCGCCGCGTCCGCCACGCGCAGCGGCAGATTGAGGGCGTAGCCCTCGGCGACCGCGTCCTCGATGCGCGCGCCGGGGAGCAGGGAGTAGATGAACCGGTGCCGGCCCTGGTCGGCCTCGGGGTCGGGGACACGCGGGGCGCGGACCAGGCTGAGCCGGACCGTGGTGGTCGTGCCTCCGTCGTCGCGGACCGTGCGGGAGACGTCGTGGCCGTAGGTGGAGTCGTTGATGACCGCGACTCCGTAGCCGGGTTCGCCGAGGTGCACCCAGCGGTGGCCGGACACCTCGAAGCGGGCCGCCTCCCAGCTGGTGTTGGTGTGGGTGGGGCGCTGGACATGGCCGAACTGGATCTCCGCGGAGGAGTGCGCCGCCCGGATGTCCACCGGGAAGCCCGCCTTGAGGATCTTCTCGGCCTCGTGCCAGTCGATCTCGGTCTCGAAGTCGATCCGGGGGCTGCCCGCCCGGACGGTGATCGTCTGGGTGATCCTCGAACCCTTGCCGAAGAAGCGCTCCACGCGGATCGCGCCGACGAGCGGACCCTGATCGACCACCGTGACCGACTCCGCGTCCAGGAGGTCCGTGTACCGGTTCTTGTAGTGCTTGTCGATGTCCCAGGCGTCCCAGTAGTTGGGCAGGTCCGTGTGCAGGCGCAGCAGATTGCCCCGGTCCGCGAGGACCTCACGGTTCGCCCGCAGGTCGACGACGGACGACAGCGTGCCGTCCTCGGCCACCGTCACCCGGACCAGCCCGTTGTCGAGGACCCGCCCCGACACCGTGACCGGCTGCGGGGGTTCGGCGTCGCCGAGGGGCGCGCTGCCGTTCGCGGGCACCTCTACGTACGCCGTCGTGCCGTCCGACGCACGGATGACCTCGGCGCGGTCGTACGGGCTGGCGTTGAAGACCCGCGGCCCGCCGTTGCCGAGCGCGGCCACGGCCTCGGCGGTGAGTTGCTCCAGCTCCCCCGCCACCCGGGCGTACTCGGCCTCCGCCTCGCGGTGCACCCAGGCGATGGAGGATCCGGGCAGGATGTCGTGGAACTGGTGCAGCAGCACCGTCTTCCAGAGGCGGTCGAGCTTCTCGTACGGGTACGCATGGCCCGGCGCGTGCAGCGCGGCCGTCGTCGCCCACAACTCCGCCTCGCGCAGCAGGTGTTCCGAGCGGCGGTTGCCCCGCTTGGTGCGGGCCTGGGTGGTGTAGGTGGCGCGGTGCAGCTCCAGGTACAGCTCGCCGGCCCACACCGGGGCGTCCGGATACTCGGCGCGTGCCTTGGCGAAGAACGCGTCGGGGTGTTCGATCTCGACCCGGGCGGAGCCCTCCAGGTCATTCAGGCGGCGCGCCCGTTCCATGATCTCGCGGGTGGGGCCGCCACCGCCGTCGCCCCAGCCGAAGGGGGCCAGCGAGCGGGTCGCACCGCCCTTCTCGCTGTAGTTGCGCACCGCGCGGGCCATCTCCGTGCCGCTGAAGCGGGCGTTGTAGGTGTCGATCGGCGGGAAGTGGGTGAAGATGCGGGTGCCGTCGATGCCCTCCCACCAGAAGGTGTGGTGGGGGAACTTGTTGGTCTGGTTCCAGGAGATCTTCTGGGTGAGGAACCAGTCGTTGCCGGCGAGCTTGGCGAGCTGCGGGTAGGCGGCGGTGTAGCCGAAGGAGTCGGGCAGCCAGACGCCCTTGGTCTCGATGCCGAAGTGCTCCATGAAGAAGCGCTTGCCGTGGATCAGCTGGCGGGCGAGCGCCTCCCCGCCGGGCAGGTTGCCGTCGGCCTCCACCCACATGCCGCCGACCGGCGCCCACTGGCCCTTCTTCACGGACTCCTGGATGCGGGCCCAGACGTGCGGGTGGTTGTCGCGCACCCACTCGTACTGCTGGGCCTGCGAGCAGGCGAAGACGAACTCCTCGTACTCGTCGGCCAGGGACGTGACGTTGGAGAAGGTGCGGGACGTCTTGCGCTTGGTCTCGCGGATCGGCCACAGCCAGGCGGAGTCGATGTGGGCGTGGCCGACGCCGGACACGATGTGGGCGCTGGCGTGGGCGGGCTTCGACAGCACCGGCTTCAGGGCCGCGCGCACGGCGGGCGCCGAGCCGGAGATGTCGTCCAGGTCCAGCAGGTCCATCGCCCGGTCGAGGGCGTGCATGATCTCGTGCCGGCGCGGGTCGTGCTCGCCGAGTTCCAGCATCAGCTCGCGCAGCACCTGGACGTCGAGGTCGAGGTGCCAGACGTCCTCGTCGAGGACGGCGATGTCGGCGCGGCGGAAGGTGTACAGGGGACGGTCGCCCGCCGTCAGCACATCGCCCAGCGGGGTCGGGGCCGCGAAGTCGCCCGCGAGGATGTCGGGGTTGGAGGCGGCCTCGACCAGATAGTCGACCTGCTCCCCGCCCGTCGCCGGGTCGGCGATCGGCACGTACTGGTTGAGCGGGTTGACGGCCTTCAGCGGGGTGCCGTCGGTGCGATGGACGAGGGCCTCGGCCTGGTTGCCGGGCCAGTCGCCCACGAAGCCGAGGTCGATCACGGCCTCGACGCGCCGGCCCGCGTAGGCGGCGGGCACCTGTCCGCGCATCCGGAACCAGGTCGTTCCCCACGGCGGGCCCCATGGGGTGTCCATCGCGAAGGGCTCGTACGGGGCGGCCGCTGCCTCCTCGAAGGGCACGGGCTCCCCGGGCGCCTGCCAGGCCTCCACTGCGAGGGGGACGGTGGCCGCGTATGTCGCAGGCTTGATGCGCTGGTTGTGGAGACGCTCTACGCGCTCCTCGATCCGGCGGCGTTCGTCGTGCATGGAAGTCTCCAGGAAGCGAAGGGAAAGCGCTTACACAAGATATGCCAGGCCGGGATGGACGGCGGTGTAGCCCTCGACGAGCCGACGGGCCACGTTCACGGAGTCGACCAGCGGATGGAGCGCGAAGGCCTTCACGGCCGTCGTACGGGAGCCGGACTCGGCGGCGGCGAGCACCTCGCGCTCGACCGCCTTGACCGCGCACACCAGGCCCGTGGCGTGGCCGGGCAGCGGGTCGACCGCGACCGGGTGCGCGCCGTTGGCGTCGACCAGGCAGGGGACCTCGATGACGGCGTCATGGTCGAGCACGGAGAGGGTGTTCGCGTTGCGCACGTTCAGGATCAGGGTGGTGCGCTCGTCGCGGGCGATGGCCCGCATCAGGGCGAGGGCGACCTTCTCGTAACCGCCCGAGAGATCGTCGGCGTCACGCTCGCCGGCGCCGGCCGTCTCCCGGTTCTCGGACATGTAGGTGGCCTCGCGCTCGGCGCGGGTGCGGTCCCAGGCGGCGAGGGCCGGCGCGCCCGGGTTGCGCATCTCCTCGTAGAAGTGGGCCTGCTGGTCGCGCAGGAAGGCGCCGCGGGTCTTCCCTGCCTGCTGGTAGGCGCGGACGGCCTCGCGGTTGAAGTAGTAGTAGTGCAGGTACTCGTTGGGGATCGCGCCCAGGGACCGCAGCCAGTCGGTGCCGAAGAGCTTGCCCTCCTCGAAGGAGCCGAGCAGGTCGGGGTCGGCGAGCAGGCGCGGGAGTTCGTCGCGTCCGGCGACCCGCAGGCCGCGCACCCAGCCGAGGTGGTTGAGACCGACGTAGTCGATCCACGCCTCCTTGGGGTTCGCGCCGAGCACCCGGGCGATACGGCGGCCGAGGCCGACGGGCGAGTCGCAGATGCCGATGACGCGGTCGCCGAGATGGCGGGACATGGCCTCGGTGACCAGGCCGGCCGGGTTGGTGAAGTTGATGACCCAGGCGTCGGGCGCGAGGCGGGCCACCCGGCGGGCGATGTCGACGGCGACGGGGACCGTCCGCAGTCCGTAGGCGATGCCTCCCGCGCCGACCGTCTCCTGGCCGAGCACGCCCTCCGCGAGCGCCACCCGCTCGTCATCGGCGCGGCCCGCCAGGCCGCCGACGCGGATCGCGGAGAAGACGAAGTCGGCGCCGCGCAGGGCCTCGTCGAGGTCGGTGGTGGCCGTCACCCGGGGCGCGTCGGCGACGGCCGACGCCTGTTCGGCCAGGACGCGGGCGATCGCGTGCAGCCGGCCGTCGTCCAGATCGTGCAGGACGACCTCCGTCACCCGCCCCTCGCCGCGGTCGGTCAGCAGCGCCCCGTACACGAGCGGCACACGGAATCCGCCGCCGCCCAGAATCGTCAGCTTCACGGCTGCACCTTTCCTGCCAGGACCACCTCGACGCCCGCCTCCTCCAGGGAGGAGCGCGTCACCGGGTCGACCGGCGCGTTCGTCACCACCACGTCCAGGTCCTCGGGACCACAGACCTTCGCCATTCCCGTACCCGGGAACTTCGCCGAGTCGGCGAGCAGGACGACCTTTTCGCTTGCCTTGATCATGGCCCGCTTGACCGGCACCTCGACAACGGTCGTGTCCATCACCTGCCCGCCGGGCCGCACTCCGCTGGTGCCGAGGAAGAGCCAGTCGGCGTGCAGCTGGCGCAGGTTGTCCTCGGTGAGGAAGCCGACCAGGGAGCGGTACTCGCGGCGGACCATGCCACCGAGCAGCACCAGCTCGATGCCCTCGTCGTCGGCCAGCTCCTCGTAGACCACCAGGTTGCTGGTGATCACGGTGAGCCGGCGGCCGTGCAGCTGACGTGCCAGCCGGTAGGCGGTGGTGCCGATGTCGAGCAGCACCGACTGGCCGTCCGCGACCAGTGCCGCCGCGCGCGCCGCTATGGCGTCCTTCTCGGGCACGCGCACCTCGGCCACCTCGGCGAAGGGCTGGTCCCCCTCCTCCACGACCGCGCCGCCGTGCACCCGCGTGAGCAGGCCGTCCTCCTCCAGTTTGAGCAGATCGCGCCTGATCGTGGCCGGGCTCACGCCGAGCTGTCCGGAGAGGTCGGTCACGGCCGCGGGGCCGCCGGAGCGCAGGGCCCGGAGGATGAGTTGATGTCGTCGTTCTGCCAGCACGCCATGAACACTACTCGTCATCTTCAATCAAATCCATGCTCAGTTCTGCTCGGGTATTGACCAATCTCATGGAGCGGCGCACGATTCCGGTCACCGAATTGAAGAGTTTTGACGAGCTCTCCGGACGAGAGGACGTATCCGTGGACGATGACCGGCCCGACGTGCTGCTGACCGGGCTGCTCTTCTACGACCTCGTCCTCACGGGCCTGGGCAGGCCGCCCACCCCGGGCGAGGAGATCTGGACGGCCGGCATGGGCTGCGGCCCCGGCGGCATCGCGAACCTGGCGGTGGCCGCGTCCCGGTTCGGCCTGAGGACCTCGCTGGCCACGGTCTTCGGCGACGACTTCTACGGCGAGCACTGCCGTACCGTCCTCGCCGAGCAGGAGGGCGTCGACCTCTCCCTGTCCCGTACCGCCGACGGCCGCCCCACCCCGGTGACCGTCTCCCTCGTGTACGACCACGACCGGGCCCTGGTCACCCACGGCCAGGAACCCCCGTACTCGCAGGACGCGTTGATGGGCGACCCGCCCGAGGCGCGCACCGCCCTCGTACACCTGGAGGCCGAACCGCGCGAGTGGATCGCCAAGGCGGCCGCGAACGGCACGCACGTCTACGCCGACGTCGGCTGGGACCCCACCCAGCGGTGGTCCACCGACCTGCTCGACCAACTGGCCCTGTGCCACGCCTTCCTCCCCAACGAGACCGAGGCGATGGCCTACACACGCACCGACAGCGCGGTGGCGGCCCTCGGCACACTCTCCGAACTCGTACCGGTCGCCGTGGTCACCCGCGGCGGTGACGGGGCCGTCGCCGTCGACCAGACGACCGGCGAATACGCGGAGGTCCCGGCCCTTGACATCGATGTCCTCGACGCCACGGGCGCCGGTGACGTCTTCGGCGCGGGCTTCGTCGCGGCCTCGCTGGGCGGGTGGCCGCTGGAGGAGCGGCTCAGGTTCGCGGTGCTCGCGGCCGGACTGTCCGTGCGGCACCACGGCGGGGCGCTCGCGGCCCCCGGCTGGTACGGCGTCGACCGCTGGTGGCGCTCGCTGACCGACCCCGCGCTGCGGCGGTCGTACGGCTTCCTCGCGGACCGCATCCCCGCGCGGGTGGGCCCGCCGGTGACGTACGCCCCCGTCACCCCTCCCGCACAGCAGCACTGATCCCCGTACGTAAGTCCCGAACAGATCCGAAAGGCGGTGGGAGCTGTGCGGCTCTCACGAAGAGGCCTGCTGCGCGCGGGCCTGGCCGGTTCGGCCGCCACGGCACTCGGCGGCCTGGCGACCGGCTGTGCCGTTCCGACCGGTTCGACCGGCCGGAACATGGTCCTGTGGTACTGGGACGGCGGTCTCGGCGACACCGTCGTCGAGAAGGCCAGGGCCCGCTACGGCGGCACCGTGAACCTGCGGGCCGTCAAGATCGGCGGCTACTACCGCGCCAAGCTGATCACCACGATGACCGGCCGTGCCCACATCCCCGACATCGCGGGCCTCAAGGGCGAGGACATGGCGTCCTATCTGCCCAACGCCGACCAGTTCGTGGACCTCAGGACGCTGGGCGCGGACAAGTACCGTGGCCAGTACCTGCCGTGGAAGTGGGACCAGGGCCTCGCCGACGACGGCACGATGGTCGGCTTCCCCATCGACTGCGGCCCGGTCGCGCACTTCTACCAGTACGACGTCTTCCGCAGGGCCGGGCTGCCGTACGAACCCGACGACGTCTCCCGGGAGCTGAACACCTGGGAGAAGTTCTTCTCGGCCGGCGAGCGGCTCAAAAAGCGGATCCCGGGGACCTGTCTGCTCACCGACGTCAACTCCGTGTTCGAGAACGTGGTGCAGCAGGGCAGCAAGCGGTACGTCGACAAGGACCGCCACTTCATCGGCGACCAGGAACATGTGCGCGCCGCCTGGGCGCTGGCCGTGGAGGCGAAGCGGCGCGGGATCGTCTCGGACCTGGTCAGCGGCACGCCGGACCAGCAGTCGGCGGTCCAGGACGGCAAGCTGCCCAGCCAGCTCGGCGCCTCCTGGGCCACCAACGACATCAAGAGCGGCGTACCGAAGACCAAGGGCCGATGGCGGGTGGCACAGATGCCCGTACGGCCCTCGAACAACGGCGGCTCGTTCCTGTCGATCACCAAGGCGTGCCGGGAGCCCGAGCGGGCCTTCGAGATCATCACCTGGCTCCTCGACGCGGCCAACCAGGCCCAGGGATTCGTCGACGCGGGCCTCTTCCCGTCCACCCCCGCCTCCTACGGCCTCAAGCAGCTGCGCGAGCCCGACCCGTTCTTCGGCGGCCAGGTCACGATGGACGTCTTCGGGCCCGCCGCGCGGCAGATCGCGGTCGCCTACAACAGCCCGTTCGACGTGGCGCTCGGGCAGCCCGTCAAGGACGAGATCAAGAACGTCGGCGTCCTCGGCAAGGACCCGAAGAAGGCATGGAGCGACGCCATGAGCAAATGCCGACGCATAGCCGAGCACCTGGGGGTGAGCCACTGATGGCCACCGTCCCCGCACTGGAGAAGCCCTCCGCGGCCCTGGCGTCGGCGCCCGCCGCGCGACCCCGGCAGGGCCGGCGGAAGTACTGGCACCTCTACGCCGCCATCTCCCCCTTCTATCTCCTCTTCCTCGCCTTCGGCCTGATCCCCGTCGGCTTCTCGCTCTACGTCTCCCTGCACCGCTGGGACGGCCTCGGCTCGATGGAGTGGGCGGGACTGTCCCAGTACCAGTACCTGCTGGGCGACAGCGACTTCTGGAGCTCGGTCGGGAACACCGTCGTCATCTGGGCGCTGGCCACCTTCCCCATGATCTTCCTGGCGATGGTGACGGCCGTGATGCTCAACTCGGCGGTCCGCTTCAAGAACGTCTACCGCTTCGCCTACTTCCTGCCGAACGTCACCTCGGTCGTGGCCGTCGCGATCATCTTCGGCTCGGTGTTCTCCACCAACTTCGGCCTGGTGAACGCCCTGTTGCAGGCCGTCGGCCTGGACCAGGTCGCCTGGCTGAACACTCCGTGGGGCATCAAGGTCGCCATCGCGACCCTGATGACCTGGCAGTGGACCGGCTACAACGCGATCATCTTCCTCGCGGGGCTGCAGACGATCCCCGGTGAACTGTACGAGGCGGCCCGGATGGACGGTGCCGGTCCCGTGCAGACCTTCTTCCGGATCACCCTGCCGATGATGCGGCCGGTGCTGCTGTTCGTGCTCGTCGTGTCCACCGTCACCGGGCTGCAGAGCTTCTCCGAACCGCAGGTGCTGCTGCAGACGACCGCCAACGACTCGACGTTCTCGGGCGGTCCGGGCCACGCCGGCCGGACGATGGTCCTCTACTTCTTCCAGCAGACCTTCGACAACAACGACTTCGGCTACGGCGCCGCCGTGGCGTGGGGCATCTTCCTCGTCGTCATTCTCTTCTCGATCATCAACTGGCGCCTGGTGCAGCGCCGGGGCGAAGACTAGGGAGGCCGCTCACCATGGCATCCATCAAGGGAACCCGCGGCCGGGGCATCGCGCTGCACGCCGTGCTCGTCATCGGTCTGCTGCTGTCGGCCTTCCCGTTCTACTGGGCCGTCATCATGTCGACGCACGCCTCCAGCGAGATCTTCTCGTACCCGCCGAAGCTGCTGCCCGGCTCGCACTTCTGGGAGAACGCCCGCCAACTCTTCGACAACATCGACTTCTTCGGCTCGATGGCCAACTCGCTGCTCGTCGCGGGCTCGGTGACCTTCCTGGTCCTGCTCTTCGACTCGCTGGCGGCCTTCGTCTTCGCCAAGTTCGAGTTCCCCGGCAAGAACGTGCTGTTCGCGCTGCTGATGGTCATCTTCATGGTGCCGGCACAGCTCGCTGCCATCCCACAGTTCGTGATCATGGCGAAGCTCGGCTGGATCGGCTCGATGACCTCGCTGATCGTCCCGGCGGCGGCCAACGCGTTCGGCATCTTCTGGATGCGCCAGTACATGAAGAGCGCCATCCACGACGAACTCCTCGACGCCTCCCGGATCGACGGGGCGAACTTCCTGCGCCAGTACTGGCACGTGGCGCTCCCGGTCGTCCGCCCCGGACTCGCCTTCCTCGGCATCTTCACCTTCATGGGCCAGTGGAACGACTACGCCTGGCCCCTGATCGCCCTGACCAACCCGGACAACGTCACCCTCCAGGTCGCACTGTCCCAGCTCAACGGCACCCATGGCACGACCGACTACGGCATGGTGATGACCGGCGCGC
Source organism: Streptomyces sp. NPDC025638 (assembly GCF_055558775.1). Classification (NCBI taxonomy): domain Bacteria; kingdom Bacillati; phylum Actinomycetota; class Actinomycetes; order Kitasatosporales; family Streptomycetaceae; genus Streptomyces; species Streptomyces sp. NPDC025638. Next base: position 160,180 of record NZ_JBVHLX010000007.1, on the reverse strand, counting down.
TGCTCGCCCTCGTCCCGCTGCTGATCGTGTTCGCGATCGGCGCCCGGCAGATCATCGGCGACCTCGGCAAGGGGGCCATCCGCTGATGTCCCGCGATCCCCTGATCGCCCTGCGCCCCTGGGAGGCACCCGAGGTGACCTCCTGGGGGCGGTTGCCGATGAACGCCGTCGACCGCCGCCCGGGTGCCCTGTCCCTGGACGGCGACTGGCGGTTCCAGCTGCTGCCGACGCCGGACGCGCCGGTCGCCGGCAGCTGGTCGACCGTGTACGTTCCCGGCGCCTGGACCATGCAGGACACGGACGACCTCCCGCAGTACACGAACGTCCGTATGCCGTTCGCCGCATTCCCTCCCCACGCGCCCGCGGCCAATCCGACGGGCGTCCACGAGCGCGCGGTGGACATCCCGGCCGACTGGGCCGGCCGGCGGATCGTGCTCCAGGTGGGGGCCGCCGAGAGCGTGCTGCTGGTGCACGTCGACGGGCGGCCCGTCGGCGTCTCCAAGGACTCCCGTCTGGCCGCCGAATTCGACCTGTCGGACGTCGTACGCCCCGGTGAGCGGACCGTCGTACGGCTGACCGTGGTCAAGTGGTCGGACGCCTCGCACATCGAGGACCAGGACCAGTGGTGGCACGGCGGGATCACCCGCGCGGTGCTGCTGTACACCACGGATCCGCTGCACCTGGCCGATGTGACCGTGCGGGCACGCCGGGACGGCTCACTGCGGGTGGACTGCCGGGTGCGAGACGCGAGCGGGGCGCTGCCCGAAGGGTGGTACGTCACCGGCGAGCTGGACGGTCGTCTCCTCGCGCAGGACGCCGAGTTCGACCGGGTCAACGCCGAGGAGGAGCGGTCCTCCGGCTTCCTCGGCGAGGCCCGGCTGACGGCCACGGTGCCCGAGGTGCGCACCTGGAACGCCGAGACGCCCGAGCTGTACGGCCTGACCGTCCGCCTGCACCGTGCCGACGGAACGGTCGCCGACACCTCGTACCACCGTGTCGGCTTCCGCGACGTCGAGATCGTCGGCCGTGACCTGCTGGTCAACGGCGAGCGGGTGTTCATCAGGTGCGTCAACCGGCACGACTTCCATCCGCTGACGGGACGCACGGTGTCGTACGACGACCTGCGCGCGGACCTGGTCCTGATGAAGCGGTTCGGCTTCAACGCGATCCGCACCTCCCACTACCCGAACGACCCGGCGTTCTACGACCTCGCCGATGAGCTCGGCTTCTACGTCGTCGACGAGGCGGACATCGAGTCGCACGACCACGCCCACGAGATCGCCGACGACCCCCGCTATCTGGGCGCCTTCGTGGACCGCGTCTCGCGCATGGTGCTGCGGGACAAGAACCACCCCTCGGTGATCGTCTGGTCGCTGGGCAACGAGTCCGACTACGGAGCCCACCACGACGCGGCGGCGGGCTGGGTGCGGCGGCACGACCCGACCCGGCCGGTGCAGTACGAGGGGGCGGCCAGACGCGGCTGGGCGGACCCGGCGCTCGCCTCGGACATCGCCTGCCCGATGTACGCGCCGATCGAGGACTGTGTGGCGCACGCGCTGTCCGGGGAGCAGACCAGGCCGCTGATCCAGTGCGAGTACTCGCACGCCATGGGCAACAGCAACGGCACGCTGGCCGACCATTGGGCCGCCATCGAGGCCACCCCGGGTCTTCAGGGCGGGTTCATCTGGGAGTTCTGGGACCACGGAATTCTTCAGCGCGTGAGCGACGGAAGACCGGCCGGACGCGCAGGCGCCGGACTGTATGACAACGGTGTCGCCGCGCCCGGCCATCGCTGGGCGTACGGCGGCGACTTCGGCGAGCCGATCCACGACGGCGCGTTCATCGCGGACGGTGTCGTCCTGCCCGACCGCACCCCGAAGCCGGTGCTGTACGAGCACCGGGAACTCGCGGCGCCGGTGCGGATCGAGTGCTTCCGGCACGAGGGGATCGTCCTCTCCAACCACCAGCACTTCCGGGGCCTGGACTGGCTGTCCGGCACATGGGAACTGTCCCTGGCGGACGGCCGTACCCTGTCCGCGCCCGCCGAACTGCCCGGTCTGCGGCCCGGCGAGACGGCGGCCGTACCGCTGCCCTTCGCCGTGCCGCGCGACGGCGGCGAGGCCTGGCTGACGCTGCGGGTGAGCACGGCGGAGGACCTGCCGTGGGCGCCGCGCGGGACCGAGGTGTGCGTGCCGCGGATCCGGCTGCGCGGTCCGGCCGTGCCGCTCGAAGACGTTCCCGCGGACCGGGCCGTAGAGGTCGACGGCGAGGGACTGCTGATCCATCCGCTGCTGAGGGCCGCGCCGGCTCTCTCGCTGTGGCGGGCGCCCACCGACAACGACGAGCTGGGCGGTATGGCGCAGCGCTGGCGGGCCTGGGGACTCGACTCGCTCGTCCGCAAGGTCGTGTCGGTCCGGCGGGACGGCGGCCGGGTGACGGTGCACGCCGAGTACGCCGGGACGGCCGGGGTCGTACGGCACCGGCAGGTGCTCACGCCCGTCGAGGGCGGCGTCCGCATCGATGAAGAGGCCGAGCTGCCGGAGGAGTTCGAGGACGTGGCGCGGGTCGGCACGGTCTTCGAGACGACGCCGGGCCCGGAGCTGCTGGAGTGGTTCGGGCAGGGGCCCTGGGAGTCGTATCCCGACCGGAGCGCGGGGGCGCCCGTCGGCCATCACGCCGTCCCCGTCGACGAGTTGTTCACGCCGTATCTGCGTCCGCAGGAGAGCGGCGGCCGGCACGGTGTACGGCACTTCACCCTGTCGGCACCGGACGGCACCGGCCTCGCGGTGGTGCTCGACGAGCCGCGCCAGGTCTCCGTCACCCGCCACCGCGCCGAGGACCTGGCCGGCGCGGCGCACCACGACGAGCTGGTGCCGCGGCCCGGCTGCGTCGTGCACATCGACGCGGTGCACCGAGGGCTGGGCACGGCCTCGTGCGGACCCGACACCTCGCCCCGGTACCGCATCCCACCGGGTGTCCACCGCTGGAGCTGGACCCTGCGCGTTCGCTGAACTCCCCGGTCCCACCCACCTCGTTCTCCCCGGCCTCACCACTCTCACGGAGCACACGTGTGTACTTCGCATGACCACAGCCAGGGCGAGGCCGCGCAGGCCGACGCCGGAAGACGCAACTTCCTCAGGGCCACCGCGCTGCTCGGGGCCGCCGCCACCGCCGGGGTCGCCCTGCCGGCCGTCGCCGAGGCCGCCGAGAAGAGCGGCTGGCGGCCCGACACCGCGAGCCGCCGCTTCACCCTCGCGGTGATGCCCGACACCCAGTACCTCTTCGACGGGCCCAGCATCGACAAGGCGCCGATCGAGGCGTCCCTGCGCTATCTGCTGGAGCACGGCAAGGACGACAACATCGTCTTCCTGTCCCATCTCGGCGACCTCACCCAGAACGGCGCCCCGGCCGAACTCGCCGCGATCAGCGAGGCGTTCGGGATCCTCGACCGGCGCGGAGTCGGCTACAGCGTCCTGGCCGGCAACCACGACGTGCGGTCCTCGACGGACGACCAGCGCGGCGCGACGCCGTATCTGGACGCGTTCGGGCCGAAGCGCTTCCAGGGGAAGCCGACGTTCGGCGGAGCCTCCCCGGGCGGCTACAACACCTTCCATCTGTTCCGGGCCGCCGGGCGCGAGTGGATGGTGCTGGCGCTGGACTGGCGGCTGTCGGCGAAGGGGTACGCCTGGGCGAAGGACGTCCTCGCCGCCCACCCGAAGACGCCGGTCGTCCTCACCACGCACGAACTGGTCGCCGAGGACGACACGTTGTCGGCCTACGGGCAGCAGCTGTGGGACCAGCTGATCGAGGACCATGACCAGATCTTCCTCACGCTGGGCGGCCACTACTGGCCCGCGGGGCGGGCGGTCCGCAAGAACGCCGCGGGCAACGAGGTGCATCTGCACCTGACGAACTACCAGAACCGCTACTTCGGCGGCGCGGCGATGATCCGCCTCTACCACTTCGACCTCGACCGCAAGGTCATCGACGTCGAGACGGTCTCCCCCTGGATCCTGGGCCGCGCCCAGCACGGGCTCAACGAACTGGAGCGCCAGGAGATCGAGCTCAGCGGCGACGCGGACCGCTTCTCGGTCGAGATCGACTTCGCGGAGCGCTTCTCGGGCTTCGACCCCGTGCCCGTGCGTCCCGCGCGGCCCGTGTCGAAGATGCTGATACCCGGGACCATGGCCTACTGGCGGTTCGAGTCGGCGCCCTCCGGCACCGTCCGTGACCTCTCGGGGCGCGGCAACGACCTCACCGTCGTCTCGGTCGGCGGCGGCACGCTCGGCTGGTCGCCCGACCACCACCCCGACCAGCCCGGCCACGGCAGCCTGGAGTTCCAGGGCTACAAGTCCCCGCTGAAGGGCGCCTGTCTGCGCACGGTCGACAGGGCTCCCCTCAACTCGGCCACCTTCGCGCACGGTTACACCATCGAGGCGTTCTACCGGCTGCCCGCCGACTGGGACGCCGGCCACAACGCCTGGTCCGGCCTGGTCAGCCGCACCGGCAACAACGGGTCCGTCGGACCGGTCACGGACGACCCCGACGAGCCGCTCGCCACGCTGTCCGTCTCCGACGGACCGGGCCCGCAGTGGGCGGTCCATCCGCTCAACCAACGCCGGCTCGCCACCAACTGGGGTGACGAGACCGCCCGCGAGACCTGGTGGCACCTCGCCGTCGTCAACGACGGACGGCACACGATCATGTACGTCCAGGGCTGCCCGGTGGCCCGCAACCCGCACGCCGCCGCCGTCGGCATCGCCTCGGCCGGGCTGCCCTGGCTGCTCGGCGGCTACGAGTACGCCGGGAAGATCGACCAGATCCTGTACGGCCGGCTCGGCGACGTCCGGATCGTGTCCCGGGCGCTGCCCGTCACCTCCTTCATGACCCACTGACCCCCTTCACGAGGATCACGAGGACCACCATGCCCGAGCAGCAACTGCCCGAATGGGCCGACCCGGCCATCGCCCCCGCCGACCTCGACGCCCAGGGCGTGTCGAGACGCCAACTCCTGCGGCGCGCGGGTCTGTTCGGCGCCGCGTTCGCCCTCGGCGGGGCGGCCACGCCGGCCGTCGCCGCCCCCGGCCGGGGCTTCGGCGGCGAGGACCCGCGCCTCGCCTATCTGGTCGGCGACCACCACGTCCACTCCGTCTACAGCCACGACGCAAAGTACACCTTCTCCCAGCAGGCCGGGGCCGCCGCCAAGTACGGCCTCGACTGGATGGTGTTCAACGAGCACTCCAACTTCGGCCACGCCTACTACGGCGCCAAGTTGGAGCACCAGGAGATCCTCAAGGCCCGCGCCGAGAACCCGCGCCGGCTGATCTTCCAGGGCCTGGAGTGGTACATCCCGGCCGCCGAGCACTGCACGGTCTTCGCGGCTCCCGGCCCGAACGAGGTCGACCTGCTGACCCGGTTCGAGCTCGCCTACGACGGCAAGCTGCTCGGCTACGCCGACGGCGCCCCCGGCAACCCGAACACGGCCCGCAACGAGGCCCACGCGGTCAAGGCGATCCAGTGGCTCGCCCAGCAGCGCCGCACCGGCTATGTCGACGACGTCCTCGTTCTCGCCAACCACCCGCTGCGCCTGGGCATCGACTCCCCGCACGAGATGCGCAACTGGCGCGACGCCGCCCCCGAGATCATGATCGGCATGGAGGGCGCGCCCGGCGCCCAGGGCGCGGCCATCCCCGGCTGGGGCGGCTCCACGGCGATCCGCGGCGAGTACCAGAACGCTCCGTCCGCCAACTCCTACGCCGGATACCCGGCCGACGCCTACCTCACCTACGGCGGCTTCGACTGGGCCACCGCCACCGTCGGCGGCCTGTGGGACTCGCTGCTGGCCGAGGGCCGGCTGTTCTCGATCACCACCAACTCCGACAACCACCGGACGGTCTTCGACACCTGGAAGAACGGCGACTGGCCGGCCGGCCGGAACTTCGACAACACCGGCAGGCTGCCCGACCCGGTCGACACCGACGCCCCGCAGCCGGGCAGCGACTTCTGGCCCGGCGAGTTCAGCCGTACCCACGTCGGCGTGACCCGCTACGGCTACCGCGCGGTGATGGCGGGCCTGCGCGCGGGCCGGGTCTGGCTCGACCACGGGCATCTGCTCGATGGGCTCGACGTGCGCCTGAAGCGGGACTGCGACTTCGGGCGGGGCGTCACGCTGGGCGGCCGGCTGCGGGTCCGCAGGGGCGAGCGGATCACGCTGTACGTGACGGTGACGACCGCCTCCCGGGCGAACCCGCACGGCGTCCTGCCCCAGCTGGCGCAGGTGGACGTGATCCGGGGCGCGGTGCGCGGTCCGGTGACCGACCGCGACACCTGGCAGGCGCCCGACACCAAGGTCGTACAGACCAAGGACGTGTCCGGCCGCAAGGGCACGTACACCCTGCGCATCCCGCTGACCGCCGGGGACGAGTCCTTCTACGTCCGGCTGCGCGGCAGCGACGGCAACCGGAACGGCGCGGGGTATCTGGGCGCGTCCGTGGACCCGCACGGACCGGTCCCCCACGAGCCCGGCAACGGTGACCCGTGGGCCGATACGTGGTTCTATTCCAACCCCATCTTCGTGGACGTGGAAGGTCGTTGATGAAGCGTCAGCTGGTCGCCCTCACCGCTTTGGCCGCCGCTCTGACCCTCGGGGCCCCGAACGCATTCGCCTCCGGGGAACCGCACTGGGCGCGGACCGGAACGTCGTACACGGACACCCTCGGCGGCGGGCAGGGGCTCGCGAGCCGCGCGGACGGCTCGCTGCTGTACCGCGGGCTGCTGGACATCCCGCTGGACCTGCGGATCAAGGGCTGGAACCACGTGGGTGACCCGGACATCGCGCGCGGCTATGTCTTCGACGCCTACCAGGGCGCGGACACGGCTCCGTCCAAGATGTACGCGGTCACCACGCCGTCCGGACAGCGCTACGAGTACACACACCGGCTGAACCCGGGCGAGAAGGTCAACAACTCCTTCGCCACCGTCTCGCCCGACGGGCAGTGGCTGGTGTCGGGCGAGTGGGGCGACCAGAGCAGACTTCAGGTCTTCCCCGCTCCCCTGCTCAACCCGTCCACCCCGGCCAGGGGCGGCGACCTGCCGGAGGCGGGGCAGATCACCCTGGACAAGCCGGTGCGCGACATCCAGGGCTGCGACTTCGTCACCGAAACCCGCCTGGTGTGCGCCTCGGACGACGCCTCGGGAACGCTGTTCCCCGAGATCCGCCCGCTGCTCCAGGTCGACCTCCCGCACAGGCTGGACGGACAGCCGGTCACCGGCTCGGTGAAGAGCCTGTTCGCCCTGGAGCAGACCAGCATCTGCTCGGGCACCTTCGAGGCGGAGGGCGTCGACTACGACACGAAGTCCGGCACCCTGCGCGCGGAGGTGATCCCGCCGGGCGTGTGCGCGGCGGCGACGACGGTGTACTCGTACCGGCAGGGGTAGCCGGGCCGGGGTGCAGGCGCAGAAGCGTGACGGGCTCCGGAGGGCGGCGGCGGTCGGCCGGTTCCGGGAGTTGGCACACGGCTCGGCTACGACCCGAGTGCGATCGTCGGCTCGCGGTAAGGCGAGGGCGCTCGACCGGCGTCCGGCGAAGGAACCCCGGGTCACGTCGACCCGAGTCCCGGGGTCCCGAGGCCCGGAAGCGTGAGTCCCCGTGCCGTGGGGCTGCTGGCATGGGACGGTCGCGGGACGGGCGGTCACCGCTCGGGGATCAGCAGTTGCCCTTCGTCGCCTTGCCTTCGAAGCGGTCGCCGAGCCAGGCGGCCATGTCGCCGACCGACTGCGGGTCGCCGGTGAGGTGATCGCCGACGTACGGCGTCCACTGGGTGGTGATGCCGGCGGAACAGTAGGCGCGACGTGTGCTGTTGGCCATGCCGGCGGGCATCACCTCGTCGAGCAGGCCGCGGTACTGCAGCACCGGGAACCCGATCTCGTAGCGGGCGCCCGAGCCGGGGGTGCCGATGCCGACGCCGAGTTTGTTGGCCTCGACGGCATCGCCCCAGGTGGTGCCGTCGGGGGCGTGCAGGGCGTACAGCTGGTCGAGGGTCAGCCCGCCCTTGGTGTACTGCTCGACCCGGGCGCCCGCGAACCGGCTGACGGTGCCGAGCGCGCACAGCGACTCGGCGTCCTTGACGGCCTTGCGGCCGCTGTCGTTGAGGACCTCGTCGAACGGCATGTCCGGGTGGGTGATGGACAGACCGATGAATGCGTCGATCAGGAACCCGGCGAAGAACTGCCCGTCGAGGTTGCCGGCCACCTGCTTGAGGTCGGCGGGGATCCCGCCGGAGGCGGCGCCGACGACGTTCAGCTCGGGCGCGTACGAGCGGGCGAGCTGGGCCGCCCACAGGCTGCCCGAACCGCCCTCCGAGTAGCCCCAGATCCCGACCCGGGCGTCGGGACTCACCCCGCTGCCGGGCACCCGCGAGGCCGCGCGGGCCATGTCGAGGGCGGCGTGACCGGCCTCGGCGCCCGAGGCGTACGGGTGGACCTGGCCGTCCATGTATCCCTGGCCGTCGGTCGCGGCGACGGCGTAACCGGCGTTGAGCAGCGCCGCCATGTTGGGGCCCTCGTACGCGTCCTGGTACTGGCCGGCCAGCTGTTTGGAGAACGCGCACTGCGGTCCGATGCCGAGGGTGCCGGGCACGAACGCGACGAGCGGCCGTTCGCCCGGGCCGGTCCACGGCTTCTTCGGTACGACGACGGTGCCGGCGACGGAGACCGGCTTGCCCCGCCCGTCGGTGGAGCCGTACTGGACCTTCCAGGCGTCCAGCGGCGGACCGCCGATCACCATGGGGAGCGAGTCGACGTGGCGGCAGGCGACGACGGCGCCCGGAGCGGCGGTCGCGCGGTCCGGGGGGCGGTATATGTCGGCGTCGGCGGCGGAGCACGCCGCCGGCGTCCCGGCCGCCGCGGTCACTGCCGGCACCGCCAGCAGTCCGCCGAGCAGACCGGCGGCGGCGAGCAGTGCGGCTCTCCTCGGCAGCGGCTTCCTCAGCGGCTTCCTCGACCTGTGTGACATCACTTCAGAGCGTTCCTTCCGTGGGGTGGAGAGGCACGTGAAGCAGAGCAGGCCGTGAGGTTACGGAGCCGTAGGTAAGCGCTGATAGTTAAAGGACGATGAACAGGCGCGGGCAGGGCTGTGCGCCGATGACTAGCCTCGGGGCAGGCAGAAAGCGACGGCCCCGCATCCGACGCGTGCTCGGATGCGGGGCCCGTTGGTATACAGCTGGTCGGTCAGCCGGGCAGTGCGGCCAGCAACCGGCGGTCGCGGGGCGCCGGTTTGCGGTCGAGGCGGGCGTCCAGCAGACGGCGGGCCGCCTCGCAGCGGCCGTCCGCCACCAGTGCGTACAGCAGCGTCTCCTCGACGACCTCGCGCTGGGCCGCGCTGCCGCCGACCCTGCGCAGCACGGGCAGCAGCGCGTCGAGACCGCGGGCCGCCTCCTTGAAGCGCTCCTCGACGAGCGCGGCGAACGCCTCGCACAGCGGCGCGACGACCTCCCGCTGCACGGGGTCGGCCCCCGCCGCGTGGTCGCGCAGCCTGCGCAGGGCGGGCAGATCCCCGGCGGCGGTCAGGGCGACCGCGGCGTGCAGGGCGGTGAACGCGGTCGCGGGCCGCTCCAGCACCTCACGGCCGACCGAGTCCAGCACGTCCGCGGTGGGAAGTTCACCCTGCCAGCTGTCGCTGAGCCGCGCCCGCCAGAGCAGCGACCCCGAGTCGACCAGGGCCCGCATTCCGGTCACCCGGCCGGGCGCGAGCTGCGCGAACCAGCGCCTGCGGACCGCGGCCGGGTCGTCGAGGGCCAGTTCGTGCAGGGCGATGTGCCAGGAGAAGTGCGCCCGGTGGACCGCGCCCCGGCCCCGCCCCGACACCCAGCGGTCGAGCCAGTCGCGGCCCGCCTCGTGCGCGCCGGACTCGTAGTGCACATGCGCCAGGGCGTGGACGGCGTGTCCGGAGGCCGGCTCGACAGCCAGGGCCCGGTGGGCGAGTTCGCCCGCCTCGTGCAGCCGGCCCTGCCCCTGGCGCAGGAACGCGAGCAGCGAGGTGTGGAACCAGTGTCCGTCGTACGCCGGTGACGTCAGTTCGAGCAGACCGAGCGCCTCGTCGTCCTGGAGGTCGCTGACGCCGGAGAAGGCGATGGTGGGCACCGCCGCCGCGAGCGCGAGCGCGTCACCGGGGTGCTCCCCGAGATGGCGTACGAGGGCCTCGTCCCCGTCGTCGCCGGTGACCCGGCGGCTGATCACGTCCACGAAGGAGCGCTCGCGCTCGTCGGCCCGCTCGCGGGCACAGCGCTGCGCGTCGGCGAGGGCGCGCGGCACGTCGACGGCGGCCGAGCACTCGTGGCCGAGCAGGGCGAGGGCGGCATGGCCGAGGGCGAAGCCGGGATCGAGGGCGACCGAGCGGGCGAAGGCGTCCTCGGCGCCGGACCGCACCCTGAGGACCCGGTCGAGTCCGGTGCGGTAGGCGGCGGCCGCCTCGGCGTGGGTGGTCAGGGCGAGTCCGTGCCCGTCGACGGGTCGGCGGCTCGCGCGGGGCTTCGGGGTGAGCGGCGCCAGCAGCTGATGGGCCAACTCGGCCGCCTGGACGCGGATTTCGGGGATGGCGGTGGTCTCCCACAGCTCGCCGCGGCGCGGGGAACCGAGGGTGAACAGCGGGAGCCCGGTACTGCCGTGGGCGTCGAGGAGACGCCCGTCACGGGTGGCCGCGCCCATGCCCAGCGGGCCGTGCACGGCCGCGCCGGAGGCGAGCAGCGAAGCCCACAGCGGGTCGTCGAGGCGGCGCCCCGGCCCGGTGCAGTCGACCACCCAGCCGACGCGCAGCGTTCGGCCGCCGGAGAGTTCGACGGCGAGGGTCCCGTCCTCGTGGGCGGCGGCGCGGTCGACCGTACCGGTGTGGACGTGGAGGCGGCGCGCGGTACGGGCCCGGGAGACGTGCTCGGCGGTGGCGGGGGCCATGCGGTGGCGGTGGGTGTTCCACAGGGCGCCCTCGCGGGCCAGGAACTCCTCCCGTTCCTCGGGGGTGAGGCTGCGCCACAGCCGTACGGTGTGCGGGCGGAGGCTGTCCAGGCCGGGGCGCCAGTCGCCGTGGGTGCGCACCGAGCGGCTGAGGTGGCGGTAGACCGCCCGGCGCAGTCTGCCCAGGGAGGTGTCGTCGAGGTCGTCGGGTGCGGGCATCACCCCGGCCGGGCGCAGCGCGTGCGGCTGAGGCAGCAGTCCGCTGCGGGACAGGGCGTGCACGGTACGGCCGGGGCGATCGAGGGTGAGGGCGAGGTCGACGGCGGTCAGGCCGGTGCCGACGAGCAGCACGTCGTCGGTGCCCTCGCGCGCGCCGTCCAGGGCGCCGGGCGCCCATGGCTCGCCCACGAAGCGGGGCGAGTCGCGCAGGGCGGGCGGGGCCCAGGCCGCGGTCGCGCCGGCGGGGCCGGTGGCGAGGACGGCGGCGTCCGCGGTCAGTTGTCCCCCGTCGGCGAGGCGGAGCTCCACCCGGCCGTCGGGGGTGCCGGTACAGCTTTCCGCGCGGGTGCGCAGCCGGCGCACGGCGACCGTGCCGTGGGCGCGGACGACGGCCTGGCCGAGGGTGTCGGCGAGATAGGCGCCGTAGCGGTAGCGGGTGGCGAAGTCGGCGGCGGTGACCGACGGTTCGCCGTGCCGGCACAGCCAGCGGGTGAAGTGTCCCGGCTCGTCGGGGTAGGCGCTCATGTTGCCCGCGGGAACGTTGAGCCGGTGGCGGAGGTCGGGCGTGGCGTAGGCGGTGCCGCGACCCGCCTCCGGTGCCGGGTCGACGAGGACGACGTCCAGGGGAGTCCGGCGGCGGGTCGCCGTCTCGCAGAGCTGGACGGCGGTCAGGGCGCCCGCCGCGCCGGCTCCGACGATGGCCACGGTGTGCCGCTTGCGGACTTGGGTCACGGATACCTCCGGCGGGGGTGGGTCGTCTTCTTCTTGCTGTTCCGAATTCTTCCGATACCTGCGGGGGCCCCGGCAACCGCGCTTTCCGGCCGTCCGGGGGTGTCCTCACCGGAATCTCAGCAAGCGCCCCTCGGATTCAAAGGGTCAGTACAGACAAGTGACGCAGGATGCGCGGGCACGGACGGGCAACTCAGGAAGGCGTGTCGTGGGCGTCTCGCACATTTCCAACCGGTCGGGGCGGCAGTCGCGGTGGACCCGGCGCGGGCTCCTCGCCGCGTTCGGGGCGGTTCCGGCCGCGGCCCTCGCGGGCTGCGGTGAATCGGCGGACGGCTCGCCGGCCGCGGATGACAAGGACGCCACGGGCTCCGCACGGGCCGTCACGACCAAGAAGGCGACGATCGCGGTCACGCCCGCCTCCGGCACCAGAAAGGCCGAATTCGACAGCCCCGTCGAGGTGACCGTCACGGACGGCACCCTGGCCTCGGTGACCGTCACCGGCAACGACGGCTCCACCCTGTCCGGCTCCTACAACGACGCCCGGACGAAGTGGACCTCGGCGAAGAACCCCTACTCCGGCACGAAGTACACCGTGACCGCCAGGGCGAAGGGCGCCGCCGAGGAGACCGTGTCGACGTTCACCACCAAGTCGCCCGGCGCGACGTTCGTCGGGTACTTCACGCCCGAGGCGAACTCCATCTCCGGCGTCGGTATGCCGGTGTCGATCGACTTCACGCACGCGGTGCGGGACCGGGCGGCCGTGCAGAAGGCCATCACGGTGACCGCCGAGCCGGCCGTCGAGGTGGTCGGCCACTGGTTCAGCGACACCCGCCTGGACTTCCGGCCGGAGACGTACTGGGCGGCCGGGACGAAGATCACGCTCAGTCTGCGGCTGAAGGACGTCGAGGGGGCGGACGGGGTGTACGGCGTGCAGTCGAAGGACGTCACCTTCCACATAGGCCGCGAGCAGATCAGCACGGTCGACCTGGCGACGAAGGAGATGACCGTCGCGCGGGACGGCAGGACCGTCGCCAGCTACCCGGTGAGCGGCGGCAACGCCCAGCACACCACCTGGTCCGGGATCATGGTGATCAGCGAGCGGTTCAAGCGGACGCGGATGGAGTCGTCGACGGTCGGACTCGGCGACGAGTACGACATCCCGGACGTGCCGCACGCCCAGCGCCTGACCACCTCAGGCACCTTCGTCCACGGCAACTACTGGGCGTCCACCTCGGTGTTCGGGCACCGGAACACCAGCCACGGGTGCGTCGGCCTGCACGACGCGAAGGGCGCGAGCGACAGTTCCGTGGCGGGCTACACGTTCTACGAGAGCTCGATGCTCGGCGACGTGGTGATCGTGAAGAACTCGGGCGAGCGGACCGTGGAGCCGTACAACGGCCTCAACGGCTGGAACCTGTCCTGGGCGGACTGGAAGGCGGGCAGCGCGGTCCAGGCCCGCGGCGGCTTCACCGGGTGAACTCCCTTGAGAATCAAGCACTTTCTTTGTTTCAACTCTTGACGACCGGAGGAGCGGAGAGCACATTGGGCGCACTTTGAGAGCGCTCTCAGCGCCTGCCCTCAAGGTCAGCCCTGAAGGTCAGCACTCTCAAGGTCACCCGCGCATCCCCTCCCCGTACCCGAGAGGCACCCCCATGAGTGAAACCTCCGGCATACCCAGACGGCGGCGGGCCCTCGTCGCCATGCTCGCGACGATCGGTCTGGCCGTCACTGCCGCCACGGTCGCCACCCTGCCCGCCAGCGCCTCCGCCCCCACACCCCCGTCCGGCTGGAGCCAGGTCTTCCTGGACGACTTCAACGGTTCCGCGGGCTCCGGCGTCAACACCTCGAACTGGCAGTACGACACCGGGACCTCGTATCCCGGCGGCCCCGCCAACTGGGGCACTGGCGAGGTCGAGACGATGACGTCCAGCACCAGCAACGTCTCGCTCGACGGCAATGGCAACCTCCGTATCACCCCGGTGCGCGACGCGTCCGGCCACTGGACGTCGGGCCGCATCGAGACCACCCGCACCGACTTCCAGCCCCCGGCAGGCGGCAAGCTGCGGGTCGAGGCCCGCCTCCAGATGCCGAACGTCACCGGCACCGCGGCCGAGGGCTACTGGCCCGCCTTCTGGATGCTGGGCGCCCCCTACCGCGGCAACTACCAGAACTGGCCGAGCGTCGGCGAGCTGGACATCATGGAGAACGTCCAGGGCCTGAACAAGGTCTGGGCCACGATGCACTGCGGCACCAACCCCGGCGGCCCCTGCAACGAGACCTCCGGCATCGGCAACAACGTCGCCTGCCCGAACACCACCTGCCAGTCCGGCTTCCACACCTACACGATGGAGTGGGACCGCTCGGTGAGCCCCGAAGCGATCCGCTTCTACGTCGACGGCGTCAACTACCACACGGTGACGGCGAACCAGGTCGACGCGACGACCTGGGCCAACGCCACCAACCACGGCTTCTTCGTCATCCTGAACGTGGCGATGGGCGGCGCCTTCCCGGACGCGCTCGGCGGCGGTCTGGACGGCGACACCGAGTCCGGGCACCCGATGGTCGTCGACTACGTCCAGGTCCTTCAGTCCGGCAGCGGGGGCGGCACCACTCCCCCGCCCTCCGGCAACCGGGACGCCTACAGCGCGATCCAGGCCGAGTCGTACGACAGCCAGTCCGGCGTGGGCACCGAGACGACCACGGACACCGGCGGCGGGCAGAACATCGGCTGGCTCGCGAACGGCGACTGGGCGCAGTACAAGGGCGTGAACTTCGGCTCCACGCCGGCCACGCAGTTCTTCGCCCGGGTGGCGAGCGGTGCGGGCTCCGGGGTGAGCGGCCTGGTCGAGGTCCGCCTCGACAGCCGTACGAACGCGCCCGTCGGCAGTTTCGCGCTGGCCAACACCGGCGGCTGGCAGTCCTGGCGGACGCTCCCGGCCAACATCACCTCGGTCACCGGCACCCATGACGTGTACCTCACCTTCACCAGCGGGCAGCCGGCCGACTTCGTGAACGTGAACTGGCTCGACTTCGCTCACTGACAAGGGAGTTACCGCATCCGGCGGCGCCGGGCGGCTCGACCTCCGCGTGGGGGTCGGCCCCTGGCGTCGCCGCCGTGCACCGCGTGCCGATCAGTACGGCTGGGCCGCTTCGGAAGGTTTCGGAGGCGACGGGTAGGTTCTCCGTGGGAGACGACGAAGTGCGGGGGACCGGGGGACCCATGACGAATCAGCCGGGGTACGGCCAGCAGCAGCCACAGGGGTTCGGGCCTCCGCCGCCGCAGTACGCCCCCATACCGCAGCAGTACCCGCAGGCGCCGGTGCCACCCACGCCGTCGGTGCCGCCCGGGCCGGCGCCTGCGGGACCGGAGTTCCTCGCCGTGGACCGCCACAACTCCATCGTGGTCGACGCGAACGGCGTCGCCTTCGAGGACCATGACGTCATCGCCGAGTTCCCCTGGCCGGAGATCCGCAGCGTCCACTACAAGGCGAGTCCCTCGGGCAAGGCTCTGATGATGGCCGTCGTCCACCTCGACGGCAGGGTCTACGAGTGCGTCGTGGCGGCGAAGCCGCGCGAGGTGCTGGGGCAGTGGTTCGCGCAGCTGGCGGCGGTGCTGGGGTATTACCGCCCGATGGGGTACTAGCGCCCGACGGGGTATTGGCGCCCGATCGGATACGGACGACCGGGGCTTCCCCCTCCGGCCCGGGCCGCTACCGCAGCTCCGCCCGGAATCCCACCGGCGTCTGTCCGGTGTGCAGCTGGAAGAACTTGGAGAAGTTCGCGGCGTCACGGAAGCCGATCGCCGCGCCCACCCGTCCGATCGGCATGTCCGTGTGGGCGAGCAGTCGCTTGGCCTCCAGGGTCACGCGCCTGTCGATGAAGCCCTTGGGCGTCTGGCCGGTGGCGGCGCGGACCGCGCGGACGAGAGTACGGCGGGAGTAGCCGAGGGTGTCGGCGTACGCGCTGACGCTGTGGTTGGTGGCGAAACCCTGCTCGACCGCGTCGCGGAAGAGGGTGAACGTCGAATCGGCCTGGAGCCTGGCGGCCTCCGCGGAGCTGGCCGCGAGATGTGCCAGGCGGAGCAGGAACGCGGTCAGGGAGTGGCGCAGCACCGCCGTGTGCAGGGCCAGCGGGAGGGTCGCGGTGTCCTCGTACTCGCGTTGCAGCTGGGCGAGGGCCGCGCGCAGGGCGGCGAGCTGGGCCGGGTCGGGGCGCAGCAGCGGCGGCAGGTCGTAGCGGTAGAGGCCGGTGTCCTCCACGGTGGCCCGGGGCAGGAAGCCGGGCTGCATGGTCAGGACGGTTCCGTGGTACTCGTCGGTGTCCGAGAAGCGGTGGACCTGCCCGGGGCGGATCCACAGCAGATCGCCGGCCGTCGCCTCGTACTCGGCGAAGTCGATCATGTGCCGTACGGGGCCGTGGTCGAAGAGCATGACCATGTGGAAGTCGATGCGGTGGACGCGGTGCAGCGGGGCGTCGGCGTGCCAGGTATGGCCGGTGCCCATGGGGCCGGCCTGCATGCCCACGCCACAGACGCTCAGATCGACCGGGAAGGGGAAGGTTCTGATCCCGTCTCCGCCGCCCTCTTGGGCCGTTCTGTCCGCCATGTCTTTCCCGTGCCGTCCTTCGGGCGCCGCCGGTGTCCCACTTTCACCAAAGGCTGGCACACCCCGACCTTCCCTCCGAAAAGTCAGACTTTTACTTTTGAACGCGTCCGGTCAGCAATCCCGCTTCCATCGAGGACTTCTTGAAGATGAGCACGCAGACCTCCGACGGCTTCGAGGGGACCGACCCCGACCGCCGGGCCGTGGACACCGCCCGCCTCCTCGCCACCGACTGGCTGAACCCCCTGCGCGATGGGCGCGACCGCCGGCTGCCCCGTGTCGCGGGCCCGTCCGGTCTGGTCATCTTCGGCGTCACCGGTGACCTGTCCCGCAAGAAGCTGATGCCGGCCGTGTACGACCTGGCCAACCGCGGTCTGCTGCCGCCGGGCTTCTCCCTCGTCGGCTTCGCCCGCCGGGACTGGGAGGACCAGGACTTCGCGCAGGTGGTGCACGACGCCGTCCGCGAGCACGCGCGCACCCCGTTCCGCGAGGAGGTCTGGCAGCAGCTCGCCGAGGGCATGCGGTTCGTCCCCGGCGACTTCGACGACGACACGGCGTTCAAGCAGCTCAAGAAAGCCGTCGAGGAGCTGGACGCCTCCCGGGGCACCGGTGGCAACTTCGCCTTCTACCTCTCCGTGCCGCCCAAGTTCTTCCCGAAGGTCGTACGACAGCTGAAGAAGCACGGCCTGGCCGCCCCGCCGGAGGGCTCCTGGCGGCGCGCGGTCATCGAGAAGCCCTTCGGCCACGACCTGGAGTCGGCCCAGCGGCTCAACGCCGTCGTGCACGACGTGTTCGAGCCCGACCAGGTGTTCCGCATCGACCACTACCTCGGCAAGGAGACCGTCCAGAACATCCTGGCGCTGCGCTTCGCCAACCAGATGTACGAGCCGATCTGGAACCGTTCGTACGTCGACCATGTGCAGATCACCATGGCCGAGGACATCGGCATCGGCGGCCGCGCCGGCTACTACGACGGCATCGGCGCCGCCCGTGACGTCATCCAGAACCATCTGCTCCAGCTGATGGCGCTGACCGCCATGGAGGAGCCGATCGCCTTCGACGCGGACGCGCTGCTCACCGAGAAGCTGAAGGTGCTGAAGTCGGTGCGGCTGCCCGAGGACCTGGGCGCGCACACCGTACGCGGACAGTACGCGCAGGGCTGGCAGGGCGGCGAGAAGGTCATCGGCTACCTCCAGGAGGAGGGCATCGACCCCGAGTCGAAGACCGACACCTACGCCGCGATCAAGCTGGAGGTCGACAACCGCCGCTGGGCGGGCGTCCCCTTCTATCTGCGCACCGGCAAGCGCCTCGGCCGCCGCGTCACCGAGATCGCCGTGGTCTTCCAGCGGGCCCCGCACTCCCCCTTCGACTCCACGGCCACCGAGGAACTGGGGCAGAACGCGGTCGTCATCCGCGTCCAGCCCGACGAGGGCATGACCGTGCGATTCGGGTCGAAGGTGCCGGGCACCTCGATGGAGATCCGGGACGTGACGATGGACTTCGCCTACGGCGAGTCGTTCACGGAGTCCAGCCCGGAGGCGTACGAGCGGCTCATCCTGGACGTACTGCTCGGCGACGCCAATCTGTTCCCCCGTCACCAGGAAGTGGAAGAGTCCTGGAGGATCCTCGACCCGATCGAGGAGTACTGGACGGAACACGGCAGGCCGGCGCGGTACGCGTCGGGCAGCTGGGGACCTGAGGAAGCCGACGAGATGCTCGCACGAGACGGACGGAGCTGGCGCAGGCCATGAAGATCGACCTGACCGACACCACGGCAAGCAAGATCAACAAGGCGCTGGTGCGGGGCCGCCGCGCCATCGGGACCCCGGCCGTGGGGATGGTCCTGACGATGGTCATCGTCACGGACGAGGAGAACGCCTACGACTCGATCAAGGCGGCCGAGGAGGCCTCGCACGAGCACCCCTCGCGCACCCTGGTCGTCATCAAGCGGCAGTCCCGCACCCCGCGGGAGCGCACCCGGTCGCGGCTGGACGCCGAGGTCCGGGTCGGCTCCGAGGCGGGCACCGGCGAGACGGTGGTCCTGCGGACCTTCGGCGAGGTCTCCGACCACGCCGCCTCCGTGGTGCTGCCGCTGCTGCTGCCGGACGCCCCGGTCGTCGTCTGGTGGCCGGCGGACGCGCCCGAGGTGCCCGCCAAGGACCCGCTCGGCGCGCTCGCGCAGCGCCGGATCACCGATCTGTACGCCGTCGAGCGCCCGCTGGAGGCCCTCGACGCCCGTGCCCGCGCCTACACGCCCGGCGACACCGACCTCGCCTGGACCCGGCTGACCCCGTGGCGCTCAATGCTGGCGGCCGCCCTGGACCAGGCCCGGGTGCCGGTGATCTCGGCCGCCGTGGAGAGCGAGGCCGACAACCCGGCCGCCGAACTGCTCGCCCGCTGGCTGGGGGTGCGGCTGAAGGTCAAGGTCGACCGCGTGGTCACCGCCGGACCGGTCGTCACCGCCGTACGCCTCGGCACCGCGGGCGGCGAGATCGTCATCGACCGGCCCGAGGGCCCCCTGGCCACGCTGACCCTGCCGGGCCAGCCGCCGCGCAGGCTCGCCCTGAAGGTCCGGGCCACCTCCGAACTCATCGCCGAGGAACTGCGCCGCCTCGACGCCGACGAGATGTACGCCATCGCCCTGCGCGCCAAGGGCACCGAGGAGCACTCCTGACATGTCCGGCACCCCCAAGCTCACCCGGCGCCCCGAGTGGACGGCTCTGGAGGACCACCGCGCCCAGTGGCAGACCCAGCTGCGGGAGCTGTTCGCCGAGGATCCCGCGCGGGCCGAGCGGTACCACGTACGGGTCGGCGACCTGCTCATCGACTACAGCAAGCATCTGATCACCGACGAGACCCTGGCCATGCTGCAGGAACTGGCCACCGCGACCGATGTCTTCGGACTGCGGGACGCCATGTTCCGCGGCGAGAAGATCAACGTCACCGAGAAGCGCGCCGTCCTGCATACGGCACTGCGCGCCCCGCGCGAAGCGGTGATCGAGGTCGACGGGGAGAACGTGGTCCCGGCGGTGCACGCCGTGCTCGACAAGATGAGCGACTTCGCGAACCGGGTCCGCTCGGGCGAGTGGACCGGTCACACCGGCAAGCGGATCCGCACCGTCGTCAACATCGGCATCGGCGGCTCGGACCTGGGCCCTGCGATGGCCTACGAGGCGCTGCGCCCGTACACGGCACGGGAGTTGGCGTTCCGGTTCGTGTCGAACGTGGACGGCGCGGACCTGCACGAGGCGGTACGGGACCTGGACCCGGCCACGACGCTGTTCGTCGTCGCGTCCAAGACCTTCACCACCATCGAGACGATCACCAACGCCACCTCGGCGCGCTCCTGGCTGCTGCGGGGCCTCGACGGCGACGAGAAGGCGGTGGCCAGGCACTTCGTGGCCCTGTCGACGAACGCCGGGAAGGTCGCCGAGTTCGGCATCGACCCGGAGAACATGTTCGAGTTCTGGGACTGGGTCGGCGGCCGCTACTCCTACGACTCCGCGATCGGCCTCTCCCTGATGATCGCCATCGGCCCGGACCGGTTCCGGTCGATGCTCGACGGCTTCCACCTGGTCGACGAGCACTTCCGCACCGCGCCCGCCGAGGCCAACGCCCCGCTGATCCTCGGCCTGTTGGGGATCTGGTACGGCAACTTCTTCGACGCCCAGTCGCACGCGGTGCTGCCGTACTCGCACTATCTCTCCAAGTTCACCGCCTACTTGCAGCAGCTGGACATGGAGTCCAACGGCAAGTCGGTGGACCGGCAGGGCGAGCCGGTCCAGTGGCAGACCGGCCCGGTGGTGTGGGGCACGCCCGGCACCAACGGGCAGCACGCCTACTACCAGCTCGTGCACCAGGGCACGAAGCTGATCCCGGCGGACTTCATCGGCTTCGCGCGGCCCGTCGACGAGCTGAGCGGTGAACTGGCCGCCCAGCACGACCTGTTGATGGCCAACTTCTTCGCCCAGACCCAGGCCCTGGCCTTCGGCAAGACCGCCGACGAGGTCCGCGCCGAAGGCGTACCCGAGGAGCAGGTGCCGCACAAGACGTTCAAGGGCAGCCACCCCACCACCACGATCCTCGCCCGCGAGCTGACGCCGTCGGTCCTCGGCCAGCTGATCGCGCTGTACGAGCACAAGGTGTTCGTACAGGGCGCGGTCTGGAACATCGACTCCTTCGACCAGTGGGGCGTGGAGCTCGGCAAGGTCCTCGCCAAGCGCGTCGAGCCCGCTCTCACCGAAGGCGTGGACGTCCCCGGTCTCGACCCGTCCACCCGGGCTCTGGTCGCCGCGTATCGCACGCTCAAGAACACCCGGAACGCCCGCAACGTTCGGAACGCTCAGGAAGAAGTGAACTGACCATGCAGCTCGGACTCATCGGTCTCGGCAAGATGGGCGGCAACATGCGCGAGCGGATCCGCCGCGTCGGCCACACCGTCCTCGGCTACGACCGCAACCCCCAGGTCTCCGACGTCGCGGACGTGGCCGAACTCGTCGCGCGGCTCGACGCCCCGCGCACCATCTGGGTGATGGTCCCGGCCGGCACCGCCACCCAGTCCGTCATCGACGAACTCGGGGAACTGCTGGAGGCCGGCGACACCGTCGTCGACGGCGGCAACTCCCGCTGGACGGACGACGAGAAGCACGCCGCGGAACTCGGCGCCAAGGGCATCGGCTTCGTCGACGCGGGCGTCTCCGGCGGCGTCTGGGGCCTGCAGAACGGCTACGCCCTGATGGTCGGCGGCGCCAAGAAGGACGTCGAGCGGCTCCAGCCGATCTTCGAGGCGCTCAAGCCCGAGGGGCCGTACGGCTATGTCCACGCCGGCAAGGTCGGCGCCGGGCACTTCTCCAAGATGGTCCACAACGGCATCGAGTACGCGATGATGCAGGCCTACGCCGAGGGCTGGGAGCTCCTGGAGAAGGTCGAATCGGTGGACAACGTGCGCGAGGTGTTCCGCTCCTGGCAGGACGGCACCGTCATCCGCTCCTGGCTGCTCGACCTCGCGGTCAACGCCCTGGAGGACGACGAGCACCTGGAGAAGCTGAAGGGCTTCGCACAGGACTCCGGCGAGGGCCGCTGGACCGTCGAGGCGGCCGTGGACCACGCGGTGCCGCTGCCCGCGATCACGGCCTCCCTCTTCGCACGGTTCGCCTCCCGCCAGGACGACTCCCCACAGATGAAGATGATCGCCGCCCTGCGCAACCAGTTCGGCGGCCACGCGGTCGAGTCGACGAAGGAGTGACTGCCCGGCGAGCCGACCGGGCACGGGCGCCCATTGATCGCGGAGTGGAACGGGAGAGCCCGACGAACCCGTCCTGGCCGTCCCTGGCCCCGGACGTGCCGCTGCGGCGCCAGGCGCACCGGTACGTCCGGGGCACCGTGCTCTCTGGAAGAGGGCCACGCCGGCCGGGGGGCGCATGGGCGAGGCCACTGGCGCCGTCGGCGGCCGTGAGCAGTCCGGCGAGCCGGTCGAGGCCGGCACCGGCCGGCCGCCCGGTCGTCCCCGAAGTGCCGGTTCAGGGGCGCGGCGCGCTCGCCAGCGCGAGCCGGCCGCGCATCGACGGTCGCACCGGCGCCTCCGGCATCCAGCCGCACCCCCCGCTCCAGCGGGACGTCGGGCAGATCGTGCGCGAAGGGTGCGGCGAAGCCGGTGACGTGGTCGAAGTCCACCCGGGGAGGACCCGGCGGGCCCTGCTTCTACAATCACCGGCACCGACCGCACCCCGCGCCCCGCGCCCCCGCCCGAAGGAACCCGATGACCAGCGTCGACGAACCGGCACGACACAGCGGGCGCGGGCGTGACGGCGCTCGTACCCGGGCCGAGATCCTCGACGTGGCGACGCGGGAGTTCGCCCGGGCCGGCTACGACGGCGCCCGGGTCGACGAGATCGCCGCCCGCACCCGTACCACCAAGCGGATGATCTACTACTACTTCGGCGGCAAGGCGCAGCTGTTCACGGCCGTCCTGGAGCGGGCGTACGGCGTGATCCGCGAGGCCGAGCAGGCGCTCGACGTGGACCACCTGGACCCGGTCGCGGCCATCCGGCGGCTGGCCGAGCTCACCTTCGACCACCATGAGCGGCACCCGGACTTCATCCGGCTGGTCAGCATCGAGAACATCCACGGGGCCGAGCACATCGCCGCCTCCGACAAGCTCGGGAAGATCGGCTCGCCCGCGCTCGACGTGATCCGCCGCATCCTGGCCTCGGGGCAGGAGTCGGGACTGTTCGCGGCCGATGTCGACGCGGTCGACGTGCACGCGATGATCTGCTCGTTCTGCTTCTTCCGGGTCGCCAACCGGCACACCTTCGACGCCCTGTTCGGCCGGGACCTGGTGGACCCCGCCCGACGCGATCACTACCGGACGATGCTCGGCGACATGGTGATCGCCTACCTCACGGCGGAGCGCGCGGCGGACTGAGGGCCCTGCTGGAGGGCTGGCTCGCAAAGACACGAGACGCCGAGCCGTTCGCGGCGCCGCTGAGCTGGTTCCGGTAGGTCCTAGCGCTTCGGCGCACCGTACGCCCGCTCGACGTGCAGCCGCAGGACGAGGCGCCGGTCGCGGACCATGGCGGCACGGTAGTCGTCCCAGTCGGGGTGTTCGCCCACGATGTCGCGGTAGAGCCGGACGAGTTCCTCCACCGTCTGGTCGTACGGGTCCTGTGCGACCGGCGAGAGGTCGGCCGTGCCTTCGGCGACCGTGTACGCCCACCGGTCACCGCTGGTGACGTGGTACGAGGCACGGGGATCCCGGCGCAGGTTGCGCGTCTTGGCACGGTCGTCCGTGACCGAGACGCGGATGATCCGCTCGTCGGGGTAGTACGCGTGGCTCACGTTCGACAGCTGGGGCCGCCCGTCGCGCTTGAGCGTGACCAGCACCCCGCCGTGGCGGTCGGAGAGCAGCTTCAGCAGTGCGTCCTGCGTGGCGTCCTCAGTCATACCTGGAACAACGGGGCGGGGCGGGCCGCGCATTCCCGTGCGGACGCCTCCCCCTCGGGGCCAGTAGACAGTGTCTACCCGGCCCTGGTAGACACTGTCTATGAGTGAGTCCGATACGGGTCTGCGGACCCGGCTGGTCGATGTCGGTGTGGCCCTGGTGGCCGCCGAGGGCGCCCAGGCGCTGACCCTGCGGGAGATCGCCCGCCGTGCGGGGGTCTCGCACGGTGCGCCGCGCCGCTACTTCCCCACCCATCTCGAACTGCTGTCGGCCATCGCGCGCCGCGGCTTCGACGCGCTGGCCGACCGGGCGGGCGCGGCGCTCGGCGACCGCGCGGCGCCGCCGCGCGCACAGCTGACGGCACTGGCGGACGTCTATCTGCGGTTCGCGCTGGAGAACCCCGGCATGTACGAACTGATGTTCCGTCACGATCTCTTGGAGAGCGGGCACTTGGGCCTGCGCGAGACCAGCCTGCCGCTCTTCGGTCTGCTGACGGACCTGGTCGGCAGGGTCCGGCCGGACGCGAACGCCTCCCTCGTGGCCGGTGCGTTGTGGGCGAACCTGCACGGCATCGCCCAGCTGTGGAGCTGGGGAAGCCTTCAACTCGCCATCGGCGCACGGGACTTCGCGCCGCTGCTGCGTTCCGCCCTGGACGCCCACCTGGGGCCGGACGGCGCGCGGTGAACCGTCGGCTCACGCTGGCGAGCAGCGTGGTGGGCGCCGTCGTCGTCGCCCTGGACGGTACGGTCCTCACCGTCGCGCAGCCCACCCTGCAACGGGATCTGCACGCGTCGTTCGCGCAGGTCCAGTGGACCAGCACCGCCTATCTCATCGCGGTCGCGAGCCTGCTGGTGTTCGCCGGGCGGCTCGGCGACCGGTACGGGCAGCGGCGGGTGTTCGCCTGCGGCATGCTCGGGTTCGGGGCGGCCTCGGCGGGCATCGGCCTCGCGCCCGGCGTGGGCTGGGTGATCGCGCTGCGGGTGGCGCAGGGGGTGTTCGGCGCGCTGCTGCAACCGGCCACGCTCGGGATGCTGCGCGCTGCGTTCCCGCCGGACCGGCTCGCGATGCCGCTCGCGGTGCGGACCAGCGCCATCGGGCTCGCGGCCGCCGCGGGCCCGGTCGTGGGCGGGGCGCTGGTGACCGGCCTGGGCTGGCGGGCCGTCTTCTTCCTCAATGTGCTGCCCGCGCTCGGCTTCGGCGTGCTCGCCCTCGCCGCCCGCGGCCCGGACCTCGCCGGCGCGCCGGGCAGGCCACTGGACGTGCCGGGCGCCCTGTTGCTCGCCGTGACGCTCGCCTGCCTGGTCCACTCACTGGTCGCACCACATCCGCTCGGCCTGTGCCTGGCGGCGCTCACCGGCGCCGCCTTCGTCCGGCACGAACGCCGTACCGCGAGCCCGCTGCTGCCACCGGAGGTGATCGGCTCGGCGTCGGTCGGCGCTGCGCTGGGTATCCTGGTCGCCGCGTCGGCGTCCCTGTTCGGCACGCTGTTCGTCGCCACCTACGTCCTGCAGCGGACCCTCGGCCTCGACCCGTTCCAGAGCGCCCTGCGCAGCCTGCCGCTGGCGGTGCTGATGGTGCTGTCCGCTCCCGGCTGCGCCGTACTGCTGCGCCGGGCCGGTGCCCGCCGTACGACGGGAGCGGCAATGGCGGTCCTCGTGCTCGGCGTCCTGCTGCTGCCCCGGGCCTCCGGCACCCTCGCCCTGGGCTGCGGATTCGCGCTGCTGGGCGCCGGGTTCGGCACGGTGATGGTGGCGGCGACCCATGTCGTCGTACGGCAGGCGGACACCGGGTCGGCCGGAGTCGCGGGCGGACTGCAGCAGACCGCCCTCAACATCGGCCCGACGCTGGGCGTGGCCGCGGCCACCGCGCTCATGGGTGCGGGCATCGCGCTGCCGCTGACGGTGCTGGCCGCTGTGGCCGCGGTCGGCGCAGTGGCCGCCCGGGCGCTTCCCGGGCGCGGCGTCGTGTCGATCACACAACACCCTGATGAGCGGGCACTTTTCCGTGTTTCTGAGCGACGATGAGATCTGATGAGGTCGGGAGCCGCCCCCGAGGGGTATGCCGGACCGCATCGCGTACGACGCGACCGGAGGAGAGCGATGGCACAGCTGCGACAGGAAGTCGAGCCGGACGAGGTCGGGCTGGACGCGAAGGCCCTTGACCGCCTCGACCAGCACTTCGCGCACTACGTCGACGACGGACGCCTGCCCGGCTACCTGGTGTCCGTGGCCCGCGGCGGCCGTGTCGCCCACCTCACCACGCACGGCCACCGCGACATCGCGGCCGGGCTGCCGGTCGAGCCGGACACGCTGTGGCGGATCTACTCGATGACCAAGCCGGTCACCGCGGTCGCGGCGCTGCTGCTGGTGGAGGAGGGCAGGCTGTCGCTGGACGACCCGGTCGGCCGTCACCTTCCCGTGTTCGCCGAGCCGCGGGTGTATGTGAGCGGTGCCGGGGCCGAGGTGCGCACCCGCCCCGCCGACGGACCGATCCTGATCCGGCATCTGCTCACCCACACCGCGGGCCTGACATTCGGCTTCTACTACTCCCATCCCGTCGACGCCCTCTACCGCGACGCCCACCTGGAGTCCTCGGTACCGCCGGGCGCGGACCTCGCCGAGACGGTCGACGTGTACGCGAGCCTGCCGCTGCAGTTCGAGCCGGGGACGCAGTGGAACTACTCGGTCGCCTCCAATGTGCTCGGCCGGGTCATCGAGGTGGTCTCCGGCCAGCCGCTGGACGAGTTCTTCGCCGAGCGGATCTTCCGGCCCCTGGGTATGACGGACGCCGGGCTCCACATCACTCCCGAACAGGCCCCGCGGCTCTCGGAGTTGTACGGCGAGACGGACGACGGCGGCATCGCGCCCATCCCCGGGCTCCCGCTGCGCGGCCGGCCGCGCTTCCTGTCCGGCAGCGGCGGCATGGCGGCCACGGCGCACGACTACCACCGCTTCATGGAGATGCTCCGCCGGGGCGGCGAACTGGACGGCACCCGCCTCCTGTCCCCCGGCACGCTCGCCCTGATGACCAGCAATCACCTTCCCGGCGGCGCCGACTTGCGCACCTTCGGCGCCCCCGCCCACCAGGAACCCGGCAACGAGGGCGTCGGCTTCGGCTTCAACGTCTCCGTCGTGATCGACCCGTCCCGCACCCTCGCCCCGACGGGCCTGGGCGCGTACGGCTGGAGCGGTGTGGCGACCACGACCTTCTGGGTCGACCCGAGCCGGGACCTGACGGTGCAGTTCATGACCCAGGTACGGCCGAAGACGCTGAAGGTGTTCCCGGAGCTGAAGCGACTGGTGCACGAGGCGGTCGTCGACTGAGGACGAACCGGCCGCACGGCACGGCCCCGGCTCCGTCACACCAGGTTGGCCTCCGGGCGCGGGGCGTCGGCCGCGAACCGGGCGGCGCTCAACGGGCCGACGTCCAGGAAGGGTTCGCGGCCGAGGTACAGGTCGCGGACGACCTCGCCGACGGCCGGGCCCTGCAGAAAGCCATGGCCGGAGAAGCCCGTCGCGTACAGGAAGCGGGAGACCGAAGTCGCCTCGCCGATCAGGGCGTTGTGGTCGGGGGTGTTCTCGTACAGGCCCGCCCAGCCGCCGGTGCGGCGCAGGTCGAGAAGGGCGGGCGCGCGCCGTTGCATCGCCTCGTACAGGCGGGGGATCCACCGGTCGTGGGTGTCGGTGGCAAAACCGGGCTTCTCGTCGGGGTCGGACATGCCGAGCAGCAGGCCGGGGCCCTCGGCATGGAAGTAGAGGCTGGTGGTGAAGTCGATCGTCATGGGGAGGGCGGGAGGCAGGCCCGGGACCGGTTCGGTGACGGCGATCTGCCGGCGCAGCGGCTCCACCGGCAGATCGACGCCGGCCATCGCGCCGACGGCCCGCGACCACGCCCCGGCCGCGCAGATCACGGTGTCGGTGGCGATCCGGCCCAGGGTGGTGGTCACGGCGGTGATGCCGGCGCCGTGCAGTTCGATGCCGGTGACCTCGGTGTGGCGCAGGATCCGGGCGCCGTGGGCGCGGGCGGCGGCCGCGTAGCCGTGGACGACGGACTCGGGCGTGCAGTGACCGTCGTCCGGCGACCAGGCGGCGGCGAGCAGGCCGTCGGTGGTGATGAGCGGGGACAGCCGGCGGGCCTCCCGCGGGGTGATCAGGCGGCTGGGCACACCGAGCGAGTTCTGCAGCCGGACGCCCTGTTCGAAGGAGGCCACCTCCTCGGGCGTGGACAGCAGGAAGAGGTAGCCGACCCGGTGCAGCCCGATGTCGTACCCGGTGTCCTCCTCGAACCGGCCGAACGCCTCCAGGCTCCTCGCCCCGAGCTGGATGTTGAGCGCGTCGGAGAACTGCGCCCGCACCCCGCCCGCCGCCTTCGACGTGGAGCCGGCGGCGAGCTCGTCCCGCTCGACCAGCACCACATCGCGTACGCCTGCGCTCGCCAGGTGGTAGGCGATGCTGGTGCCCATCACCCCGCCGCCGATGACCACGACCCGGGCCTGGAGATTCACGCGCGTGCCTCCTTCGCCGCGCGGATCACGGCCCAGGCCGCCGCGGCGTCCTGGATGCCGAGTCCGACGCTGTTGTAGTAGACGATGTCCTCGGGCGAGGTGCGGGCCGCGCGCCGTCCGGTGAGCACCTCGCCCAGCGGGACCAGGTCCCCGGGCGCGAGCAGGCCCTCGCGCAGCGCGTCCACGACGGGTCCGGCATGCCCCGCGGCCGTCGCCGGATCGTCCACGACGACGGCGGCGGCCCGCCGTACGACCTCGGTGTCGACCTCGCGCCGGGTCGGCTCGAACGAGCCCACACTGACCACTGTGCACCCGGGCGCCAGCCACTCACCACGCACCACGGGCGTCGTGCTGAGCGTGCAGGCGGCCACCAGCGACGCCCCGGTCACGGCCTCCTCGGCGCTGTCGGCCGCGCGCACCGGGACGTCCAGTTCGGCCGCCAGGGTCCGCGCGGCGCGGGCACGGTGCGCGGGGGTCGGGCTCCACAGCCGTACGGACGTCACCTCCCGCACCCGGGCGATCGCCCGTACGTGGGCGAGGGCCTGGGTGCCCGAGCCCAGGACGGCCGTCTCCACGCTGCCGGGGACGGCCAGCGCGTCCACGGCCACGGCGCTGCCCGCGGCCGTGCGCAGTGTGGTCAGCGCGGTGCCGTCCAGGACGGCGGCGAGCCGGCCGGTCACCGGGTCCAGGGCGGTGACGACCGCGTGGACGGTGGGCAGCCCGGCGGCCGCGTTGCCCGGGTTGACGCTGCCGAACTTCGCCACCGGGCCGGTGTCCGCCGAGAGCCGGGCGAGGTAGGCGAAGACCACACTGTCGTCGAAGCGGCTGGGCTCCATGATCTTCCCGGGCAGGTCGGCGTCACCGGTCCCGAGCGCGGTGAAGGCCGCCCGCTGCGAGGCGATCGCCGCGTCGAGGTCCAGCAGCCGCACCACCTGCTCGCCGGAGAGAAAGAGGACGTCGTCGGTCATCCCCACATCCTGTCCGGGCCGTCGCCCGGCGAATCAGGACCAGTGGGCGACCGCGTCCAGATGGGGCAGGTTGTGGTCCAGACGCTCCCGCTTGGTGCGCAGATAGGTGATGTTGTTCTCGCAGGGCTCGATCAGCAGCGGGACCGTCTCGGCGACCTCTATGCCGTGCTGGAGCAGCGATTCGCGCTTGCGCGGGTTGTTGGACATCAGACGTACGGAGCGGACCCCCAGGTCGCGCAGGATCCCGGCGGCGACGCCGTAGTCGCGGGCGTCGACCGGCAGGCCCAGGGCGAGGTTCGCCTCCACCGTGTCCAGGCCCTCCGCCTGCAGGGCCATCGCGCGCAGCTTGGCGAGCAGTCCGATGCCCCGGCCCTCGTGACCCCTCAAGTAGACGACGATGCCGCTGCCTTCGGCGACGACCGCGCGCAGCGCGGAGGCCAGCTGGTCGCCGCACTCGCAGTGCTGGGAGCCGAACGCGTCGCCGGTCAGGCATTCCGAGTGCAGCCGGGTGAGAACGTGCTCGGTGCCGATGTCGCCGTAGACCAGGGCCACTTGCTCGTCACCGCGCTCGTGGTCCAGGTAGCCGATCGCCTGGAATTTCCCGTACACGGTGGGCAACGGTGCATTCACGACGCGTTCCACGCCCGAACGCCGTGGGGTCTTCTGGCCGAGTACGCCGATGTTTTCTGTCATGATCTGATTCCTAAGCAGAGACGAAAGGCCGTGAAAAGATGAGTGGTTCGGGCGCGCCTACGACGGCATACGGGCTGTTGCCGGCGGACACCACGGAAGACGTACGGACGCGGGCGGCCGGCGTCTCAACACAGGTCGCCGTCCTTCCGGTCGGGAGCTTCGAACAGCACGGCCCCTTCCTTCCCCTGGCGACCGACACCCTGGTCGCCTGTGCCGTCGCACGGGAGATCGCCGCAGCGTACCCGGTGCACCTCCTTCCTCCCGTTACGATCGCCTGCTCGCACGAGCACGCGGTCTGGCCCGGTACCGTCAGCATCTCGTCCGTGACCCTTCATGCGGTGGTGCGGGACATCGCCGCGTCGCTGCGCCGGTCGGGCGTCGACGCGCTCGTCGTGGTCAACGGCCACGGCGGCAACTACGTACTGGGAAACGTCGTTCAGGAGTCCTCCGCGCGCGGGGAGCGGATGGCGCTGTTCCCGGCCCCGGAGGACTGGGAGGAGGCGCTGGAGCGGGCCGGGGTGCGGACCTCGATGCTCACCGACATGCACGCGGGGGAAATCGAGACCTCCATTCTGCTGCACGCTCATCCCGAATTGGTCCGCCCTGGTTACGAGTCCGCCGATTTCACCGCGGACGACCGCCGTCATCTGCTCACCACGGGAATGTCCCGCTATACCGAATCGGGCGTCATCGGCCGTCCTTCCCTGGGGTCGGCGGAAAAGGGGAAGGAACTGCTGGCGAGCCTCGCCGATTCCTTCGGCGCGTATTTCGAGTTGCTCACGTCCACGGACGGGCTGGGGTAGTCCGCGTCGGCGGCCCGGGCGCCGGGTTCCGAAACCGCGTCGGCGGCCCGGGACCCGGCGCGGGAGCGCAGCCCGGTGTACCAGCGCACGACCAGGACGACGGCGCCGGGCAGGCTCGCCACGAAGCTCAGCACGCCGTACACGACCGCGACGGCCACTCCGCTGCTCGCGCCCAGTCCGGCGGCGCCGAACGCCCAGGCGGTGACGCCCTCCCGGGGGCCGAACCCGCCGACGTTCAGCGGCAGGCCCATGGCGACCAGGGCGAGGACCGCGATCGGGACCAGCACCGCGACGGAGGCGCCGGAGCCGGCGACATGGGCGGCCACGACGAACATCGCGACGTGCCCGGCGAGCACGACCACCGAGGAGAGCGCGACGCCCGGCCCGTTGCCGCCGGACAGCAGGCCCTGGCGCGCCTCGCCGAGGGTCCTGCGCAGCGCGCCGCCGCGCCGGGAGGGCGCGCGGTTCATACGGACCGCGAGGACGACGGCGAGCGCGCCCGCCGCGGCCAGCGCCACCAGCGGGGCGAAGCCGCGCACGTCGTCCCGCACCGGGGACGGCAGGGTCAGCAGGGCCGCACCGCCGAGGACGGCCAGTGCGATCTGCCCGGCGACGCGCTCCAGGACGACCGCCCGCACGGCACGGCCCATGTCGCCTGCGCTCTGCCCGTGCCGGACCGCGCGGTGCACATCGCCGAGGACACCGCCGGGCAGGGCCGCGTTGAGGAACAGCGCGCGGTAGTAGTCGGCCACGGCGGGCCCGAGCGGCAGCCGGATCCGCAGGCCCCGGGCCACCAACTGCCAGCGCCAGGCGCTGAACACGGTGGTGACCACTCCGACGGCCACGGCGGCCAGCAGCGTGGGCGAATCGATCCGCCGCAGCCCGTCCAGGAAGACGCCGGTGCCGAGCTTCCACAGCAGCGCGGCGAGGATGGCGACTCCGGCGACGGTGCCGAAGTGCGCGCGCACGGCCCGGAGGTCGAGGCGGCCGAGGAGGCGGCGCGGGCCGGTGCCGCGCCGTTCCTCGGCACCCGGGGCGCCGTCCGAGACCGCGAGCGCACCGGCCGGGTCGAGTAGGGAGCCGCCATCGGACGCCTGGGCGGGTACAACGAGACGACCGCCGTCCCGCGGGCCCGCGGCCGCCGCGGTGCCGGTCCTGTGCACGCGCGCGCGTGCCGGTGCCGTGGGCGTCACGCGCGCGTGGCCGGCCGCCCGTATCGCGCGGGACGTCGCCCCGGCGCCCACCGCCTGGGTGCTCATGACGCCCCGCCCCTGGGCCGGGGCAGCGCCAGTACGTCGCTGTGGTGGACGACGACGTGCAGCCCACCGGCCTCGCAGGCGGCCAGCCGCTCCTGGAGGTAGCGGTCGGCGCGCTCGCGCAGTTCGGGGCGCTGGTCCACGGCCGCGCCCACCCAGCCACGCAGCCACTGAGCGGTCAGCGTCGACTCGGCCGGGCCCAGCCGCCACGGGCTCGGATTCACCTTCACCGTCGCGCCGCGCTCGCCGAAGACCTCTGAGGCCACGGTGACCGCGTCGGGGCCGAGGAGGCCGCCGCGGCGCTGGTGGGCGTTGAACGCCTCCGCCATGTCGGCGTCCAGCGGGTCCGACGGGGTGAGTTCGACGCGTCCGGCCACCGAGAGGGTCAGCAGGGCCGGGCAGCCGGCCCCGACGCAGGCGTCCGCGAGGGTCTCGACCTCCTCGCGGGTGAGGACGTCGAGCAGCGCGGAGGCCGTCACCAGGGAGGCGCCGGCCAGCGCCTCCGGGGTCAGCCGGGCCATCTCGCCGCGCCGCGTCTCCACCGTGACCCGGCTGCCGTCGGCGGCGGCGCGCGGCGAGGCCACGGCGGCGAAGTGCAGGAGGTAGGGGTCGCGGTCGTGCAGGATCCAGTGCTGGGCGCCGTCGAGCCGGGGCGCGAGCCAGCGGCCCATCGAGCCGGTGCCGCAGCCGAGGTCGTGCACGGCGAACCCGCCCGTGCGCCCCGGCAGGTTGGCGAGCCGGATGCGCAGCGGGTCGAGCAGATCCAGCGCGCGGGCGGCCGCGTCGGCGCTCTCCCGCAGCTCCAGCCACTCGGGCGCGTACCGCGGCGGCTCCTCGGACCCGCCCTCCCGCAGCCGCACGGTGGCCCGCTCCCCGGGCCGGGTCACGGGTCCGGCACCTGCGATCACGTCGGACACCCCCTCCTCGCTCTGCGGTCCGGACACGGGCGCATGCTCCTCGCCGCGCGGCCCCGGCTGTGCCGGGATCGCCCCGGTCGGCGTGGTCACCTTCGTCTTCCTCATGCCGCCCTCCGGGGTTCGTCAGGGAGCCTCAGCAGGACTCCGGCCAGGCTGCGGGCCGTGGTCGCCCAGCCGTCGAGAGCCGCGCGGCGGCCGCGGGCGGCGGCCTTGAGCCGGCGGCGCACATCGGCCTCGCCGAACCAGCCGCGCAGTTCGGCGGCGAGCGCGGCGGGGTCCTCCGGCGGCACGAGAATGCCGGGCACGCCGCCGTCGGGGGCGCGGCCGACCGCCTCGGGCAGACCGCCGACATCGGTCGCGAGGACCGGGATGCCCCGGGCCAGGGCCTCCGTGACGGCCATGCCGTACGTCTCCGCGTACGAGGTGAGGACCATCAGGTCGGCGGCGGCGTAGCTGGCGTCGAGGTCGGCGCCGGCGCGGGGGCCCACCAGGTGCAGACGGTCCGTCAGGCCGTACCTCGCGATCAGGGACCGCAGGTGTGCGACGTACTCCGGGTCGTGCCCGAGTCCGCCCACGCAGACACAGTCCCACGGCAGGTCCCGTACCGTCGCGAGGGCCTCGACCAGCCGGTGCTGCCCCTTGCGCGGGGTCACCGCGGCCACGCACAGCAGATGCGAGACGCCGTCGGTACCGGGGGCGAGCGGCGCGATGTCGGCGCCGGGGGCGGCGACATGGACGCGCTCGGGGGCGAGCCCGTGGTGGGAGACGAGGCGGCGGACCGCCCAGTCGCTGGTGGCCACGACGGCGGGTACGGCCCGCAGCACCGCGCGCTCCCGGGCGTCCAGGTCCGCGGCCACCGACGGGTCGAGGCCCGTCTCGTCGCCGAGCGGGAGGTGCACGAGCACCGCGAGGCGCAGGCGTTCCGCCTCGGGGGCGACGATCTCGGGGACGCCACAGGCGACCAGCCCGTCCAGCAGGACGACCGTGCCGTCCGGCAGTTCCCGCAGCGTGCGGGCGAGTTCGTCACGGGCGGCCGCACCGGGCCGGGGCCAGGCCCCGTCGACGGCGTGCTTGGTGACCTGCCAGCCGAAACCGGGCAGGTCCAGGCAGACGCGCCGGTCGTAGGCGTTTCCGCCGCTCGGCGAGGCCGGGTCGTCGACGCCGCCCGGCATCACGAAGTGCACGGTGCGCAGGGACATGGGCATGATCCCGACGTTCGCAGGGGCGGCCGCGCGCTGCGCGGGCACATAGGTCAGGGCCGGGGCCCGGTCGATGGCCATGTCGGTCACAGGCCACGCTCGTAACTCGCCCAGGCGACATGCGACTCGTGCAGGGTGACCGTGATGCCCGCCAGGCCCTTGGCGCCCTCCCCCAGGGCGCCCTTCTCGATGCGCTCGGCAAGCCGGTCGGCGATGACCTTCGCGAGAAACTCCGTGGAGGTGTTGACGCCGGCGAAGTCGGGCTCGTCGTCGAGGTTGCGGTAGTTCAGCTCGCTGACGACGGCGCCCAGTTCCTGGGTGGCCAGTCCGATGTCGACGACGATGTTGTCGTCGTCCAGCTGCTCACGGCGGAAGGTGGCGTCCACGAGGAACGTGGCGCCGTGCAGTCGCTGCGCGGGCCCGAACACCTCGCCGCGGAAGCTGTGGGCGATCATGATGTGATCGCGGACGGTGATGCTGAACAACGGACGACCCTCCAGGTGCGGCACGTCTGGCCCCTCCGGCCCCTTGCTGGCGGGGATGCCGTGTAGTACGGCTCTTGGCTTCCCCGTGTTCAGCCTCCTCTCACTCTTTTCTCAGGTCAGACCCTTTTGTCGTCCGGAATTGAACAGGGCCGTCAGGCTGTGTCTTCGGGGCCGGCGTACCTGACCCGGTGGCACAGGGCGGGGATCTCGCCCGAGGCGAGCCTCGGCAGCACCGCCGGGAGCTCCTCGAACGGGCTCTCCCCGGTGACCAGCGCGTCCAGCGCCGGGTCGGCGAGCAGGTCGAGGGCGAGGGCGAGCCGGTCGGCGTAGCTGCGGCTCGCGCGGCGGGCCGGGGAGACGGTGCCGACCTGGCTGCTGCGGACGGTGAGCCGGCGCGAGTGGAAGGCCTCGCCGAGCGGGAGGGCGATGCGCCGGTCGCCGTACCAGCTCAGTTCGAGGACGGTGCCCTCGGCGCGGAGCAGTTCGAGGGAGCGGGCGAGTCCCTGTTCGGTGGCGCTGGCGTGGACGACCAGGTCGCAGTCGCCGAGGGCGTCCTCGGGCGGGGCGAAACCGACACCGAGGGCCTCGGCGGTCTTGGCGCGCGCCGGGTCGGCGTCGACCAACTGCAGCCGTACTCCCGGGAAGCGGGCCAGCAGGGCGGCCACCGAGCAGCCGACCATGCCGCCGCCGACCACCGCGATCCGGTCGCCGACCAGGGGGGCGGCGTCCCACAGGGCGTTCACGGCCGTCTCGACCGTCCCGGCGAGGACGGCCCGTTCGGCAGGCACGTTCTCCGGCACCGGGGTCACGGCGTTCACCGGAACGACGTAGCGGGTCTGGTGCGGATACAGACAGAAGACGGTTCGGCCGGTCAGCTCATCCGGTCCCTCCTCCACCACCCCGACATTGAGGTAGCCGTACTTCACCGGTCCGGGGAAGTCGCCCTCCTGGAACGGCGCCCGCATCGCGGTGTGCTGACTGGCCGGGACGCCCCCGCGGAAGACGAGCGTCTCCGTGCCGCGGCTCACGCCGGAGTAGAGCGAGCGCACCAGCACCTCGCCCTCGCCGGGCCCCGTGAGGGTGACGTCACGGATCTCGCCCTGACCCGGCGAGCTCAGCCAGAAAGCGCGCGCGGAGCGGTTCATCGGCATCCTCCTGAACGATCGGGAACCTGTTCACGTACCGAGATGTGCACAGGCCGCGCACAGTACGCGGCGGTGATCGACTCTGTCACTCGGCCGGAGGACGTGCGGTGGCCCTGAACAACACTTACGAAGCAAGGCTGGTCCAGCAGGAGACCGCTGTGGGAGCGGGCGTGCAGATCCTGTTGCTGGCCCTGCTCGGCTCGGCGATCGGCATGGGGCCGGCGGGCTGGCTGACGGGGCTCGCGTTCGCGATCGCGAGCTGGGCGGTGCTCTCGCGGGCGCTGCACCGCTCCCGGCTGCGTTCCTTCGGCCCGGCGAACCGGGTCACCCTCGGCCGGGCGACGCTGGTGGGCGGGGTGACGGCGCTGGTCGCGGACTCCTTCGAGAGCTCGCCGCCGGTCACGCTCCTGGTGGGCCTGACGGCCGTGGCGCTGATCCTGGACGGCGTGGACGGGAAGGTCGCCCGGCGCACCGGTACGTCGACGGCGCTGGGGGCGCGTTTCGACATGGAGGTCGACGCGTTCCTGATCCTGGTGCTGAGCGTGTACGTGTCGATGCAGCTCGGCTCGTGGGTGCTGCTGATCGGTGCGATGCGCTACGCGTTCGTCGCCGCGGCCAAGGTGGCGCCCTGGCTGAACGCGCCGCTGCCGCCGTCCTTCGCCCGCAAGACGGTCGCCGCGATCCAGGGCGTCTGTCTGCTGCTGGCCGGCTCGGAACTGCTCCCGCACGTCGCGAACATGGCGGTGGCGCTGCTGGCCCTGGGGTCGCTGCTGTGGTCGTTCGGCCGGGACGTGCTGTGGCTGTGGCGGACGTCCCGGGTCGTCGCGCAGGCGCCCGCCCGCGAGGCCCGGGAGGAGATGCTGGAGCTCGTCGCGCGGTGACACTCCCGCCCCGCACAGTACGAAGGGCCCGGATCGACTGCCGATCCGGGCCCTTCGCGTACGGCTGTTGTTATGACCGTGTCGACCGGCTCCGCAGGATCGCGACCGCCCCGGCCGCCAGGCCCAGCACGCCGACGATCAGCCCGGCGCTGCCGAGGCTGCGGGCGGTGGAGTCGTTGGATTCGCCGGAGTCCGAGGCGGCCCGTGCGGACCCGCTCTTCGCGTCACCGCTCTTGGTGTCGCCCTTCGCGCCCGACGAAGCGGCGCTTTCGTCGTCACCGGCCGCGAGCTTCAGCACCGGCGCGGGATTCTCCGACTCGTCCTCGCCGCCCTGCTCGATCCAGCGGACGACCTTGCCGTCGGAGTAGGTCTGGAGGGTCTTGAAGGTCAGCTGGTCGGCGTCCTCGGGCAATGCCCCGAAGGCCACGTCGAAGTCCTCGTACTGACCGGCCCCGATCTTCCCACCGGTCCAGGTGATCGCGGAGACGGCCTCGGTGATGGTGCCGTCGTCGGTCTTGACCGGATTCTTGAGCTTGGTGGTGGTCACCTTGGCGGTCCAGCCGTCCTGCGGGTGGACGAGCACCCCGAGGACGGGGTGGTCGGTGGGCAGGAAGACCTGGACCTCGGTCGTGCTCGCGCTGTCCTCCTCGTTGGGCACACGGAAGGTCAGCACACCGTCCGTGGCTCCCTTGGCGTAGCTCTCGGGGTGGACGGTGACATGCGCCGAGGCGATGCCCGCGGCGCCGAGGACCGCGGCGGCGGCGAGGGCGGTGACGGCGGCGGCACGGCGCAGGGCGATGCGTGTCGTGAACGTGGACATGGGTGAGTGGATCTCCGTACGGGATGAAGGGTGTGAGGCTGACTCGGATCGTGTTCAGATCGTGTACGGAATCCGGCCCGGAGGGCCTCGGCGACGCACCGCATACCGCAGGGGAAGCCGACGTGAGGGGGGAACGACGTCCGGGGAGCTGCGGAGCCCGTCGAGCAGCGCGGGCAACGGCGAGCCCCGCCACCAGGCCACCAGCCCCGGCACGAGCGCGACGGCACGGCGCAGCAGCGACCACAGTGCGGCCTCACCTCGCCGCAGCCACCAGGAGGCGACCAGCGCGGCGAGCACATGGGCGGCGGTGGCGTGCGCGGTGACCATGTGCGGCCGGGCCATGGCCGCCATGCCGTGGGCGTGCACGGCCGCCATGCCGTGGGCGTGCACGGCCGCCGTCCGCATGGCGTGCGCGGGCATGGGAGCGGCGGGCCGAGCCGCGTCGAAGCCGACGTGCAGCCCCACCTGGGTGACGAACATGGCCGCACCGATCCCCGCCAGCGACCGCTCCCTCCCGCCGAGCAGCCACCCCAGCGCGAACACGCCGAGGAAGGCGGCCGCATCGGCCCACAACGGCGGCATCGCCCCCATCGCGAGCCCGTGCCCGGCGGCAGCGAGCAGCACACACACCGCGGCGAACACAGCGGCGCGCAGACTCCTCACCGCCGGGGACGCGTTCATGGTCGGTGATCCTCCCATGGTGGGGGGACACGTGTCGCGACGACGCTCTGGTTCGGTGCGGACGCGCAGGCGAAGTCCCGTCACCCACGCAGCAGTTCACCGGGCCCGACCTGCGCAAGGAGCGGCGGCTCGCTCTCCCCTTCGTAGGCGAGGTGGAGCTCGCGCCGGGCACGCGTGGCCAGCACGTAGTACGTCATGCGCAGCGCGGCCGAGGTGGGATCGGCAGCCGCGTCGGTGTGCGCATCGGGGATCACGACCGTGTCGAAGCCCAGCCCCTTGGCGCTGGCACGGTGCACCAGCACGATCCCCGGGCGACCGAGGTCCAGCGTGCGGTAACGCCCGCCTTTGGCCATGGACGTGTACAGCTGCGGCTTGAGCCGGGGTGCCCTGTGCTCGATGCTGCCCAGCAGGGAGAACTGGGTGTGCTTCGAGTTCACGATCACCCCGATGCTGTGCTGCGGATGCTGCTGGGCCAGGAGGATCAGCAGATCGGCGGCGCCCTTGTGCGGCAGGCGGTGCAGCCGGGGCACGGGCCCGTCCCGTTCGGGCAGGTCGGGCAGGTCACTTCCGGTGTGGAAGTGCGCGGCGAGGGAGGCGATCTGGCGTGTGTTGCGATGGTTCCCGTCGAGGTCGTGCCGGGTGCACCGGCCCAGGCGCTGGGCTATCTCGGCAAGGGTGGAATTGGTGTCGGTCAGGCGCTGGCATTCGTCGGCGTACACCGTCACACGGGCCTGCAGCAGCCGGAGCAGCCGGTAGAACTCCGGGGGCAGATCCTGTCCCTCGTCGACGACCAGCGTGATGTCGGGATCGGGGTCCAGTTCGGCGGCCCGGTCGTAGCACGCCTCCCAGTCGTACGTGCCGTCCGCCGCGGCCGGAGCCCTGCCACCGAACCACTCCGTGAGCCACGCGTGGGCCGTCGACACACGCACGCTGCGGTCCCTCGGCCCCAGCGCATGGACGACCGCGGCCAGTGACTGGCGCAGGAGGTTGGAGCGGGTCAGCAGGGTGACCTGCGCTCCTGTCAGGGCGAGCATGATGGCACGCTGGGCCGCGAGCAGGCTCTTGCCGCTGCCCGGTGGACCGCTGACCAGATGACTGCCGTCGAAGGGGAGGTCGTCGAGGCTGTCCCGCTGCCGGGGTGAGAGATCGAGATAGCTGACGGTCACGACTGCTCCAGGGCGGTTGCCGCGGCGGCAAGGGCGGTTCCGACGACCGACTCCAGATAGCCGGGCACCCCCTGACCGCCGATGACCAGGGCGCGGTCGAGGAGGGCGTTGCCTGCTTCGCAGCTCGTCTCGGGGAGGAGCGCGCAGGCGTGGCAGGCCGCGCGGTTGAGGTTGGCGAAGCCCTGTCCGGTGTGCTCGGCGCACAGCGGATCCGCCGAACACCAGGCGGCCGCCTCGGTCATACGCAGCAGAGTTTCCGCCAGGCGCGGCGCCTCACCCTGGCGCACGAGGCCGCCGAGGGTGCCCTCGGCGTCTCCGGCGGCGGTGTAGACGAGGATGCCGTACTGGTCCTGTTCGGGGCGCGCGTAGATGCGTTCGCGCAGGCTCGCCGTGGTGTATCCGGATTCGAAGGA
Source organism: Streptomyces sp. NPDC025638 (assembly GCF_055558775.1). Classification (NCBI taxonomy): domain Bacteria; kingdom Bacillati; phylum Actinomycetota; class Actinomycetes; order Kitasatosporales; family Streptomycetaceae; genus Streptomyces; species Streptomyces sp. NPDC025638. Next base: position 120,814 of record NZ_JBVHLX010000007.1, on the reverse strand, counting down.
GAGCTGACGGATCAGCAGATGGGCGAGCGTGTGCAGGAGGACGAAGCGTGGGGCGAGCTCCGGACCGGTGAGATGTTCCAGGCGGTCCTTCTGGAAGGAGCGGTCGAGGTCGGCGCGCATCCCCGCGACCCGGTGGCGGACTTTCGCGTCCGCTTCCCATGCGGAGAGCTCACGCCGGTCCAGCGCCAGGAAGATCCCCTCTCCGAAGACCTCCACGGCGGGCAGCCACCTGAGGCGCCGCGCCGTGTCGGACGGCACGACCGTGGCATCGGGTGAGACCCGGGTGAAGCCCGACAGGGCGCGGACTTCGCGCAACCGGTCGGCGAGGACGACCCGGCCGAGCCGCCGACGCAGGCCGGCCCACGGTTCCTCGGTCTCGCCGTCCAGGCCCAGGGTGGTCTCGCGCAGCGCGAAGTCCCGCGTCGGTGGCGGGGGCGGAGCGGTGAAGGCGGCCCACTCCTCCCGGCTCAGGTCGGGCCGGGCGGGAGCGGACGGTGTGTCGGACGACGGCGCCGGAGTGTGCCCGGTCTCCTCGGCGACGAGGGCGTCGAGGAGTGCCTCGTCGGCTCCCGTGTCCTCCATGATGACGTCCCGGAACATACCGGCCCGCGGCTTCCCGATGTACCGGCACAGTTGCACCCACAGGTCGTGTTCACGCACCCGCCGGGCGAGCTCCTCGTCCGCGTGCGCCGGGACCTCGGTCTCGGGGATGTCGAGCGCCGAGTGCACGATCGGGTAGTACAGGTTTCCCGCCGTGCGCTGCACCACCTGAACCGGCTTGACGCACTCCACGGCCTCGCTCGCCCGCTGCCAGGGGTTGCGTCCGGAACACCGCATGCCGTGCGTTCCGAGGATGTCGAGCAGATCACGCGCGGCTCCGCACCCCTTCGCGGTGCAGACCACGGAGAGCGCTTCGAGTCCGGAGGAGCGGTCGGAGACGAGGAAGCGCAGTCTCTCGCGCTCGGCACACTGACGGCGCTCGCCGGCGTCACGCCGGGAGTGCGCCCAGAACCACCAGTCGATGTCGCTGAGGTGGCCGGCCGCGCAGATCTGCACGAACCGCATGGGCGCGAGTGTCCGCGCCGGCGAACAGGAGGGACAGCGCGGCGGCTGACCGGGCTTCTCGTCGGCGATGCGCCACCGCTTCATGCGCCGGCAGGCCCCGCAGAAGAGCCAGGAGGGGAAGCGGACGTACGGCGCTCCCGGGGCGTCCGGCGTGTCATAACGGTCGTTGGCCGTGGCCGGAGCAGCGTAGAAGCCCGTGACTCCGAGCCGGGAGGCCAGTCGCGGGGACTCGACCTGCTGCCTGCCCCGCCCCGGCCAGTCGCCGATTCCCGTGGCGACGAAGGACTCGCCCTGGATGTCGAACACGGCCCCGACCCCGAACGGGACGACCGTCTGCGACTGGCGTACCCGCAGCGTGCGGCTCACAGGTCGGCTCCCTTCACCATCACCTGACACTCCCGGTCCACGTTGCGCATGGAGTTGGGCGTCTCCCACAGCCCGTACTTCTGCTCAAAGCTCTTGATCAAGTTCGACTGCCCCTTGCCCTGGCTGCGGTAGTACAGCTCCCGGCCGTGCTTGTGCGCCTCACGAGCGGCGTCCTCCCAGTCGGCGATGAGGTCCGCCAGTTCCTTGCGTACGGCCTCGCCGGTGGCCGGTTCGCAGACTTCCGCGCGCCGGGCGAGCCGGTCCGCGAGCGCCTCGACCTCCGGGAGGCGGTCGACGATGTGACCTGCCTGGTTCTCCGCAGCCAGCCCGAGCCCGTGACGTACGAGGATGACGAGAGCGGCGTGCAGGGCCCGGCGCCGCGAGGGCACGGACCACGGTGTGACGCTGGTGGGCTCGACGTGCCGGTAGAGGGAACGGTGGTAGATGTCGAACGTCTCGTAGTGCGAACGGTCACGCGGGCGCGTGGCGTTGAAGAACGTGACGACGAGTCCGGGTACGGAGCTGCGCCCCACGCGGCTGGTGGCCTGGATGTACTCGGCGGTCGTCTTCGGCTGCCCCTGCATGAGCATGAGGGCGAGACGCTTCACGTCGACACCCACGGAGAGCATGTTCGTGCAGGGGAGGAAGGACACCGACGCGGGGTCGTTCCAGGGCTTCTCCAGCCGGTCGAGCAGCACGGGCTGTTCCGCGCGCGGCAGATTGCTGGTCAGCTCCTGTACCTGATGGTCCGGAAGCTGCCTGGTGCCCGCTCCCGTGTCGAGCCCGGTGAGCTGTGCGGGGATGTCGTCGCCCGCGGCCGTGACGGTACGACCGAGCTCGCGCAGGCTGTGGTGGTAGGCGACCAGGGTCCAGTAGGCGTCGCGGTGTTCCTCGGGCAGTTCCCACGCCCCCTGGAGCAGGGTGGCCGCGGTGGCGACGGAGGCGCGACCCGCGGTGTGCCCCTGGGCCATGACGCCGACGTAGAGGCGGCCGGGACGAGAGGAGTCCTGTTCGGCGAAGTACGAGTGGCGGGCGTCCAGTCCGGCGGGCGGAAAGAGCTGGACTCCGCCGCCGTACAGGGCCCGGATCTGCTCACCGGAGCGGCGGATCGTGGCGGTTGAGGCGATGACCTTCGGACCGGTGCCGTCGGGTGCGGCGCACAGGCCGAGGATCGCGGATTCGTAGAGGCCCACGGTGGTGCCGAGGGGGCCGGTGAGCAGGTGCAGCTCGTCCTGGATGACCAGGGACGGCGGCCGGTCGGCGCTCCCGGCTCCGAACAGCCGGCCCGCGCGCGGTTCCCAGGCGAGCCGGGCGAACTTGTCCACCGTGCCGAGGACGAACGTGGGCGGGTGATCGTAGAGATGCTCGTCGACGACGGCGACCGGCAGTCCGGCGTGGAAGGCGCATTCCTCGCGCGGGCAGAAGAACGCGAAGGAGTCGGCGTCGGCGCGTACCCCGTAGTCCGCGATGTCGGGGGACTTGTGTGCGGGAAGGATGCGGGTCCCGCACCACGGGCAGCGGTCGAGGATGAACACGTCGTCGGGGCGGGCCGCGGCACGCTCGCTGTCGAAGGCCGCGCGGGCCTTCTCGTAGGTGTTCGGCGTGGTGGTCTCGCCCACCCACAGGCCGATCGAGAAGGGCTCCGCACCGTAGCTGTCCGGGTCGGCACGGCGCAGCGTCTCCAGGGCGCAGATGGTCGTCGCCGCGCGCTGGAACTGCTGGGTCGTCAGCAGGCTGAGGGTGTACCGGCTCAGGACTGCCGTGCCTCCGCCGTCCGGTTCGCGTCTGCGCAGGAGCATCACGAAGGCGGCGAGCAGCAGATAGGCCTCCGTCTTGCCGCCGCCGGTCGGGAACCAGATCAGGTCCGTGATGTCCCGGTCCTCGTGCCGGGGGTCGACCGCACCCTCCAGGGCCAGGAGGAAGAAGGCCAGCTGGAACGGGCGCCACGTGGCCTCGGGCTTCGGCTGAGGATCGACCGGAACCCCCGCGCCGCGGGAGCGTCGGCTGCCGGCGAGGTCGGGGGCCGAGTGGCGCATCTGGAGCGCCATGGCCCGGTTGGCGGCCCTGAAGGCGTGCAGGAGTTCCGGCCGTCCGGGATCACAGAGGGTGCGCACACCGGACTCGATACGACTGACTGCCGTATTGACGCGGGCGAGAATGCGGTCCGCGGCCTCACGTCCCCAGTCGGGGACGTCCCTGTTCAACTGCCCCACGTACCAGGCGCGGTAGTCCGCGGCGAACTCCCATAGCTCTTCGCGGAGTTGGTCGGCAGAGATGTGCGGATCGGCAAGGTGCAGGAGGTTCAGCACGGGAGTGTCGCCGAGGCCTGCCGCGCGGACACCGCGCACCTCGGCCTGCGGCATGACGGCTGCCCGGAGGGCGGTCACGCGCGTGCCTCCCCCGTCGTGCACTTCCTCGACCGCGCAGCCGTGGCCGACGGCATGCGTGCGCACATGCTCGTACTGCAGGCGCAACTCCTGTTCCTCGGGGTCGCGGCTCGCCAGTCGGACACTCGGATACTGGCGCACCCCGCCGTCTGTTGGCCGTGCCTCCAGACCCACTTGGAAGAGCATGCGATCCCACTGCGCGGCCTTCCCCATGGCCTGCTCGTGGCGAGCGGTGTTGACCAGGGCCACGGTGACCAGCTGACCGGTGCCGAACACCCGCCGGGTCACCAGGACTTCGGCCCTGCCGTCGAGGACCTGGACCCGCTCGCGGTCGGGGGTGAGGGTGTGCGTCTCCGCGGCCAGCGGGACGCGTTCCCAGCGCCGGCCACGCTCGCCGGTCGCGGCCCGCGTCTCGTAGCGCGCGCCCACGCAGGCGACTTCGATGGTGGTGGCGTCGGTGTAGAAACTGAAGCCCAGGGAGGAGGGCAGCCAGGAGTTGGACTCGGGCACAGGATCGTCGGCGGGGGCCGTGTCGTCGGCCGCACCTTCCGTCCCAGTGCCGTCCGGCTCCTCCGCCGCAAGATACAAGTGCCGCTGGAGGTCGGCCTCCTGGGGATACAGCGTGCCCATGAGGTACTGACGGTCCGGCGGGGCGTCGAGCGTCTCGTACTCGCCTCCGGCGGGGCCGACCAGCTGCCGGTGAATGTAGGAGACGAGCTCCTGTCTGGGGTCCATGGATTCCTCGAAGAGTCTGCGAAGGCGGGAAGGCATGTGGGGCGTCAGGGCCGACGCCAGCGGTCCCGCAACGATGTACGGGGCGTGCCGCCCGCCCGCTCCGCGGCAAGCTGTTCCTGGAGTTCGGTGATGCGCGCCCAGGCGTCGTGCTCGGTCTGGGCGAGGTGCTCGGCGGCACGCTGCTCGACCGCCTCCACCTGCTGCCGGGCTGCCTGAAGAGCGTGATCCCGTTCGGCGAGCAGGGACTCGGCCCGTCGCAGCCTGGCCTCCAGGTCGGCGATGCGCGCCTCGGTGTCCTCGCGGTACTGGCGCAGCCGCCGGTCCGCTTCGCCCGCCCGCTGCCGGTAGAAGTCGGCGTGCTCGCCCCGGCGGACCGCTTCCTGGAGTGCCGCCCGGTGCTCTTCACTGCGTTGCGAAAGGCGTTCCTCGCACTCGGCACGGACACTCCGCTCACGCCGCACGAGTGACGTGTCCACACGGCGCAGGAGTGCCTCTTCCAGGGCGTCCAGCTGCCGCTCGGTCTGCGCCTCGGCTGCGGCGACCCGGACGTCGGCGGCCTCCCGCTCCGCGGCCAGGCACTCTTGGTACTCAACCCGCACGCGTGCCATCTGCACCTCGTGCTCACGGCGGACTTCGGCGAGCTGCAGGTCGGCTTCGGCGCGGAACCGCGCGAGTTCCTCCTCCGCAGCGTCTTGCTGCGGGGCGGGCTCCTCGTCCGCCTCCGCTTGGCTCCGAACGGGTTGTACCCCCCGGTCAGTGCCGGGGCCGGGTCTGGACGACTGCGCTTCTTCGGGCGCGGGGGCCGGTTCCGCGGCACGTTCTTCCGATGGGCTCGTGGAGCGGTCCTGCGTATCCTCCGCGATCCCGGTCGACGTCTCCGCAGCCGGCTTTGGCCTCGAGACCTCGGCGGTGAACTCCCGCAGTGCGTCGCGCAGGGCAAGGCGTGACTCGGTGTTCACCAGTGGCTTCCTCGCCAGATACGCTCGCGGAGTCACACCGACCAGCGCTTCGGCCGGCCGCTCGAAGAAGTCCTCCGGCCGGTAACCGGCATGCTTCAGAGTGTCGAAGACCCGCTGCAGGACTTCCAGGGCGGCGAGCACCTGCTGGTCCGGAGTCCCGCGCTCCCGCACCGCGCGTACCACGGCCGCGACGGCAGCCGGCCCGAGTATCACCGTGAGCTGGGAATGTCCCAGCGCGAGCAGCGCGTACTCGGCGAGCCACTCGATTCCCCCCTCGAACGTCACCGACATCCGCACTGCCTTGTCCCAGTCCGCCGTGTACCCCATGGATCGGGGTACATGGGTTTCCGAGGCCTGTGGCGGAGTCGGTGTGGGCACCGCTGGGGCAGGGGGCTCGTCCGAAACCAATACGTGGGCCGAAGAGGCCGTCTCCGCGGGAGGTTCGAGCACCTCCTCCTCATGCCGACCGCTCTCGTCCGCCTCAGCCGTCTCCTCCTCGGTCGGTGCTTCCCGCTCCGCGTCCGGTCGCGGTTTCGTGACAGCGACGGCAGCCGGAGCCTTGCCACGCGCTCGTCGCTTCTTCGAGCGACCCTGCTCCCCGTCCTCGTCGGTTCCCTGCCCGTCCCAATCCCGGAATGCGCCGGCAACTCCTGCCATCCGCAGCCGCTGCCTGAACATCGGAAGGGTCTTGCTCTCCACCTGCCGGATACGCTCCCGGGTCACCCCGAACTCCCGCCCCAACTCGTCGAGCGTGGAGGGCTCGTCGCCGTCGAGGCCGAGACGCCGGACGAGGACACGGGCGCTGCGTTCGTCGAACGTGTCCACGACGGACATCACGTCGTCCATCAGGAGTGTGTCCAGCACGCCGTGCTCCACCGAGGGCAGGGCATTGACCTCCCCCAGGAGGTCGCCGAGGGTGGCGCCGTCGCTGATGACGCGGTCCAGCGAGTCGGTGCGCCGGCTCAGCTTCCGGATCTCCTCTACCTTGCGCACACTCATGTCACAGTGGACAGCCACGTCGGCCGCCCCCGCGGCCCGCCCCTGCGCGGCCAGGGCACGTTCGGCGGCCGCCACCTTGCGCATCTGCTCGTGCATATGAACCGGGATCCTGATGAGGGCACCTTCGTCCGCGATGCCCCGCGTGATCGACTGCCGGATCCACCAGGTCGCGTACGTCGAGAACTTGTTGCCCATGGTCGGATCGAACTTCCGCGCGGCCCGCATCAGCCCCAGGGCGCCGTGCTGGACCAGGTCCTCATAGTCCAGCCCCTGTTCCAGATAGGGGCGCACCAGGGAATGCACGAGCCGCAGATTGTGCAGTACCAGGCAGTCCCGGGCCCGGATCCTGAGGTCTCCGGGCGGCAGGGCGCTCAGCTCCGCGTCCGTGGGCTCCTGCCCCACATGGTCCGCGCCGCCGCGCAGCAGCACGGTGAGGCCGACCTCCGCTTCGGCCGTCAGCAGATACTTCTCGGCCCGCCGACGGAAGCGGTCCTCTTCCAGCACGGACATGCCTGCGACCACAGCAGCGGCGAAGTCACCGTCCGCCGACACGACAGCCCCGGGCGGCTCGGACGGCTCGGGCAGCGGTGCACCCTCTTCGTCCGGACCGTGCTCCCTCGTTCCCTCGGCCGCTTGCACGTTGGTTGCCGCCCGCAGTGCCGCCGCCTCGCGCGTGTTGAGTCCAGCCAGCCGGACGACCCCTTCCAGGGCCCGAGACGTGACTTGGCCCTGGGCGTCCGCGTAGCGCCCGAGCAGCGCCAGCACCTGGCCAGCCCGAGGGAACACATTTTCTACACGATTCCGTGCAACCCTTTCCACATCCGGATGGTCGCCATCTGTATGCGCCACCGATTCCTGGACAGGCACCCCAAGCCTGGCCAGTTCCGCCCGCAGCCGCTCCCGCTCGGCCTCCCCGAGTCCAAGCTTCTGCACCTGCGCCATGAACGCACCCTCCGGCACGATGCCGTCCACCGCCGCGCGCCGGAGCTGAACCAGCAACTCGGCAAGTGCAGCCCTGGTGACGGGCGCACCCTGTACGCCGACTGCCTGATGCCGCATGTCGTCCACTCCCACCCCAACTACACGCCATACCGTAGAGGTGACGCGTTAACAGTGTCAACGGATCTCACATCTATGAAAGTTGACACCCCTCGTGTACGGTAACCGGGACCGTGCTTTCCGCTCAGCGACATGAGCGAATCGGCAGCACGTGCAGGGGGCAAGTCCCTTAGCGGGACGGTGAGATGAGGGCAGGGGAGCGGCCGTGGGCCACGCGCTGATCGATGGCAGATTCCGCATCGGGCAAGTCATCGGCAAGGGCAACATGGGGGAGGTTCACCGGGCCGAGGATCTGCAGGCCCTGGAGGGCAGCCCCGAACGCATGGTCGCCGTGAAGACGATCCTCCGCAGCCGTACGGGCGCCCTGATCGACACCGGCGCCGACAGCAAGGCAGTTGACCGGTTCGCCCGCGAAGTGCGCATCATGCGCCGCCTCCACCACCCCAACCTCACGCGGCTCATCGCCGGCGGTGTCACCGAGGACGGTGGACTGCCCTATCTCGCGATGGAGTTCCTGGACGGCGAAACGCTGCGCGACCTCATAGAGGAGGAGCGCCAGCTGCCCATCGCCTGGGCTGCCGCCATCGGCGCCCAGATCGCCGACGGCCTCGCCACTGCGCACGCCGCCGACGTGGTGCACCGCGACCTCAAGCCGGCAAACGTCATGCTGACTCGGAACGGCACCGTCAAGGTCCTCGACTTCGGCATGGGCCGCATCGTCGACGACCCGGACGAGGCGCGGTTGACCAGCACGGGTGTCAGCGTCGGCACCGCCCGCTACATGGCCCCCGAGCAGTTCCAGGCCCGCCAGGTCACCCAGGCCGCCGACCTGTACGCGCTGGGCTGTGTGCTGTACGAAATGCTCGTCGCGGTACCGCCCTTCACCAGCGAGTCGCCCTACGAACTCGCCCGCAAGCACCTTGAGGTCGAACCGACGCCCCTCGCCCCCATCCGCAGCGAGATACCCGCCGAGCTGATCCGCCTCGTCGGACGGCTGCTGGCGAAGGACCCTGCGGACCGTCCCGCGAACGCCGCCGAAGTCCGCGAGGCGCTGCTCCCCTTGGCCACCCGGCACGCGAACACTCCCCATCTCCCCCACTGGAGCGCCCTCGACCCGACGCGGCCCCTGCTCGCGTCCGGTGCACGTCCCGCCGAGCTCTCGTCGACTGCACCCGCCCCACGCCCTGCCCCGGTCACCGCCTCCGGCACGGCGATGGACGTGTTCGGCGTGCACCGGGCCCTCATCAAGGATTACCGCGACTTCACGGAGGGCGGCACCGTCATCCGCGACGACCGCATCGCGGCGTTCGTGGAGAAGGACCTCGACGACAAGTCGCAGTGGCCCGATCCGTGGCTGTCGCTCAACCCGTTCTTCCAGAGCGGCGGCACGGTCGCGGAAATCGTGGGGGAGCAGGTCCTCCACCCGGAGTGCGCCCGCATCTTCCAGGCGGGCAAGACGGAGGGTGGCACGGTCCCGGACGGCCGCCCGCTCACCCTGCACCGCCACCAACGCGAAGCCATCGACGCCGCATCGCGCGGTGCCTCGTACGTGCTGACCACCGGCACCGGTTCCGGCAAGTCGCTGTCGTACATCGTTCCGATCGTGAACCGCGTCCTTCATGAGCGGGACTCCGAAGGTCCGAAAGCGGTCAAGCGGGTGCGCGCCGTAATCGTCTACCCCATGAACGCGCTGGCGAACAGTCAGCTCAAGGAACTCGAGAAGTATCTGCGCGACGGATACGGCGAGGGCCACGAGCCGGTCACCTTCGCCCGCTACACGGGCCAGGAGGACGACGAGAAGCGCAAGGAGATCCGCGACAACCCGCCGGACATCCTGCTCACCAACTACGTGATGCTGGAGCTGATGCTGACCCGGCCCGCCGACCGGGCCAGCCTCATCAAGATGGCCAAGGGCCTGGAGTTCCTGGTCTTCGACGAACTGCACACCTATCGCGGCCGGCAGGGCGCCGACGTGGCCCTTCTCATCCGCCGGGTCCGCGAGGCCTGCCAGGCGCCCGACGTGCAGTGCATCGGCACCTCGGCCACCATGTCGACCGAGGGCACCGTCGAGGACCAGAAGAACGTGGTCGCCGACGTGGCGAGCCGGCTGTTCGGCACGACGGTCAGCCCCGGGCACGTCATCGGCGAGACGCTCGTACGCGCCACCGACGAGGCTCCCGACACCGTCCCCGCCGAGCGCCTGACCTCGCCGGCGCCGCCGCGGGCGTACGACGATCTGGTGCGCGACCCGCTGGCCCGCTGGATCGAGACGCGCTTCGGCCTCGCCACGGACGAGGCCACTGGTCGTCTGGTGCGCCGTCGCCCCACGAAGATCGATGTCGCGGCAGGCGAACTGGCGGAACGCTCCGGGGTGTCCAAGGAGGACTGCGCGAAGGCCATCGAGGCGACTCTGGAGGCCGGCTCGCAGGCCCGGCACCCCGTCACCGACCGCCCCCTGTTCGCGTTCCGGCTGCACCAGTTCCTCTCCAAGGGTGACACCGTGTACGTCACCCTGGAGGACAAGCTCTCGCGTCACCTGACCCGCTCGTACCAGTTGGAGCAGCCGGGCAGCGGCGGCAAGTTGCTGATGCCGCTGGCCTTCTGCCGCGAGTGCGGCCAGGAGTACCTGACCGTCTGGCGCACCGAGAAGGACGGCGAGGTGCGCTACGAGGCCCGTCGGGACACCTCCGCCACGGGCGGGCGCCAGGGCGACGGCTACCTCTTCATCGACCAGGAGCGGCCCTGGCCGTCCAGCGTCCAGTACGCCGTCGACGACCGCCGGCTGCCCGAGTCCTGGCTGGAACTGGACGACAAGGGCCAGGAGGTGCTCAGGAAGACATACCGCGACCGGGTGCCCCGGGCCGTCACCGTGGACCCGCTCGGTTACGAGGGCCGGGGCGAGCTGCAGGCCGCGTTCATCCCGTCGCCCTTCCTGTTCTGCCTGCACTGCGGTGTGGCCTACGAGCAGACGCGCGGCCGGGACTTCGCCAAGCTGGCGACGCTGGACCAGGAGGGCCGTTCCTCGGCGACCTCCCTCATCTCGGCCTCGGTGGTGCGGTCCCTGAAGTCGGTGCCGGAGGAGGCACTGGACAAGGAGGCACGCAAGCTCCTGACCTTCGTCGACAACCGCCAGGACGCCTCGCTCCAGGCCGGTCACTTCAACGACTTCGTGCAGATCACCCAGTTGCGCGGGGCACTGTACCGAGCCGCGCTCGACGCGGGCGAGGACGGCCTCACCCACGAGGAGCTGGCCTCTGCGGTGACGAACGCGCTCGGTATCAGCCCCATGGACTACACCGGCGAGGCCGACCAACCCCCCACGCTCGCCAAGTCCGCGGCCAAGACCCTGCGCGACGTGGTCGCCTTCCGCCTCTACCTCGACCTGGAGCGCGGCTGGCGCATCACCATGCCCAACCTGGAGCAGACGGGCCTGCTGGAGATCGACTACGCGGACCTGCGCTGGGTCGCGGACAAGCAGGACCGCTGGGCGCACACCCACGCGGCGCTGCGGGACGCCGACCCCGCGCTGCGAGCGGAGATCATGAAGGTGCTGCTCAACGAGATGCGCCGTTCGCTCGCCATCGACGTGTCGTACTTCCGCGACGACTTCGACGCGTTGCAGCGGGCGAGCGAGGAGCGGCTGGTGGACCCGTGGGTGCTGTCGGCCTCCGACCGGCCGCGCGTGGGCACCGCCTACCCGCATCCGTCGGGCCGGGGACTGGACCGCTCCGGGCTGTTCGTCTCGGCGCGCGGCAAGTTCGGCAAGTACCTCAAGCGCGCCGACGCCTCGTTCAAGAACCTCTCCCCCGACGATCTGCAACTCGTCATCGCGGAGCTGCTGACGGTGCTGGCCGCCAACGGCCTGGTGAAGGAGGTGGCGGAGGCCCCGCAGCGCGCGGGCCGCTACCGCAGGCCGACGACGCCGGCCACGACCGGTTACCGGGTGGCGGCCCAGTCGCTGATCTGGCGCGCCGGCAAGGGCGAGACGGGCACGCACGACCCGCTGACCCGCACCTACCCCAGCGGCGACGGCCCGCGGGTGAACACCTTCTTCCGGGACCTGTACCAGGAGGCGGCGAGCGCGCTGTCCGGGCTGTTCGCCCGCGAGCACACCGCCCAGGTCGCCCCGGAGGAGCGGGAGCGGCGCGAGGAGGCGTTCCGCAAGGCGGAGCTGAAGCTGCTGTACTGCTCCCCCACGATGGAGCTGGGCGTCGACATCTCCTCCCTCAATGCGGTGATGATGCGCAACGTGCCGCCCACGCCCGCCAACTACGCGCAGCGCTCGGGCCGCGCGGGCCGCAGCGGCCAGCCCGCGCTGGTGACGACGTACTGTGCGACGGGCAACAGCCACGACCAGTACTACTTCCGTCGCTCGGAGCGGATGGTGGCGGGCGCGGTGGCCCCGCCGCGCCTGGACCTCGCCAACGAGGACCTGGTCCTCTCCCATCTGCAGGGCATATGGATCGCGGAGGCCGGCCTGAAGCTGGGCCGCGCGATACCCGAAATCTTGGACGTGTCGCACCCGGACACCGGCGACCGCCCGAACCCCGCCCTGGAGCTGCTCCCCGACATCCTCGACGCCTCCCTGGACGAGACCGCGCAGCACCGCACGGTGGACGCGGCCCTGCGGGTGCTCGGCCCGCTGCTGCCGGACTTCGCGGACACGACGTGGTGGCACGACGACTGGATCCAGGACCGGGTCCGCACGGTGCCGGAGCGCTTCGACCAGGCCTTCGACCGGTGGCGGCAGCTGTTCCGCGCGGCGCTCGACGACCAGTACATCCAGAACAAGCGGCGCCTGGACTACAGCCTCACCGAAAGCGACCGCAACCGGGCCAACGCCCGCCGCCGCGAGGCGGAGACGCAACTCAACCTGCTGATGAACGAGAGCGTCGACAGCAAGTCGGTGCTCTCCGACTTCAACCCCTACCGCTACCTGGCCTCCGAGGGCTTCCTGCCCGGCTACAGCTTCCCGCGCCTGCCGCTGGCCGCCTACATTCCCACCATCGGCCGCCGCCGGGGCGACGGCGACTACCTCCAGCGCCCCCGCTTCCTCGCCATCCGCGAGTTCGGGCCCGGCGCGCTCATCTACCACGAGGGCGCCCGCTACCAGGTGACCCGCATCCAGCTGCCGCCGGACTCCTCCGGTGACCTGGCGACCAGCGAGGCCCGCCGCTGCGCGCAGTGCGGCTACCACCACGACCCGGCCGAGCGGCAGGACCGCTGCCACATGTGCGACGAACCGCTGGGCGCGGCCACCCACGGCCTGCTCCAGCTGCACACCGTGTACACCACGCGGCGGGAGCGGATCTCCTCCGACGAGGAGGAGCGCCGCCGGGCCGGCTTCCGCCTGGAGATGTCGTACCGCTTCCAGGACCACGGCGCCCGCAAGGGCCGCCTCAACGCGTCCGTCGCGGACGCCACGGGCGCGCCGCTGGCCGATCTGGCGTACGGCGACTCGGCGACCGTCCGCATCACCAACCTCGGCCGGGTGCGGGCCAAGAAGGACGAGCCGGCGGGCTACTGGCTCGACCTCGCCGACGGCCGCTGGATGAACGACAAGGACGCCGCCGAGGCCTCCGGCGACTCCAGCGAGCTGCCCGTGGTCGACGAGGACGGCAAGGAACGGCGCCGCAAGAAGCGGGTCATCCCGTACGTCGAGGACCGCCGCAACATCCTCGTCGTCACCCTCGACGAGGCGCTGCCCGAGCCCGAGGCGCTGACCCTGATGTACGCGCTGGAGCGGGGAATCGAGGCCGCGTTCGAGCTGGAGGACGCCGAGCTGTCCAGCGAACTGCTGCCGCCGGACGGCGGACCGCGGGGCCGCTTCCTGTTCATGGAGGCCGCCGAGGGCGGCGCGGGCGTGCTGCGCCGCCTCCAGGCGGAGCCGGACGCCCTGGCGAAGGCGGCCCAATACGCCCTGTCGATCTGCCACTTCGACGAGGACGGCACCGACCTGGGTGGCCCGCACCCGGACCGCCCCTGCGCCCTGGGCTGCTACGAGTGCCTGCTGACGTACGGCAACCAGCTCGACCACGCGCTGATCAACCGCCACGCGGCCCGGCACCTGCTGGTGCGGTTCGCCTCGGCGACGGCGGAGCGCGAGTCGCGCGGTGAGTCGCGGTCGGAGCAGTACCGGCGGCTGCTCGACCAGACCCCGGCGGCACCCACGGCGATCGATGCCTCGGCCGCCGCCGAACTGGCAGCGCGCGGTGACTTCCTGGGCTGGGCGAAGGCCCGGGGACTGAACCTGCCGGACGAGGCGGGCCCCTTCCTCACCGAGGCGAACGCGATGCCCGACTTCGTGTACCGGCTCCCGGGCGGAAACGTGGCCGTCTTCGTCGACGCCCCCGACAAGGAGCAGGACACCTTCCGGGACGAGGACGCCGAGGACCGTCTCTTCAACGCCAGTTGGGACGTCGTCCGCTTCCCGCACGACGCCGACTGGGACGCCATCGCCGCCGACAACGCCCGCTACTTCGGCACGCCGACCGCCAACTGACGACCGCCTTCTCCTGAGGACTCGAAAACACACATGGCACTCACGTACTCCGCCGGTTCCCTGGTGAAGGCCCGCGGCCGCGAATGGGTGGTGCTCCCCGAGAGCAAGCCCGATCTGCTCGTCCTGCGCCCGCTCGGCGGCTCGGACGACGATGTCGCCGCCGTGTTCCCGGCGTTCGAGACGGTCGAGGAGGCCCGGTTCGCCGCACCGGAGCCGAGCGATCTCGGCGACCAGCGTGCGGCCGGCCTGCTCCGCACGGCCCTGCGCATCGGCTTCCGCTCGGGCGCGGGCCCGTTCCGCTCGCTGGCCGGCATCGCCGTGGAACCACGCGCGTACCAGCTCGTCCCGCTCCTGATGGCACTGCGTCAAAAGACGGTCCGCATGCTGATCTCCGATGACGTCGGCATCGGCAAGACAGTCGAGGCGGGCCTGATCGCGAGCGAACTCCTCGCGCAGGGCGAGGCGTCGGGCCTGGCCGTGCTGTGCTCGCCCGCGCTGGCGGAGCAGTGGCAGCAGGAGCTACGCAGCAAGTTCGGCATCGACGCGGAGCTGGTGCTGTCGTCGACGGTGACCCGCCTGGAGCGCGGCCTGGACCTCGGGCAGTCCCTCTTCGACCGCTACCCGAACGTCATCGTCTCCACGGACTTCATCAAGTCCACCCGCCACCGCGACGACTTCGTACGGCACTGCCCCGACCTGGTGATCGTCGACGAGGCGCACACGTGCGTGGCCGCCGACGACACCAAGACCGGCACGCAGAACCAGCTGCGCTACGAGCTGCTGCGGCGGGTGGCCGAGAACGCGGAACGGCACCTGCTGCTGGTGACGGCGACCCCGCACAGTGGGAAGGAGTCCGCGTTCCGCAACCTGCTGGGCCTGGTCAAGCCCGACTTGGCGCACGTCAACCTGGAGTCGGAGACGGGCAGGAAGCTGCTGGCCCAGCACTTCGTGGCCCGCAAGCGCGCGGACGTACGCCAGTACCTCACCAAGGAGGACGGCCTGGCCGACGACTCGCTCGCCGAGCGCACCGCGTTCCCCTCGGACCGCTACTTCAAGGACGAGACGTACAAGCTGTCCCCGGAGTACCGGGCCCTGCTGGACGACGCGATCGCCTACGCGAGCGAGCGGGTGGAGGAGGCGGACGGCCGGGGCCGGAGGGAGGCCCGAATAGCGTGGTGGTCGGCGATCGCGCTGCTGCGCTCGCTGGTGTCGTCGCCGCGTGCGGCGGCGCAGACGCTGCGCACGAGGTCTGCGGCGGCGGTCGCGTCCTCGGCGGAGGAGGCCGACAAGCTGGGCGCCCCTCTCAACAGCGACGCGGCCGACAGCGACTCGATGGAGGGCATGGACGTAGCGCCGGGCGCGGAGATCGAGGCCGACGATCCGCGCTCGCGCCTGGCCGAACTCGCCGACCGCGCGCAGGAGCTGGAGGGCCCGGCGCAGGACCTCAAGCTGAAGGCCCTGATCAAGCACCTCAAGGGCCTGCTCGCCGACGGCTACAACCCGATCGTCTTCTGCCGCTACATCCCCACCGCCAAGTACCTGGCCGAGCAGCTGGCGAACGACCCGGAGACGAAGAAGCGGGGCCCGCTGGGCGCGAAGACGGTCGTCAAGGCAGTGACGGGCGAACTGTCGCCGCAGCAGCGCATCGACAACATCGAGGCGCTGGCGACGGAGGCCGGCGAGGACGCCGCCGCGCGCCGGGTGCTGATCGCCACCGACTGCCTGTCGGAGGGCGTGAACCTCCAGCACTACTTCGACGCCGTGGTCCACTACGACCTGGCGTGGAACCCCACCCGCCACGACCAGCGCGAGGGCCGCGTCGACCGCTACGGCCAGCGCCGCGACGAGGTCCGTGTCATCACCCTGTACGGCGAGGACAACGGCATCGACGGCAAGGTCCTCGAAGTGCTCATCAAGAAGCACCGCCAGATCAAGAAGGACCTGGGCATCTCGGTGTCGGTCCCGGACGAGCTGTCGACGGGCGTGACGGACGCGATCGTGGAGTGGCTGCTGATGCGCGGCCGCGAGAACGAGGACGCCCTGTTCAGCGCGGACGCGTTCAAGGTGAGCACGGCGAAGCTGGACAGCGACTGGAACTCGGCGGCGGAGCGCGAGAAGGCGTCGCGTTCGCGGTTCGCGCAGCGCTCCATCCACCCGGAGGAGGTGGCCCGGGAGGTCGCCGCGATCCGGGAGGCGCTGGGCGGTACGGGCGAGGTGAAGACGTTCGTACGGGAGGCCCTGGGCTCGCTGGGTGCGGTGCTGCGGGGAGCCGACCCGTCGGAGGACTTCACGGCCCAGGTGGGCGGTACGCCGGCGGGCCTGCGGGACGCGCTGGCGACGGCCGTGGGCGCGGAGGTGATCGAGCAGGACCGCCCGATCCCGTTCCGGACGGACCCGGCGGTGGCGCGTGGCGAGGCGGCGCTGGTGCGGACGGACCCGGTGGTGGGCGCGCTGGCGTCGCACGTCCTGAACGCGGCACTGGACACGCAGGCGGACGGCGCCCGCCCGGCACGCCGCTGCGGTGTGGTGACGACGGACGCGGTGACGACGCGCACGACCCTGCTGCTGGTCCGCTACCGCTTCCACCTGACCCTCCCGTCGCGCAGCGGCGAGAAGCAGCTGGTCGCGGAAGACACGCGGCTGCTGGCCTTCGAGGGCTCCCCGAAGAACGCGGTGTGGCTGCCGCAGGAGCGTGCGGCAGCCCTGCTGGACGCGACGGCGTCCGAGAACACGGACCCGCACTTCGGCGAGCGCATGATGAAGCGCATCCTCGACCAACTCCCGGATGGGAACGCCTACCTGGAGTCGTACGGCGAGGAACTGGCCGCCGAGCTGGACGCCGCGCACCGCCGTGTGCGCCAGGCCTCCGGCGAGATCGTCCGAGGCCTGTCGGTGACGGCCCAGAAGCCGGCCGACGTCCTCGGCGCGTACCTCTACCTGCCCGCGAACCCCTCTGCTTCCTCCCCCGCCCCTGCTGCTGTTTCTGGAGCGTCCGCCTGATGTCCGCCACGACTCGCAACCAGGTGTTCACCGCCGTCCACACGGTCGGAGGTCTGCTGCCGGCCGACATGCTGCTGCGCATCTCCGAGGGCAAGGACGTCCCAGGTTCGAAGCCCGCCGACTACGGCCTGCCGTCGTCGCGTTCGGTACGGGACGAGGCGGAGCGCAGCTGGGAGTACCTGAAGCCGCTCTGGCGCGAACTGCGCAAGCACCTCCCCGAGGACCGGGAGACGGGCCTGCCCGCGACCGACCCGACCGGCCGCGCGGGTGCCGACTGGCTGGCGCCGCTGTGGCGGGAGCTGGGCTTCGGCCGCCTGACGCCGATCGGCACGGAGGGCGTGACGGCCGACTCGGACGCGGAGAAGCGGTTCGAGGTCTCGCACCGCTGGCAGCACGCACTCATTCACCAGGTGGCGTGGAACGCCAACCTGGACAAGCGCCCGGGCGGCGCGGGCACGGTCCCTCCGCAGTCGATGCTCCAGGAGTGCCTGAACCGGACCGAGGCCCACCTGTGGGGCATCCTGACGAACGGCCGCCAGGTGCGGTTGCTCCGGGACTCCAGCGCGCTGGCCACGGCGTCGTACGTCGAGTTCGACCTGGAGGCGATCTTCGACGGCGAGCTGTTCAGCGAGTTCGTGTTGCTGTACCGCCTGCTGTACGTGTCGCGCTTCGAGGTCGCGGAGGACGCAGCGCCGTCCGCGTGCTGGCTGGAGAAGTGGCGTACGGAGGCGATCGCGTCGGGGACGCGGGCGCTGGATCAGCTCCGGAAGGGCGTGCAGCGGGCGATCACGACGCTGGGTACAGGCTTCTTGAAGCACCCGGAGAACAGGGAGTTGAGGGAGAGCCTGGAGGTCAAGACCTTCCACTACGCGCTCCTGCGCCTGGTCTACCGGTTGTTGTTCCTGTTCGTGGCCGAGGACCGCGAGGTCCTGCTTTCCCCGTCGGCGGACGAGACGGCGAAGGAGCGGTACGCGGCGTACTTCTCCTCGGCCCGCCTGCGCCGGCACGCCCAGCGCCGCCGGGGCACGGCCCACGGTGACCTGTACCAGGCGCTGCGCTTCGTCCTGTCGGGTCTGGGCAACGACGACGGCCTGCCGGAGCTGGGCCTGCCGGGCCTGGGCGGCATCTTCGACGACACGGAGGCGGACAAGGTCCTGCACGGCTTGTCCGTGTCGAACGAGCCGCTGCTGGAGGCAGTGCGTGCGCTGTCGATCGTCCGGGACACGAGCAGCAAGCGGAACCGGGTGGTCGACTACCGCCACCTGGACGCGGAGGAGCTGGGCTCGATCTACGAGTCCCTGCTGGAGCTGGTCCCCAAGCACAACGCGACCGACCGCACCTTCGAACTGGTCGAGCTGGCGGGCAACGCGAGGAAGACGACGGGCTCGTACTACACCCCGTCCTCGCTGATCGAGTGCTTGCTTGATTCGGCGCTGGACCCGGTGATCGACGACGCGGTCAAGCGGGGCGAGATCCGGGCGACGCGATCGGGGCAGCCGGACGCGGGCCCGGCCATCGTGGAGGAGCTGCTGAGCCTGACGGTCTGCGACCCGGCCTGCGGATCTGGCCACTTCCTGGTGGCTGCGGCTCGGCGGATCGCGAAGCGGGTGGCTGCGGTACGGGAGCAGAACCCGGAGCCGACGATCGACGCGGTACGGCACGCGCTGCACGAGGTGGTCGCGCGCTGCATCTACGGCGTGGACCTCAACCCGATGGCGGTCGAGCTGGCCAAGGTGTCGCTGTGGCTGGAGGCCCTGGAGCCTGGCAAGCCGCTGGGCTTCCTGGACGCCCACATCAAGCACGGCAACGCGCTGATTGGGGCTACGCCGGCGCTACTGGCAAAGGGGATCCCTGACGATGCGTTCAAGCCGATCGAGGGGGACGACAAAAAGATCGCTTCGGCCATCAAGAAGCGCAACGCTGCGGAGCGCGGGGGCCAGCTGAGCTTCCATACGGAAGAGCGCATCTGGGTGTCGAACGCGGCGTTCGCGGCGAGCTTGCGGGACATCACCGCGGCAGCGACCAACACCTTGCGCGACGTCCGGCTCCAGTCCAGCCGCTTCCGTGAGCTGGAACAGTCGGCGGAGTACCTCCGTGCTCTACACATCAGCGACGCCTGGTGTGCCGCCTTCGTCTGGCCCAAGGTGCAGGGAGCGCCGACCCCAGTGACGGAAGGAGTCTTCCGGGACCTCCAGAGCGCGGGCGCGGGAATTCCGGTGAGGACGAATGACAAGATCATCCGCCTCGCGCAGCAGTACAAGTTCTTCCACTGGCATTTGGAGTTCCCGGAGGTGTTCACAGTCTCGGAGGCTGCGGACGGCGACGTTGATCCGTCGGCGGGATGGGCTGGCGGCTTCTCGTGTGTGCTGGGGAATCCGCCGTGGGAACGGATCAAGCTCCAAGAACAGGAGTTCTTCGCCCAGCGTGATACGAGGATCGCCAATGCCCCGAATGCCGCTGCGCGCAAGCGACTCATCACAGCTTTGCCTGAGAAAAACCCCGACCTCTTCGCCGATTTCACCGCAGCCAAACGCCAATCAGAGGGCGAAAGTCAATTCCTGCGCTCGTCAATGCGCTACCCGCTTACCGGCCGGGGAGACATCAACACGTACGCCGTCTTCGTCGAGAATAACCGGTCAATACTCAGCACAAGAGGTCGTCTTGGTGTGATTGTGCCGACCGGCATCGTGAGCGATGCAACAACGGCCCCCTTCATTTGCGATATCATTCAATCAAACCAGCTTATCCACGTCTTCGGATTCCGAAACAATCGCGGCCTCTTCAAGAATGTAGGACACGGAGACGTCAGGTTTTGCCTGCTTGCGATTAGTGGCCGCACCGCAGGGGAATGCGCGGCTAAATTCGCATTCGACCTGGGATTGCCAAGTGAACTTGACGAAGCTGGGCGAACCTTTGAGCTTTCCCCAGAGGACATCACTCTAGTTAATCCCAACACTGGAAGTTGCCCTGTCTTCAAAACGAGTCGCGATGCCGATATCACTCTAGGGATTTACCGGCGCGCATCCGTTCTGATCCGAGAGCCTGATTCAGAAGGCCAACGCGGGAGCAACCCCTGGGGCCTTATCTTCTTGCGCATGTTCGATATGGCCAACGACTCCGCCCTCTTCCGCACCGCTGAGGAGCTGGAGCGGGACGGTTGGAGACTTCGTGGCAACGTCTTCTATCGCGCCGGTCAGCAATATCTACCTCTATATGAAGCCAAGATGCTGCATCACTATGACCACCGATTTGGGGACTACCGTGATCGCGCCGCCGGCCGCGTAGATGCTGTGCTGCCTCGCACCACACCTGTGGCTAAACAGGATGCAGGTTTCTCGGTACTGTCCCGCTACTGGGTTCCCGCCGACGAGGTAAATTATCGTTTGAGGGTCAAAGGCTGGGAACGAGCATGGCTCTTCGGTTGGCGAGACATTTGCCGTGCCACCGATGAGCGTACCCTGATCGCTGCAACAATGCCCCTGGCGGGTATAGGGCACACTTTCCCGCTTGCGCTCGCGCCAGCGTCTCATGACTTCAGCCTGCTCATCGCACAACTATCGTCCTTTGCCCTAGATTACGCCGCCCGCCAGAAAATCGGCGGAACGCATCTCACATATGGCTACCTGATGCAGCTTCCCGTACTGCGTCCAAGCGATCTCAATCCTCATAAATCTTTTATTGAGCCCCGCATTCTTGAACTAACGTACACCTCTTGCGAAATGGCCCCCTTCGCTAAAGAATTGATCGAAGAAGGCGGTCCATTCCAATGGAACGAAGACAGGCGTGCAGTCATTCGCGCCGAGCTCGACGCACTATTCTTCCACCTCTACGGTATCCAGCGGGCAGACGTCGACTACATCATGGAGACTTTCCCGATCGTCAAGCAGAAAGACATCGCAAAATATGATTCGTACCGCACCAAGGACCTGATCTTCACCGAATACGACCGCATGGCCGCAGCTGGCGTAAGCCTCGAAAACCCCTTGGTGGACGGCGAGAACTACACCTCCACCCTCACCCCGCCCCCGGGCCACGGCCCCCGACACCCCGCCTGAACGCCCGGCGATCGCCGCGCGCACCCCGACCATCCTCAATTGCGACAAGCCACTTCAGGAGCGGGCAATGGCCAACGAGATTCAGCTGATCAGTGACGGTGATGGGCTGGTAGTCATCGGGAATGAGACGGATGTGGAACGCTTCCTCCTCTCGGAGGGAATGCCGTCGAAGGACCTCGGTGTACAACGGCTCAAGTCCGTCTTCGGTATCGGGGCCGCAGCCGCTCAGGCAGGTTCGGAGATTGCCGCCAACTCCGGTCGGTGGGTGAAGCTGACCAAGGAGTCCGCGGAGCGTGTCAAGAAGTTCGGGCTGATGAAAACCAAGACGCCAGGCATCAGCCATGCGATGGTGGGGAAACCTGGCTCGATCAAGAACTGGCTCCAGGTCGAGAAGGGGGCCGGCTCGTTCCTGACCAACCCGGCGCATCTGGCTGGTGCCGCGGGGATCATGGCACAGCTCGCGATGCAGCAGACCATGGACGAGATCACCGACTATCTCGCGAGGATCGACGAGAAGGTCGACGACGTGCTCCGTGCCCAGAAGGACGCTGTGGTGGCCCGCATGATCGGAGTGGACCTCATCATCGAGGAGGCCATGACCATCCGGGAGCAGGTGGGCCGGGTCTCCGAGGTCACGTGGTCGAAGGTGCAGGCCGCACCGACGACGATCGCAGATACCCAGGCCTACGCGTTGCGTCAACTCGATGCACTCGCGGAGAAGATGGAGGGCAAGACCAAGATCGGTGACCGCGCCACGACTGCCAAGGAAGTCGAGTCCAAGGCTCGGGAGTGGCTCGCTGTGCTTGCTCGTTGCTTCCAATTGCAGGACGCGATCGCTGTGCTGGAACTCGATCGAGTGCTGGACGCGGCTCCGGACGAGCTGGACCGGCATCGCCTCGGGCTTCGGGTTGCCCGACAGAAGCGGCTGGATGTTATCTCACGGAGCACCGAGCGTCTGGTGGCCCGGATGAATGCGGCTGCTGACGCGGCCAACGCGAAGGTCCTGCTACACCCGACCAAGTCCCCGGCCGTAGTCCAGTCGAGCAACCATGTCGCAACCAGCGTCCACGACTTCCACGGGCGGCTCGGGATTGAGTCTGGTCGCCGGTCATCGGAAGCGAGGCGATGGGTGCACGCGGCCGCGGACGTGAGGGACAAGGCGCTCGAGACAGGGGCAAAAGGCGTTGATGCCGCCAGAAGCCTCGGCAACGAGACCCTCGACCGGGCTAACTCGGTCAAGGGCAAGCTCTCGAGTGAGATCGCCGAGCGGGCGCGCCGTCGGCGCGGGGGCGAGGAGGAACGCGCCGAGGAAGGCTGAGTGAGCGCCGACCGTCAGCCACGTGCACAGCCGCAAGTACACCCTCAACTGCGAAGAGCCGGTTCACACGTCGCGGTGGCATTCGTCTGTGGGCCTGCGTGACGCGTCGCCTTCAGGCCTCCGCCACAAAGTCCAGGAAGCGCGACCAGCCGTCCCGGCTCACAGCAAGGGCAGTGCTCATCGCATCCTTGGAGTCCCGTACGTGAATGCCCTGCTCGGTGACGGCCACCTCCACGCAGTCGTCCCCCTGGGTTCCGCTGTAGCTGGACTTGAACCAGGCGAGTTCGGGGTTGCTCATAGCTCTCCTCGCAGTCGCTCCAGCAGGCCCCGTGAGTCTTTGGGGTGCAGGGCCTGCGACCGCAGTGTGTCATAGCACTGGCAGAGCAGGCTCACCTCTTTCGCGTCGGTGATCAGACGGCCGTTCTGCTGGCCCTCCGAGTAGGCAATCCGCCGACGTTCAGGGGTTTCCAGCAAGCGCATGGGACCGTCGAGGCACGCGTGATACTCGGCGTCCATCGGCATGACTTGAAACGTCACGTTCCTGGGAGCGGTGAGTGCCAGCACATGATCCAGCAAGCCTCGCATCACTTCGACACCCCCAAGCCGCCGCCGTAAAACGTGCTCCTCCACGATGAAGCTGAACGGGACGTTGGGCCGCTCAGTGAGCATCCGTTGCCGCTCCAGTCGAGCGACGACCTGCGCCTCCAACTGCTGATCGGAAAGCGGGGGGATGCTGTTGTCGAACACCGCTCGCGCATACCCCTCCGACTGCAACAGCCCGGGCACCAACCGGCACTCATACGTACACAAGCTCACCGCCACCCGCTCCAGCCGAGCCCACCGCCGAAACCAAGCCGCCAGCCCCGCCTCCCCCCGTGTCAGAAACCGCGCCGACCTCCGCAACGCCCCCGTGTTGCCCAGCGCCTCCTCCGCCCGCTCCACGAACGACTCGTCCGGCATCCGCCTCCCCAGCTCCACCGACTCCACCGTGTGCTTGGAGAACCGGACCAGCTCCGCGAACTCGGCCCGGCTGAGTCCCGCGTTCTCCCGTAACGCCTGGACGACGGCCCCGAAGGTCCGCAGACTGTCCGACGGGTCCGGCTCCCGTTCCGCCTCGCAGACCGTCAGCTCGTCGCTCGCCCCCACGCCACCGCCCGTCATACGCGGTCACCTCCAGATGCCTGCCTGCATGGCCGTCGATGGCCGTTGCCGTCGTCCCCGCACTGGACAACACCCAGCGTGACCGCAGGTTTCGCGTACCGTCCACGGAGTGTGTCCGTACGCTGACGCACCGTACGGGCCGCACCCCTGGATCACGCTCCCGCGCGCCCGGCACCGTGGCCCCATGAACGCGACCACGCCTCAGCTCCGCTCTCCCCTGCGCAACTTCGCGCAGCAGCTCTCGTCCACCCGCCGCGGAGCCCGCCTCGCCCGCCTGCTCACCTACGAGCAGCTGCGCTCCTGGGAGGTGTCCCCCACCGTCATCGAGCGTGCCGAGCAGATCGTCGCCGAACTGGCCGCGAACGCCGTCCTGCACTGCCGCGTCCAGGGCCGCGACTTTCGCCTCGCGCTCACCCTCAACCACCCATCCGCCGGTGTCCTCCGCATCGCCGTCACCGACGCCCGCGCCGACCAACTACCCTCCACTTCGAAGGGCCTCGAGACACCACCGGACGCCGAGACGGGCCGTGGCCTCCTCCTCATCACCGCCCTGGCCGACCGCTGGGGCACCGAGCCCTATCCGCCCGGCGGCAAGACCGTATGGGCCGAACTCACCCTCGGCCGATACGAACCCGTGCCGGCCAGTGAGTGAGTCGCCCCTACGGGACGGCCGCCTCGGGCAGGAAGGTGGCCCCGGTGTACTGCAGGCGGCCCGCAGCGTCGTAGCGGCCCAGCAGCACGCTCCTGCCGGTCCTCGTCAGGCGCCTGGTCCATCCGCCTCAGCAGGGTCCCCGTCCACGCTTCGGTGATCTTGACGGCGTCATCGTCGTCGACGGTGTCCTCGCCGGCCAGCTCGATACTGCCGAGCAGAGCCATGTACGCGGCCGCGAGCACCTGAGACCGGGGCACCGAAGTACCGGCTGTCTCGGCTGCCGGCCTGCGACATGGGTTCCCGGGGCCAGGTCGTTGAGCTCGGCCGCGTCACGGGGGCGGAAACCGGCAAGGGTGAGCACGCTTTTGATCGTCTCGGAGGGGACGCCCTCAGCGCGTCATCCGATGCTGCCGTACTCCATGGGGAAGTCCGGTGGCCAGGGCTGGGCGAAGTCGAACAGGGACGGGTCCTCGAACTCGCGGTCCGCCTCGCGCCATGAGGGGTTGCCGGAGACGACGAAGCCGTCCCCGTCCGGTTCGATCATCCAGGTGAAGCCCGCATCCCCCGCGGGCAGGTCATGACGCTCATTCAGCACCGCGAACTCCGCCTCCGACGCCCGGCGGACGTGTATCCCCTTCTCGTAGATGGGCTTGAGCAGCATGAGCTCCACATGCCCGAAGTACACCTCGACGCGGGTGTCCGTTGCGTCGATCGCGGTGGGATCGCTGCGCAGCAGCAACTGCCGGTGCGACGCCGAGAAGCTGACCACCCGGAACAGACGTCCCTCTCGTGCGAAATCTGGCATTCTTCGCGTTCTTCCTGTCCTCGGGATCGTCTTCGGGTCACTGGGCCCAGTCCGGCTTCGGCATGTCTTTGACGAGGCTCGGCACCTTGTCACCTGGCTTTGTGATGTACCAGTCGACGGCGTCGAAGTCCCGACGTCCAAACATCAACTTGAGGCGCAGCGTCGGCAGTTCCCACGCGGTGCCGTTGTTGCTTCCTGGGTTGGCCACTGCCCGCCAGTCACCGCCCACCAATGGCTTCCCGCGTTCGATGAGCTTGTCCAGGGCTTCCGCCGGAGTCTTCGCTTTCGGAACACCGTCCAGCGAGATGCTCAACTTCACCGACTTATTGTCCAGCGCCTTCTCGACGCCGGTCATCCAGATAGGACGCCCGTCGCCGTGAGGATGGAAGCCAGCGGAACACGCTTGGTGACCGAGGGCCGGATCGGCGTGGTTGCCGCAGGGCGGGCGTCTTTCACGACCTGCTCGGGTCAAGAATCTTCCCTGTCAATTGCATCGGCGTGAACGTACACATCACCCTCGGCGACGTCGTCGACTTCCTCGGCCCGCACGACGGAGAAGCCGGCCAGCCGCAGGATCCCGATCAATGCCGTCTGCATGAGTAGAACGACCTCGGCGTAGCGCTTCCACTCCGGCGCCGCCGGGTCCTGCCGTTCTGCCACTGCCCGCACAGCGGCCTCCGCCAGTTCTGGGGCGCTCCAGCGTACGTAGAGGCCGCCGGCGTACTCCCCGTGGATGTCGTTGACTTCCACCCCGACGCCGGGCTGACTCGGCACCGCCGGAAGCTGGACATGCGCGGGAAGACCGGCACGGTGGAGTTCTCGACAGACCCGGCCTGCCAGGTCGTACCCCGCGGCGATGATTTCCTCCGAAGCATACGGGTGCCCGTGTGCCTTGGCTTTGGCCCGACTCTCGGGGTCTATGTGCGTCACTAGACATCTCCTGGTGTGAGTGCGTGCAAACACTTCGACGACCAGAACACCGCCGTCGCCTTCGCCGCCGGCATCAGCGCACCACCGCACCTACGGCACAACCGCGGAGCCGGATCAT
Organism: Streptomyces sp. NPDC025638; assembly: GCF_055558775.1. Taxonomy (NCBI): domain Bacteria; kingdom Bacillati; phylum Actinomycetota; class Actinomycetes; order Kitasatosporales; family Streptomycetaceae; genus Streptomyces; species Streptomyces sp. NPDC025638. The sequence continues at coordinate 94,703 of NZ_JBVHLX010000007.1, read as the reverse complement.
CGTCCGTCACCAGGCCCACCGCAGCCGGGGCACCCCGTCCCTGCCCTGCCCATGCGGCCACCGTAGGACTCAGCCCACGCACGTAACAGGCGGACTGCACACAGACCGAAGGCCTGCCGAGCCGGAACCTGTTCGGCTCGGCATCGGCGGGGCCTCTTGCATCCGAACTGCTCGGATCAGTCGGCCGAGACAGCTTCTTCGACTGCCTTCACCAGGCCGTTCGCGAGGTTCCACGCGTGCTCTCGGAAGAAGCCGAGCTGTTCGTGGAAGGCCTCCTCCGAGGCGAACAGGCTGTGAATGGACAGTAGTACGGCATGCAGGACGTGCAGTACCTCGATTGGCGTTGACGAGATCGCGCTGCGCGCCGACGAACCGCACGGAGAACCCCCGCCGCCCGGGGCGCGGTTCCGGTCGTCGCGAACCCATTTGCGCAGGGCGGTGGGCGCTCCGGGGTATCGAGGAGATCGGAGAGATCACAGTCCATTGTTAACGGAGTTTGAACTGGACGGCGGGTGGGGTGCGTCAGGTGGGCCTGCATGGACATGCCATGAATGGGGCAGAGGCCCCGCACGCGGTGTGTGCAAGGAAGTCGATCACCCCGGGGACACTCGTGCACTCAGCCACAGCCGCGCGTCGCGCAGCGCCGGTATTGCTGGCAGCGGTCCTGCTGACGGCGTGCTCGTCCGGGCATGACAGTGCCTCCGGACACGACAGCGCCGCGGCGGTGGCTTCGGACGGTACCCCGTCCTCGACCGCGACGATCCCCACCACGAGCAGCGACCCGGCGAGTCCCGGCCCGTCGGCGGCGAGCCCTTCCGGGACCGCGGGCTACCCGACCACGGAGGCCGCGCCGGGAGCGGCGGTGCCGCAGGTCCGGGACGCGTTCGCCGTGCTCCAGGCCACCTACAACGACGGCTGCACCACCCCGGGCAACTGCGCGTACTTCCTTACCCGGGTGCTGACCAATCTCGATGACCTGTACAACTCGATGAAATCCAGTCCCAAGGAAAGCGGGCACTTCGCCGGTCCCCTCACCTGGATCCGCTCGATGCAGGAAGCCCTCGAAGGCGACTTCTCCTTCCCGAACCTCAAGCAGCACCAGAAGCTCCTGCTGGACACCCGGGACAAGGTCAGTACCTGGATGCAGTCCCACCCCGACGACTACCGGTGACGCCCCGCCGCGGAAACGAGGTTGGCGGAGGGCGATCGCTGACCAGTGAGCCCTCCGCCCCCGCGTGGGCCATGCCTCAACGGCAGCCCTGTCAAGGCCGAACACCGGCTCAGGCCGATGCCGGCTCCCTGCGGTACCCCTCTACGGCCTCGCCATAGGGACGCAACAGCGGCTCCAGTTCGGTTCGCACCAGGTCGGCGTCGCCCGGCGGCAGCGTCAACGACGCCCGCCGCATGCGGACGCTCCACGTGGCCGGGTCGGGGAAGACCGACAGCCGCGGAACCAGGTCGCGCAGGACGAGCCCTTCTCTGAACCGGGCCAGGCCGGACACCTCCAGGCGGCACCCTTCCGTGAAGGAGCGCTCCCCGAAGACGACCGGCTCGTCCAGGACTCGTACGGGACTGGCGACCGTAGCCAGGCCGATGACGCGCCCCAGGTCACGCGTCGGGTTCCGGAAACAGCCCCGCGTGGTGTAGAGGAAGATCTCGTCGCCCTCTTCCAGCGCACGGGCCGCCTTGGACCGGCCCGCCGGGAAAGCCATCCGCTGTTCGGTCACCACCCAGCTCAGGGCGGCACGGTCTCCGATGATCAGCAGGTGCGTGGACGGCATGCCGATCACGATAGCCGGGGCGCGGCCGCACGGTGCATCGACGGCTCCCCTCCCGTATGACGCGCGTTCCGTGCCCGGTCACGCGAGCCACGGCCAGGACTCCGGGCCGGGCCGACGCACCTGCACCGGCAGCCATCTCACAGACCGGCCCGCGCCAACAGGACCGGCAGCGCCTCCGGCTTCACCTTCTGCACCGACCGCACCTGACCGAGGGCCAGGTCCTCCCGGCCTACCGGGTCGCGGTACAGCGCGTCCGTCGCCTCCGGCAGCAAGGTCGCCTCAACCCGGTAGGAAAACTCCGGGTCGTCGGCATCCTCGTACGGCTCACCTTCGATCTCGGCCACCGCCGCGACCGCCGCCTCCGGATTGCTGAAGAAGAACCACAGGCGATCCCCCCGACACATGCGGTTGCGGCGGCTGAGCCAGAGGTCGAGCTCGGGTTCTTCATGGGCGAGGCGGCGGATCGTCCCCTTGTCGGAGGGCTCTCCGTCCAGTGTGTCCTTGTTCGGATTGAGGATGTAGATCCAGTCGGTCAAGCCTCCGCCACCTTTCACGCAGTGACCTTCGGATACGCCGTATGGAAGGACGACAGGCAGTGTTGCGCAGCATCACGGCCGTGTGAACGGTGACTGTCGACGGCCCGCAGCAAGCGCACCGAGGCGGTCGCCGATCACGGAGGCACCGGGGCGGGGCTCGTTCTCGTAGTACCAGGGCTTGCGTCGGCGCAGCAGCGCCTCGCCGTGCTCGCTCCAGGTGAACCCGGGCTTCCGCAGCAGCTGTCGGAACACCGCGTCGACCGTCTCCGGGTGAGAGGCGGCCAGCCGGCGGATCGGGAGTGGCCCGATCGACTCCTCGCGCAGGTACGTGCGCAGCAGGTCCTGGTGCTGCCTGCGGCCCGCGAGGGCCGGGGCCGCGAAGAGGTCCCGCAGCATCCCGTAATCCGCGTAGAAGTTGAGTCCGTCGACCTGGTCGTAGATGACACCGATGGTGTCCGAGCCCGCCAGTTCCGGCGGCAATTGGAAAAGGGGCAGGTCCAAGCCGGGGAGCCGGCTGTCCCGGGCACGGTTGGGATGTCCGACGACGGCGGCCTCCTGGCGGTGGCGGTAGTAGGCGTTGAGGAGGTCCTCGGCCTCGGCAGGCGGAAGGACCAGTTCGTCGCCGCCGCAGAACTCGACGAACGCGGCCCGGTCCTCCCGCATCGCCTGCCATCCCTGCTCGATCTTCTGGGGGTTGCGGAAGACCAGTTCGGGCCGGCTGGTGGCCAGTTGCAGAGCGGCCTGGGCGATCTCGGTGGCGCTGGACCTGGGGTAGCGCGACATCGCCCCGGACACCAGCCACGACCCACGCGCCGGATGGACCGGTACCAGGCAGGCGTGGAGGAAGCCCCCCTTGGACACTCCACGGAACGCCGCCCGCCCGGCATTCGAGTACGTGCGGTACTCCAGGTCGTCGACCAGGTTCAGCAGAACGACGGCATCCCCTTCCTTGCGCTGGACCTCGAAGATGCCCTCGACCGGGTCACGCCAGCCGAGCAGCATCTCGCGGTCGGCCGCGGTCAAGTCCTTCCGTCCGGCGACGAACCGGTCCACCACGGTCGAGCCGTCCGGCAGGCGGTACCGCAGGATGAAGTGGTCGACGATCCGGATCGCCTCGCCCTCGTCCAGCTGTCGCTCAGGCCCTGCGGCCTCCAGCAGGAGGGGCGTCAACCACCGGTCGAAGCGGGAGCTCTGCCCGAAGGTGACCAGTTGCCCTTTCAACTCGGCACTGCGCTCGATGAGGTCGGTCAGCGACGGATCGCCGACACCCTGATGCGTGCCCCGTACGGCGTCAGCCATGTTCAGCCCTTTCACACAAGCCGGTTTCGCGTGGGCGTGAGGTGCCCGCCTCAACCGGCCCAGTGACGGTACGCCTCGATCCACTCCGCGCCCTCGGGCGCCGGGCTGGGCAACGGCAGATCCAGGATTCCGATCGACTGCCGCATGCCACCGCGCGAGCACAGGGCGACGATCCTGCCGTCCGGCATGAGGTCGATGCCGCGCACGGTCACCTCGACGCCGAGAACCGCGGTGGTGAAGGGCAGGTCGAGGTGCTCCTCAAGCATGGTGAACAGTCCGGTCAGCTGCTCGTCCTCGTTGTAGGCGTCGACAGTCGCCTCTTCGATCATGGCCTTGAGCTCGGCCGTGTCCAACGCGCCCATGGGGCAACACTAACGATGTCGGGGTGACAACGGGCGGCCATGACGCCGCTGGTACCCCAACTGCTCAACTTTGCCAGCGGCAGGGCAGCGAGGAGCAGGCCGGGCCCGACGTCTGTCGTAGGGAGGCCCTACTGTTTCAGTGGTTCGTCAGTTGGTTGGGGGAGCGATGACTATGACCGAGGAGCACGCGCAGTACCCGGAGTTCCGACTGCGGCTGCGGCGCGGTGGGCCGATGGCCAGGGGATGGCTCGTGGCACAAGGGGACGGGAAGCGCGGGCACAGGTTCGTCGTCGCGGCGGGTTCCCCGGTCCGGGCCAAGGTGGTGCCCTCGTTCGCCATGAGGAAGCCGACCTCGTATCGCGTACGGCAGGGGCTCATCGAAGAGGGCGCGATCCGGGAGTCGGAACGCCACCCGGGATGGCTGGCGACCACCCGGAACATCGAGTGCAGCTCGCCCTCGGCCGCGGCCGAAATCCTGATGGGCTGCAGCGTCAACGGGCTGGGGCTGTGGAGGTCGGCGGACGATCGCTCGCTCGGCGCTCATCTCGGCCGGGCTGCGGCCGGTGCCAACCGCCCTTGGCTGATCCGCGGCTCGAACGTCAGCGGCCTCGATCTCGTGCAGCGGCTGTGGCTGCCGGAGTGCCTTGTCAGCCTCCCCGCCTCCCGGCTCCGGCAGGGCGTGGGACAAGACACCAGCAAGGAGGATCTGTGGACCGTCGTGCAGGAGGACTACGAGTCCACGGCCACCTACAGTCAGAAGCAGCAGCTGGTCGAAGAGCTGCACGCCTTCCTCTCCCGCATGAATCCCGGCGACACCGTGTGCACCATCTCCGGCGGACGGCTGTACGTCGGAGAGATCACCGGTGAGGCGGAGCAGATCGAGTCCGAGGACCGGCGGTCCAATCTGCGGCGGCCGGTCGAATGGCAGCCGACCGGATATGCGTACGACGTCCTGCCCGAGGAGCTTCAGCAGAAGCTGTCGGTCCAGCACGACGTCGTCGACCTCAGCTCCGTACAGGCCCACATCGACGGACTCGGCCTCACCGACCAGGAGCTGGTCGAGGAGGCGGAGGCCGTCGAGCGCGACCCGAGCATCGAGCTCCCCGCCCTCACCGCCCGCCGCGAGCTGGAGCTGCCCGAGCCGACGGACGATCTGGCCGACGAACTTCTCGTCCATGACAGGGCGTGGCTGCGCGAGGTGCGGGATCTGCTGTGGGACGAGCGGCAGTTGGTGCTGTACGGCCCGCCCGGCACCGGCAAGACATACCTCGCGCTGAAGCTCGCCGAGTTCCTCGGTGGTGGGCCCGAGCAGGTCAAGCTGGTGCAGTTCCATCCGTCGTACGCGTACGAGGACTTCTTCGAGGGGTTCCGGCCCCAGGAGGACCCGCAGACCAGGGAGGTCGCCTTCCGGCTCACCGCCGGACCGCTGCGCGAACTCGCCGACCTGGCCTCCCGCGAGGGCAACCGGCACATCCCGCACTTCCTGATCATCGACGAGATCAACCGCGCCAACCTGGCGAAGGTGTTCGGCGAGCTGTACTTCCTGCTGGAGTACCGGAACAAGTCGGTCCGGCTCACTTACTCGGGTGACGACTTCGCGCTGCCGCCGAACCTGTTCGTGATCGGCACGATGAACACCGCGGACCGGTCCATCGCCCTCGTGGACGCGGCCATGCGGCGGCGGTTCGCGTTCGTGGAGCTGTCTCCGCGTACCGAGCCCACGAGCGGGCTGCTGCGCCGTTGGCTGGCCGAGGAAGGCAGGGCCGCCGAGCCCGCCGATCTTCTCGATGCGCTCAACTCCCGAATCGACGACCCCGACTTCAGGATCGGGCCCTCGTACCTGATGAAGAAGGGTGTCTACCGGGAGGGCGGCCTGGAGCGGACGTGGCGGACCAAGATCCTGCCGCTGCTGGAGGAGCACCATTACGGCGAGGGCGTGGACGTCGAGAAGCGGTACGGGCTGGCCGCGCTGCGGGAGTCATTGGGGTGACGCAGGCCGTCGAGCTCGTCGAACACGCACCGGCGGTGAGCGTGGCCCTGCCCGACGCTGTCGGGCGTGCGCTGGCCGCCGGGGACGTCCTGGACGCGGCCCCGGACCCGTACACCCCCGGCCGTTGGTCGTTGCGCGCGGGCAGCAAGGTCGGCGCGGTGTCCGTCGCAGTGCCCGGCGCCGACGAGCCGTTCACGGTGCGCGTCACGCCCAAGACGCCCATCGCACGGCTCTTCTTCCTGCTCGGCTACAGCCTGGACCCGAAGGGCGGCTGGCGGGACGGCGAGGTCGAGATGGCCGAGCATCACGATCTACTGCCCGCGCTCGCACACGCGGTGGAGCGTCAGGTGGAGCGCGCCCTGCGGCAAGGACTGCTACAGGGGTACCGGGCCGCCGAGGAAACGGCCCTCGTCGTGCGCGGCCGGATCCGGGAGGCCGAGCAGATACGGCGTCGGTTCGGCGCGGCACTGCCCGTGGAGGTGGCGTACGACGAGTTCACCACCGACATCGCCGAGAACCGCATCCTGCGGGCGGCCGTCGAACGTCTGCTGCGACTGCCCGGTGTTCCGCGCGAGGTGCGTCGCAGGCTGCTCCACCAGCGTGCCCGGCTGATCGATGTCACCGCCGTGGTGCGCGGCCGGCCGCTACCCGGCTGGCGGCCGACTCGCCTCAACGCCCGGTATCACCATGCCCTGCACCTCGCCCGCGCCGTTCTGGAGGACGCGTCGGCGGATCATGCCCCGGGCGGGCTCCACATCGACGGGTTCCTCTTCGACATGAACAAGCTCTTCGAGGACTTCGTGACAGTCGCCCTGCGCGAGGCCTTCCACGGCTCGGCGCACACCTCCCGGTTCCAGGATCCGCACCACCTCGACGAGGCGTCGGCGATCCGCATGAAGCCGGACTTCGTGCTGTACGGCGCGGACCGCCGGCCGTGCGCCGTCGTGGACGCGAAGTACAAGGCGGAGAAGCGGGGCGGTTATCCGGACAGCGACCTGTACCAGATGCTGGCGTACTGCACGGCCCTGGGGCTGGCCGAGGGGCACTTGGTATACGCGAAGGGCAATGCCCCGCACGCGGCCCACCGAGTGCGGCACGCGGGCATCGTGATCCATCAGCACGCCCTGGACCTGGATCAGGAGCCTTCCGGTCTGCTCGGGGACATCGCCGCGATCGCCGGACACATGACGGCGCCGGACATATGACAAGGCCATGAACCCCTTACACGCCGCGCGTATGATCGACTGCGGAGAGTCCGTTCAGGATGGGGAGTGCACGTCGTGCCGCAGCTCGCGTTCGCCAACAGCTTCTGGGAGAGCTACGACGTCCTTGAGAAGCCCGTCAGGGCCGGCGTGCGCAAGGCGATGCAGAAGTTCCAGCAGCTCACCGTGCCGGAGCTGCAGATGGACAAGGGCCTGCACCTGGAATCCGTCGAGAACGCACGCGACCCGCGTATGCGGACCATCCGGATCAACGACTTCTGGCGGGGCGTCGTCCTCGCCCCGGACGACGGCAGTGACGTCTTCCTGCTCGTCAACGTCGTCCCGCACGACGACGCCTACACCTGGGCGGCCAAGCGGCTGTACACGACGAACTCCGCGACGCGGGCCCTGGAGGTCCGCAACGTGGTGGCGATCGAGCAGCTGACTCCGGCCCTGGAGAAGGCGGCCGCCACGGCCGGCTCCCTGCTGTTCGCCAAGTACTCGGACACCGTGCTGCGCGAACTCGGCATCGACGAACAGGTGTTGCGGGCCGTGCGGACCATCGTCGACAAGGTACAGCTGCAGGCCTTCGAGACGCTCCTGCCCGAGGACCAGTGCGAGGTCCTCCAGTACCTCGCCGAGGGTTTCGGCCCGGAAGAGGTCTACCGCGACGTGGTGACCGCCCGCCGTCCCATCGACGCGGGCCCCGACCCGGACGAGAGCCTCGCCATCGCCATCGCCAACACCACGAGCCGCATCACCCTGGTCACCGGCCCGGAGGAGCTCGCCGACATCCTGGAAAAGCCGTTCGCGGCCTGGCGGGTGTTCCTCCACCCCTCGCAGCGCCGGGTCGCCTACCGGGTGTCGTACGGCGGTCCGGTCCAGGTGACCGGCGGGCCGGGCACGGGCAAGACGGTCGCCGCACTGCACCGCGTGAAGCATCTCCTCACCCGCTCGCCGGACGCCCGGGTCCTGCTCACCACGTACACCAACGCCCTGGCCGCCGCCCTGCGCGAGAATCTGTCCGTTCTCCTGGACGGTGACACGGCGCTGCTCGACCGTGTCGACGTGACCACGGTCAACGCCTACGCGCACGGCATCGTGACCCGCCATGACGGCAAGGCCCCCTCCCCCGTGGGCGACCGCGAGGAACGGCAGCTGTGGCAGCGGGTCGTCAAGAAGCTCGGGCTGCCGTGGACGGAGCAGTTCCTGGCGCAGGAGTACCGGCATGTCGTCCTCGCCCAGGACCTGCGGACCCTCGACGCCTACCGCGCCGCCTCACGGCGCGGCCGTGGCAGCGCGCTGTCACCGGCGCGGCGGGAGCAAGTGTGGCCGGCCGTCGAGCTGTTCGAGTCCCTGCTGCGCGACCAGAAGGCCACCACCCATCTCAAGGTGTGCGCGCGGGCGGGCGACGTGCTGGCTGCTTCGTCGCCGACGCACGACCACGTCGTGGTCGACGAGGCACAGGACCTGCACCCTGTCCAGTGGCGCGTTCTGCGCGGCGCGGTGGCACCGGGCAGCGACGACCTGTTCATCACGGGCGACCCGCACCAACGGATCTACGACTCGAAGGTCTCGCTCGGATCCCTGGGCATCTCGGTGGCCGGACGCACGCACCGCCTGCGCATCAACTACCGGAGTACGGAGGAGATCCTCGGCTGGTCGACGGGCATCCTCAGCCCGGTCTCGGTCGACGACCTCGGCGGCGAGGGCAGCGACACCCTGGCGGGCTACCGCTCGCTGCTGCACGGCCGCAGGCCCCAGGTGGAGGGGTACGGCTCGGAGCAGGCCGAGGTCGCGGCGCTCGTCGAGCGCGTCCAGGGCTGGATCGACCAGGGCATCCGCCCGTCCGAGATAGGTGTCTGCGCCCGCTTCAACGTGCTGCTCGACAAGGCCCACGACAAGCTGGTCGCAGCAGGTGTCCCGGTGGCCAGGGTCAAGGACAGTCCCGGACCGGACACCGACGGGGTTCGGCTCGCCACCATGCATGCCATGAAGGGACTGGAGTTCCGCTGTGTGGCCGTCCTCGGCGTGACGGCCAGTGCGGTGCCCTTCGCCCGGGAGATAACGCCGGCCGCGGTGGACGCGCTCCAGCACGACTCGGATCTGCTGCGCGAACGGTGTCTGCTGTTCGTGGCGTGCACGCGGGCGCGGGAAGCACTGTCGGTGTCGTGGAGCGGTGCGGCAAGTTCGTTCGTACCGCGGGGGAACTGACCGGGACGCCGTCGAGCGTTCCTGTCACTCGCCGGGTGCCAGCGCCCCGTTGCCCAGTCCGTCCCGCGCCAGTGAGGACGCCTGTGCGCTCAACTCGGCCACGCGCCGGGTCAGTTCCTCGAACTCCTGAAGTGCGCGGAACGCGACGCCGTACCGCCGCTGGTCCGCGATGTCCATCTGCGGGATGCGCGCGCCCTTGCCGTCCAGCCGGAAGGTGCCGCTGGCACTCGTGGACCGCCGGGTGTTCGCCGAGCTGCGCAGGAACCCCTGGAGGAAGTCGGTGTCGAGCTGGTCGCTGACCGAGACGGGCTCCGGGTCGCCGTACTCGACCAGTCCGGCGCGGGCGAGGTCGGCGACGCTGACGGACGGCCCCTCCAGCGCGCCGGTGCCCGCTCCCGCTGTCAGCGCGGGCAGCAACTCGGCCAGCAACCGGGCCTGTTCGGCCAGCTCCCGACGCAGGACCTGGTATTCCGCCGCGTAGTCGCGATGCGACTCGACCACGTAGCGACCCGGGGTGAGATCCACGGCATCGTCGAGCAGTTCGATCAGGGAGACGTCCGCCACCTGGTCGGCTCGCGGCTGCAGGGAGCCGTCCGGGTCATTCGCCGTCAGGTCGACCATGCGCACGCTGGTCGCCGCGTCGCCGAGCGACTGCGGGCGGCGCAGATGCCAGAGGTGCACGGGCAACGCGTGGGACGCCGCGGCGCCCGAGGGCAGGGCGGTCAACTGGGTCAGGGCGCCGCGCCGTACGAGCTCGGCGCGGATACGGCGGCCTGCCTTGCGGTAGGCGACGGAGGCGGGCATGACCATGAGGACCCGGCCGCCGGGCGCGGTGTGCGCGTAGGCGTGCTGCAGCCACGCGAGTTCGCCCTCGGCGCGCGAGGGTGTGCCGAACTCCCAGCGGGAGTCGAGGAGCAGTTCTTCGCGCCCCCAGTCCGCGTCACCGACGGGCGGGTCGCAGACCACGAGATCGGCCCTCAGCTCGGCCCATCGGTCGTCACGCAGTGAGTCTCCCGTGACGATGTCGGCTCCGGTACCTCCGACGAGGTCGGCGCGCAGCTGGGCGAAGCGGGCGCTGCGCGCGTCCGACTCCTGGCCGCAGCGCCGGGGCCCCCGCTCGGGGCCGGTGGCCAGGAGCAGGGTCCCGATGCCGCAGGCCGGATCGAAGAGCGTCGCCTCGGCCGCCACCTCACCGGCGAAGTGCCGCACGGCACGCACAATGCGCGGCGAGGTGACCTGGTCGGACCCGGCTCGGCGTACGGAGTCGGTGAAGCGTTCCGCGAGCGCGGTCACCAGGTCGCCCGCGGAACCACTCGCGGCCAGGCCGCGCACCAACTCGGCGGCTTCCGCCGACAGCGCCCCCGATGCCGCCCGCCCGGGATCGGCGAGCAGCCCCGCCACATCGGCAAGACCGGCGACGACTTCGTCGCCGTACGCCCCGCGCAGCGCCTGCCACAGCTGTACCTCTTGCGAGACGTCCTGCCCCTTGCGCTGCTTGTGCAGCCAAGCCTGCACCTCGGCCAGGCCGAAGAGCGGACTGTTCACGCCCCCGCCGGTGGGGGCGGGGAAGTCGTCGTACCGCCGCCTCCAGTTCGACACCGCGGCGCGGGTGACACCTGCGAGCCGGGCGATCTCGGAGCCGGTGACGAGTGGCCCCGTGGTCGGCGAGGCGGGATGGTCCGTCATGCGGCCACCGTACACAGAGCTCCTTCGCCCCGCAACGAATCTACTCGTTGACAACGCTAACGAGCTTTTTACGATCCCTTGGTGAACCGAGGCCGGTGAACCTCTCGAAGGGGCCGTCGGCCGGTCGGCTCTTCTGCTCCACCCGCACCCGGTCCACCTCTGCCCGAACTCCCCCGCCCGCGACCTTGTCCACACTGGACTGCGGCCGCCCCCAGTAGGGACTGGTCACCTTGTTCCAGCCGGCCGGATACGCGTCGCCCGGGGCGAGGTTGAGGGTCGGCGTCCACTCCACCGCGTAGGTGTGCCACTGATCGGCCGTGCCGCTTCGGGTAGGCCGGCGGGCGCCGGTGTTGCCGTCCGCGCCATGCGGCCGTCCTTCGGGGCGGTGGGGACGGTTTCTGCGGTGGCGTGCTCATCTCACATGGGTGCTCATCGCCACGAGCCCTGTCGGTCCCCCCGCGGTGGGCGCGGGCTCCCGCACTCGCGCCCACCGGGGGACCGCCTCAGGCGGCCTTGCGTGCGCGGCCGCGATGGCTGCGCACGATCTCCGCGTACCGGTGTCCGCTTCCCTTGATCGTGCGGACCTGTGTGCGGTAGTCGACATGGACGAGGCCGAAGCGCTTGTCGTAGCCGTACGCCCACTCGAAGTTGTCCAGCAGCGACCAGGCGAAGTAACCGGCCAGCGGGGCGCCCTTGCGTGCCGCCGAGGCGCAGGCCGCGAGATGGCTCACCAGGTACTCCTGGCGCTCGGGGTCGTCGACTGTGCCGTCGGGGCGCACCACGTCCGGGTAGGCGGAGCCGTTCTCCGTGACGTAGATCTTCCGGGCTCCGTACTCGTCGGTGAGGCGGAGCAGCAGGGTCTCGATGCCGCTCGCGTCGATCTCCCAGTCCATGCCGGTACGGGGGACGCCGGGGCGGCGCACGGAGCGGACGCGGGGCGCGGGGCCAGTGGGGTCGTCGGCCACGTACGCCGGGAAGTAGTAGTTGAGGCCGAGCCAGTCCAGCGGGGCCGCGATCGTCGCCAAGTCGCCTTCCCGTTCGGGGAGTTCGACGCCGTACACCTCACGCATGTCGGCCGGGAAGCCGCGGCCGTGGACCGGGTCCAGCCACCAGCGGTTGACGTGGCCGTCGTGGCGGCGGGCCGCGGCTTCGTCCTCGGGGCGGTCGGTGGCGGCGAACACCGTGGAGAGGTTGTTGACGATGCCGATCCTGGCGTCCGGGACGGCCGCGCGGATCGCCTGGGTGGCGAGGCCATGGCCGAGGAGCAGGTGGTAGGAGGCGCGGACGGCGGCCGTGAGGTCGGTCAGACCCGGGGCCATCTTGCCCTCCAGGTGGCCGATCCAGGCCGAGCAGGAGGGCTCGTTGAGGGTCGCCCAGAGCCGCACGCGGTCGCCCAGGCGTTCGGCGACGGCCGAGGCGTACTCGGCGAACGCGAGGGCGGTCGCCCGTTCCGGCCAGCCGCCGCGGTCCTGGAGGGCCTGCGGGAGGTCCCAGTGGTAGAGGGTGACGGAGGGGGTGATGCCCGCCGCCAGCAGGCCGTCCACCAACTCGTCGTAGAAGGCGAGGCCCTTGGGGTTCACCGGGCCGTCGCCGCCCGGCATCACCCTCGGCCAGGCGATCGACAACCGGTAGGCGTTCGTGCCGAGTCGGCGCATGAGGCCGATGTCCTCGCGCCAGCGGTGGTAGTGGTCGCAGGCGACGTCGCCGTGATCGTCGTTGTCGATCTTTCCGGGGGTGTGCGAGAAGGTGTCCCAGATCGAGGGGGAGCGGCCGTCCTCGGTGACGGCTCCCTCGATCTGGTACGCCGCTGTGGCCGTGCCCCACAGGAAGTCGTGCGGGAGTGCGGCGAGGTCGATGCGTTCGGACACGTAAGTCCCTTCGGAACGGGGCGGGTTCACTTGACGGCGCCCGCCGTCAGGCCCGCGACGAGATAGCGCTGCAGCAGCAGGAAGCCCGCGACCACGGGCACGCTCACGACCAGCGACGCGGCCATGATCTGGTTCCAGTAGACGTCGTTGAGCGTGGAGTAGCCCTGGAGGCCGACGGCCAGGGTGCGGGTGGTGTCGTTGGTCATGACGGAGGCGAAGAGGACCTCGCCCCAGGCGGTCATGAAGGCGTAGACGGCGACCGCGACGATGCCGGGGATCGCGGCCGGCACGACGATCCGGAAGAGCGCGCCGAGCGGCCCGCAGCCGTCCACCAGCGCCGCCTCGTCCAGGTCCTTCGGCACCGAGTCGAAGTACCCGATCAGCATCCAGATCGAGAACGGCAGGGAGAAGGTGAGGTACGTCAGGATCAGACCGCCGCGCGAGCCGAACAGGGCGATTCCGGTGGCGTTGCCGATGTTGACGTACAGCAGGAACAGCGGGAGCAGGAAGAGGATGCCCGGGAACATCTGCGTCGACAGCACGGTGACCGTGAAGACGCGCTTGCCGCGGAAGCTGTAGCGGCTGACCGCGTAGGCGGCGAACACCGCGATCACCACCGAGCAGACGGTCGCCGCGCCCGCCACGATCAGCGAGTTCACGAAGTACTTCGCGAGCGGGACGGTCGACCAGATGTCGATGTACGGGCGGATCGTCAGGTCGCTCGGCAGCCAGCGGAACTTGCCCGTGACGTCCGCGAGCGGCTTCAGGGAGCTGGAGATCATCACATACACCGGCACCAGGACGAAGCCGGTGAGCAGCGTGAGGAAGATCCGCCGGGTCCACAGGAAGGAGCGCGGCGGGGCCATCGGGGAGGCCGACGGGACCCGGGAGCCGGCGGGGCTAGACATCGGCGGCCCTCCGTCCGCGTGAGGTGAGCAGCAGATAGACCCCCGTGACGACGAGCAGGAACAGGAGCAGCAGTACGGACATCGCGGAGCCGGTGCCGAAGTTCCAGGTGACGAAGGACGCTTGGTAGATGTGGACCGAGATGAGGTCCGCGGCCTCGGGGGCGGCCTTGCCGAACAGGACGTACGGCGTGTTGAAGTCGTTGAACGTCCACAGGAACAGGACCAGGATCAGCACCTGGTTGACGGGGCGCAGGGACGGCAGGGTGATGCGGCGGATCTGCTGCCACATTCCGGCGCCGTCCAGCGCGGCCGCCTCGTACAGCTCGCGCGGGATGTTCTGCAGCCCGGCCATCACGATGAGGAAGGCGAACGGCCAGCCCTTCCACACACTCACCACGAGCAGCGCGACGAAGCTGTTGTTGCCGATGAGCCAGAACGACGGCTTGTCGGTGAGGTGCAGTTGGTCGTGCAGGACGTGGTTCACCAGGCCGTTGTCGTGCTGGAACATGAACACCCAGGTGATGACGGCCGCGTAGACGGGCAGCGCGTACGGCACCAGGAAGAGTGCCCGGAGCAGGCCCCGGCCGCGGAACGTGTCCTGCATGCAGACCGCGGCCATCGTGCCGATCAGCCAGCACAGGCCGACCGACAGCAGGGTGAAGCCGACCGTGACGAGAAAGGAGTGCAGCAGCGCCTCGCCGACGGGGGCGTTGAAGTCCACCGACATCCGGTAGTTGCCGAAGCCGGACCAGGGGGCGCTGCCCCAGTCGCGGATGTAGAACTGGGTGAGCTCCTTGAAGCTCATCACGATGCCGATCACCATCGGCACCAGGTGGACCAGGAGTTCGAGCAGCAGGGCGGGCAGGAGCAGCAGGTACGGCAGTCCCACACGGCGGATCCGCCCGGGGCGGCGCGAGCCGCGCGCCGCCCCGGGGGAACTCGTGGGGACCGACTCCCTGACGGGGGTGGTGGTCGTCATCGTGCTCACGCCGCCGGCATCTGCTGCTGGGCCTTCTCCAGCTTGGCCTTCACCGAGTCGGTGGTCACCGCGCGTCCGGCGGCGACGTCGGCGAACAGCTCCTTGACGGCGGTGCCGACCGCGGTCTCGAACTGCGACTCCGCGGCGACCTGGGGCAGTGCGGCGGCGCTGGTCGCGAGGGTGTTCTTCAGGACGGCGTTCGCGGGGGTGTTGAAGGCGGCGTCCTCCTGGGCGGTCTTGACCGGCGGGATGGAGCTGTAGGCCTTGTTGAGGATCTTCTGCTCGTCGTCGCTGGTCATGAACTTCACGAACTTCGTGGCGCCGTCGAGGTTGTGGCTGTTCTTGAAGACGGAGATGTTGATGCCCGCGACCATCGAGTTGACCTGCGCACCGCTGCCCGGGGTGCCGGACTGCACGGGGACGGGGGCGACGCCGTAGGTGTCCTCGCTCATGCCCTGCGACTTGAGGTTGGCGGACGCGGACTGCCACAGCAGCATCGCCTGCTTGCCCTTGGCGAAGTCACTGACGGACTGGTTCTGCGCGTACTCGGCGTCGCCGGTCGGGATGACCTTGTCCTTGGCCATGAGGTCGACGTACTGCTTGACCGCGGCGACCACGTTGTCGTTGGTGAAGTCGGGCTTGCCGTCGGCGGTGAAGAAGTCGGCGCCGTGCTGCTTGGCGAAGACGAAGACGTGGTGGATGTTCTCCGAGACGTTCGAACCCTCGGCGCCGAGGACCGACTTGCCCTTGGCGGTTATCTTCTTGCCGTCGGCGACCAGTTCGGCCCAGGTGGCCGGGGGCTTGGAGATGCCCGCGTCGGCGAAGATCTGCTTGTTGTAGTAGAGCGCGTACGCCATCGAGTACAGCGGTACGGCCGCCGGGTCCTTGCCCTCCGCGCCCGTCGAGCCCAGCGCGGAGTCGACGAAGCGGTCCTTGCCGCCGATCTTGCCGAAGTTCTTCGCGTCCCACGGCAGCAGCGCCCCGGTGGCCTGGAGCGAGGCGCTCCAGGTGTTGCCGATGTTCAGCACGTCGGGGCCCTGGCCGGACGTGGTCGCGGTCAGGATCCGGTTGAGCAGGTCCGACCAGGGCACGACCTCCAGCTTCACCTTGATGCCCGTCTGCTTCTCGAACTTGTCGAGTTCGGGCTGGAGGACCTTCTTGTCGATCGCGATGCTGGCGCCCTGGTTGGAGGCCCAGTAAGTGAGGGTCTTCGGCGAGTCGTTGGACCCGCCGCCGCTCGACGAACCGCCTCCGCAGGCCGTGGCCGCCAGGGCGAGAGACATGGTGACGGCGCCTACGGCCGCGGCTCGGATGCTGCGCATGGCTCCTGGTGTCCCCTTCCGGGATTGCCATCATGGCTTAATTTAGGACGTGAGTTAAACCTCGGAACGCTGGTCCGTCAAGGGTTTCGACAGAGCCCGACGAACTCCGGTCACACCTCTTGACGGGCGTGTTCACGCCATGAAGCATTCCCCGGCGAGAGAGCGCTCCCTGAACTCCCCACCGTTCGCTTCCTGAACAAGGAGAGCCGCCCCATGTCTTCCCACTCCCCGGACGGCCCTGCTCAGCAGGGCCACTTCGTCGGCCGCAGAACCGTCCTCGGCGCCGCCGCGGCGGCGGCCTCGACGGTCGCGGGCCTGTCGTCCACCCCGGCAACGGCCGCCCCGGCAACGGCCACGCCGGCAGCGGCAATGCCGGTCCCTTCCCGGAACCGCCCGCACGCCCTGCCCGGCGGCGGTGACCTCGGCCCCAACGTCCTCGTCTTCGACCCATCGACCCCGGACATCCAGGCCAGGCTGGACGAGGTGTTCCGGCAGCAGGAGTCGGCCCAGTTCGGCACCGGCCGTTACGCGCTGCTGTTCAAGCCCGGCACCTATCACGGGCTCAACGCACAACTCGGCTTCTACACCTCGATCGCGGGCCTCGGCCTCTCCCCCGACGACACGACCATCAACGGGGACGTGACGGTCGACGCGGGCTGGTTCAACGGCAATGCGACGCAGAACTTCTGGCGTTCGGCGGAGAACCTCGCCCTGGTCCCGGCGAACGGCACCAACCGCTGGGCGGTCGCCCAGGCGGCCCCCTTCCGGCGGATGCACGTCCGCGGCGGCCTCAACCTCTCCCCCACCGGCTACGGCTGGGCGAGCGGCGGATACATCGCCGACAGCCGTATCGACGGCCAGGTGGGGCCGTACTCGCAGCAGCAGTGGTACACCCGTGACAGCGCGATCGGCAACTGGCTCAACGGCGTGTGGAACATGGTGTTCTCCGGGGTCGAGGGCGCCCCGGCGCAGACCTTCCCGAACCCGCCGTACACCACGCTCGACACCACGCCCGTCTCCCGCGAGAAGCCCTTCCTGTACGTCAGCGGCAGCGACCTGCGTGTGTTCCTGCCGGAGAAGCGGACCAACGCCCGCGGTGTCACCTGGGGCAACGGCACGCCGAGGGGTACGTCGCTGCCGCTCTCGCAGTTCTACGTCGCCAAGCCGGGCGTCAGCGCCACGACCCTCAACCAGGCGCTGGCGCAAGGCCTTCATCTGCTGCTCACCCCGGGCATCTACCACGTGGACCAGCCGATCCAGGTGAACCGCGCGGGTACCGTGGTCCTGGGCCTGGGGTACGCGACGATCGTGCCCGACAACGGCGTCACGGCCCTGAAGGTCGCCGACGTGGACGGCGTCCGGCTCGCGGGCTTCCTGATCGACGCCGGGCCGGTCAACTCCCGCACCCTGCTGGAAGTCGGGCCCACGGGCGCCTCCCGCGACCACTCCGCCAACCCCACCACCGTGCAGGACGTGTTCGTCCGCATCGGCGGCGCGGGCGCGGGCAAGGCCACCACCAGCATGGTGATCAACAACCGGCACACCATCGTCGACCACACCTGGGTGTGGCGCGCCGACCACGGCACCGGCGTCGGCTGGGACACCAACCGGGCCGACTACGGAGTCGTGGTCAACGGCGACGACGTCCTCGCGACCGGCCTGTTCGTCGAGCACTTCAACAAGTACGACGTGCAGTGGTACGGCCGCCGGGGCCGCACCATCTTCTTCCAGAACGAGAAGGCGTACGACGCCCCCAACCAGGCCGCGATCCAGAACGGCTCCGTCAAGGGCTACGCCGCCTACAAGGTCGGCGACGCCGTCACCGCGCACGAGGCATGGGGCCTCGGCAGCTACTGCTACTACAACGTCGACCCCACCATCGTGCAGCACAACGGCTTCGCCGCACCGAACCGTCCGGGTGTCCGCTTCCACAACGTCCTGGTCGTCTCGCTCGGCGGCAACGGCCAGTACGAACACGTGATCAACGAAACCGGCGCGCCGACCTCGGGTACCTCCACGGTGCCGTCCACGGTCGTGTCGTACCCGTGAGCCGGGGCGGCCCCGCCCGCGAGGGACGAGGCCGCCGCATCGGTCAGCACGCGAGGGTCCCAGCACGACGACGTCGCCGAGCACGGTGACCACGACCGACCGGCGCGCCGACCTCGGGGACCACCACTGTGCCGTCCACCGTCATGTCGTACCCGCGAGCCGCAGCGGCCCCGCCCGACGAGGAGCGGGGCCGCCGTACAGCTCACCGCGCAGGCACCCCGACCGGCGCCGGCGCGTAGCCCGTGGGCCGGGCCGTGAACGTGCCGCGGCCCTGGGTCCGGCTGCGCAACCGGGTCGCATAGCCGAAGAGTTCGGCCAGCGGCACTGTTGCCGTCACGACCGCCGCGCCGCCGCTCGCGGTCGAGCCCGAGACGCGGCCGCGGCGTGCGGCGAGGTCGCCGAGCACTGCGCCGACGGCCTCGTCGGGCACGGTGACCGTGACCTCTGCGACCGGCTCCAGGAGGACCATCGCGCCGGCGCGCAGGGCCTCCCGGAGACCGAGTCGGCCCGCCGTGCGGAAGGCGGTGTCCGAGGAGTCCTTCACATGGGTCGCCCCGTCGGTGAGAGTGACGCGCAGCCCGGTCACCGGGTGCCCGCCGAGCGGTCCCTCGCCGAGGGCGTCCCGGCAGCCGGCCTCGACCGCGCGGACGTACTCCTGCGGGACCCGCCCGCCGACGACCGTCGAGCGGAACTCGAAGCCCTCGGCCAGCGGTTGGACGTCGAGGACGACGTGGGCGAACTGGCCCGCCCCACCGTCCTGTTTGACGTGCCGGAAGACCAGTCCGGACACCCCTCGGCCGACCGTCTCGCGGTAACTCACCCTCGGACGCCCGACGTTGAACTCCACCCCGTGGACGCGGCGCAACTGCTCCGTCGCGACCTCAAGATGCAGTTCGCCCATGCCGGACAGCACCGTCTGGCCGGTCTCGGGATCCGTCCGCACGACCAGCGAGGGGTCCTCCTCGGCGAGCCGCGCGAGCGCGGAGGCCAACCGGTCGGCCCCGGCCGGGCCGCGGGCCTCGACCGCCACCGAGACCACCGGCTCGGCGACGCCGGGTGGTTCCAGGACGAGCGGGGCGCCGGGGGCGCACAGGGTCGAGCCGGCGCGGGCGGACTTCAGTCCGCCCACGGCGACGATGTCCCCGGCGACCGCCCGGTCGACCGGCGCGTGCCGGTCCGCCCGGACGCGCAGGATCCGCCCGATCCGCTCGGTACGGCGTGCGACCGAGTCCCACACGGCGTCTCCCTTCTCGACCGTTCCCGAATACACACGCAGATACGTCAGCCGCCCGGTCGGGGCGATGTTCACCTTGAACGCCAGCGCAGCGAACGGCGCCGCCGGGTCGGCGGTCCGCTCCTCCTCCGCGCCCTGGTGCGTGCCCCGTACGGCGGGCACGTCCAGCGGCGACGGCAGATAGGCCACGACGGCGTCGAGCAGTGGCTCGATCCCCCGGTTGCGGTAGGCCGAGCCGCAGAGCACCACCACTCCGTCGCCGCTGCGGGTCAGGTCCCGCAGCGCGGACACGAGGGTCGGCGTGGCGACGGCGGACTCCAGGCAGAATTCCTCCATCGCCGCCGGATGCAGTTCGGCCACCGCCTCCTCCAGCAGCCGGCGCCGCCGCCCGGCCTCCTCGCGCAGCGGCTCCGGCACCGGCCCCTCCGCGGCGTCGCCAACGCCGTCGGACCACACCAGCGACCGCATGCGGAGCAGGTCCACCACACCGGTGAAGCCGTCCTCGGTCCCGATCGGCAACTGCACGACGAGCGGCGCCGGATGGAGCCGCCGTCGGATCGACTCGACGGCCGCGTCCAGGTCGGCGCCCGCGCGGTCCAGCTTGTTGACGAACGCGATCCGCGGTACGCCGTGCCGGTCGGCCTGCCGCCACACCGACTCGCTCTGCGGCTCGACCCCCGCGACGGCGTCGAACACGGCGACCGCTCCGTCGAGCACGCGCAGCGAACGCTCGACCTCGTCGGCGAAGTCGACATGGCCGGGGGTGTCGATCAGATTGATCCGGTGCCCGTCCCAGGCGCAGCTCACGGCCGCGGCGAAGATGGTGATGCCACGGTCGCGCTCCTGGGGGTCGAAGTCGGTGACGGTCGTGCCGTCGTGGACCTCACCGCGCTTGTGCGTGGTCCCGGTCGCGAACAGGATCCGCTCGGTGAGGGTGGTCTTGCCGGCGTCGACATGGGCGAGGATGCCCAGATTGCGTACGGCGGTCTGAGAAGTGGTGCGCACGGCCCGGTGCCTTTCGGGAATTGGGCTGGAAAAGGGCGGCGCGATTTCCCGTGCGGACGTCGGATGTCAGGTTCTCTGACTGTCCGTCAACAAGCAGGCGTACGTGCCTGCGTGAGTGATCTCAGTCGTGCGTCACGGGTGTCCGGTACCGGCCGCGCAGCGGGCACCGGGCGGACGAGGACACGAGGATCACCTCGTACCGGGCGCGGGGAACGGCGACAGCGGTGCGGTCACGCACGGCCCTGCTCCCCTCACTCGTCCCACTGGTCGTCACGGCACACGGCACACGGCCAAATGACGGCGGCGTGCGGTGTGTCCATGGCGAGTGTAGGAAGGCCGACACGATCCGGTCACCCGGTTTTCCGACCGGCCGAACCCTGGTCCCGACGCCATGAGTCGACCGCTGCTGGAGTGCCGGTGGAAATGGAGTTCGGCCCGCCGGAAGGCCGTTGACATGCTTCGGAATAGCCGCCGATAATATGGCGAACAAGGGGTGACCACCCCGGAAACAAAGGCGAACGGGATGGGCGGCATTCATGCCTGTGAGCGACGTCGTCTCCTTGGCCACGACCGGTGTCGTCGCCGACGCCGACGCGCTCCTGGCCGACCGGGACGTCCTCTATTCCGGAGCGGCGTGGGCCACCGGACTCGGCGATCCCAAAGATCTGCGAAACCTTCCGGACGGCAATGGAATGGCCGCCTGCCTGAGGCGTTGCGCCATCGACCGGAAACTCGGCGGCGCGGACCCGGGGAGCCGGGCACTACGGGCGTGGCGGACGTACGACTCCACCGCGCTGCCTGTCCACGCGGCACCGGCGCTGCGGATTTACGTGCGGGACTGGATTACCGATTCCACGGCAGCCGTGTTCGAAAGGCATTTCGTCTCGGTCATGACGGAACAGGAAATCGGGGAACACGCCCGGCCGTTCCGGGTCACGGCGGATGACGAAATACGGGTTTCGCGGGCGGTGCTGCTGCTCCGGGATCTCGTGCCGGAAATCGCGGACAGCGTCCTGCCGTTCGTGCACCAGATCGTCGTACTCGACTCGCCCATTCCGAGCCTGTATCTGACCCAGGTGCCCGAGACCGTATTCATCTCCACTGCCACGCTTCACGGTGACACGCTCGGTCTCGCGGACGCCCTGCTCCACGAATCGCTGCACGAGAAGATGGTCGTACTGCGCCTGACCCGCCGGCTCGTACGGCCCGGTTACACCGACGAACGCAGCGCGCGCGTACTGCTTCCGTGGAGTCTCGACCAGGCGACACCGAGGTGGTTCACCGCGGGCCGCGTCATCTCCGCGGCGCACGTCTACACCCATCTCGCGGTGCTCCACACGACCGCGCTGCGGCAAGGGCGGCCGGACGCGACCGGCTGTGACCCGCGGACCGTGCGGCAGAGGCTGGCCACGGCCGTGGAACGCGGCGGGTTTCTGCTCGGCTCACTCGAACTCGACAGTGTGCGACGGGAGTTCGGGCCGGACGGACTGCTGCTGCACCGGGAGCTGACACGGATGCTGGCCGCGGTCCGCGACGAACTGCCCGCGAGTCTCGTCGGCACGCTCACCACCTGGCACGCCACACCACAGCGCGAGGTGCACACGTGAACTACAAGCTTGCGAAGGGCATTCAGTACCGGCCGTTGAGCATCAGGGGCCGGTTCCTCGCCTTCACCACCACGCCCCCCACGGTGCTGCAGATCGACGCCGGTTCGGTGTTGCTGCTGAAACTGTTCGAGCGTGGTCTGACCGGCGACGAACTCGTCGCACGCTACGCGGAGTTGCGCAAGAAGAGCGATGCGGACGCGCGCAGGGAACTCGCCCGCCGGGCCGACGGCCTGGCCGGAGCGGGCCTTCTCGAAGAGCTTCCCGCCTGACCGCACCCCACACGGTCGAGACGGAGATCCCCGCACGGGAGGAGGCGTGACCCATGGGTTCCGAAGACAAGTCCAGGATCGACGTCGAGCAACTGGCCGAGCCGGCCGCGGACGCCGAGGACGACGGCAGCTCCACCAGCCCCGTAATCCCCGAGATACAGGCGCAGGCGCAGTACCCCGCGGTCAGCTGAGCCGGCACCGCCCGGACACCGCGGGCCGAAGAGCCCCGGCGGTCCGCAGCCGTACTCGTGGTGGCGCCCGGCCGCGGCGCCACCACGGGACGGGCGGACGGCCCCGGATTCCCCGCCTGCGTCGCGCGGCCACCACCCGGCCCATCCCCACCCACCAGGCCTCCTCCACGAGGGAGGGACAGGACATGTCCAAGGCACGGCACCTTCTCGGCACCGGCCCCTTCGGGGCAGCGGCGGGCATCCACGCCGACATGGCGACCTTCTCGGAGATCGCGTCCGAGCTGCTGCACGCGCACACGGGGCTCCGTCCCCCGAGCCCCGCTCAGGATGCCGCGCTCATCGAGCACAGCGTCGCACGCGCGACGACGCTCGACTCCTTCCGTGTCCTGCACGGCCGCAAGGAGCCCGCCGAGGCCGCCCGCATCCTGCGGCGAGGCGCCCAGCTGTTCGCCTCCGCCGCACCGCAGACCCAGCTCGCGGTGCCCGGCCACGCCTACGCCCTCGCCACCGACTGGTCGGCCGTCGAGGCCGGCCGGGCGCTCAGGACGGTGATCAGCGAGGACCTGGCGGTGCCGCACAGCTATGTGGCCGCAACGCCGCGACACGTCCGGGCCGTCGGAAACGGCCTGCGGCTCATCAAGGCGGCCGTCGGCGAGTTCGGCGCCTCGATCGTCTCCTCCGTACGGGGCGCGGTGCTGATCGAGGACAGCATCATCGAGTCCGCGTTCATCGTTCCGGCGCCGTTCGTGTCCGTCCTCAACACCCAGGTGCTCGCCAGTCCGCTCAAGACGGCGGACGCCGTGCTCCACGAGGCCGCGCACCAGAAGTTCTACGACCTGCTGGTCTGCCGGCGGCTCGTCAACCCCGACTACGACTACCTGGGCGGCGCGCTGTTCGGCATCCCGTGGAACCCGGTGGCGGGCGAACGCCGCCGGATGGACTGTCTGCGCGTCCTGTCCACGATCCATGTGTACGCGCATCTGCTGGAGTTGTTGCTGAGCGTGTGGGAAGGCTCCCTGGCCGACCGGGACGAATGCGACGGCATGCTCACCGAGTACTGGCAGCGGGCACGGTTCTTCGACGCGGCGGTGCGCAGCGACGTGGTGCGTTCGGCTCTCGGACCGGACGCGCGGGCGATGGTCGACTGGCTCGCCGCGATCATGGACACCCACCGGGAGACCCTGGCGGCGGCCGGACGGGACGCGGACGGCCCGTACACGGCGGACGCGCTCGAACAGGTCCATCGGCTGGAGGCGGAAGCCGCCCTCGTATGACACAAGGCCGTCGTATGACACAGGCCGTCGTATGACATCCGCCCCCGCAAACACCGTCTTGGTTGTTCGGCCCGTTCTCGCGGATTCTGAAGAAGTTCCCGGACATTCCCGTTCGGTCCTATTTCTCCGGTCTCGCGTTGGCCCGGCATTTTCCGGACATTCATCTGACCGGAACCGACAACTCGGGAGCCGCGGTGAAGCCCTTTCCGGCGCGCCATGCCGGACTGACCCGATTCGTCAAGGGGAACCTCCTCGACTCCCGCATCTGGCCGAAAAGCGCGGTCGACGTGGTGCTGTTGGGCAACACGACGCCCAACTCCTCCACGTCCGCGCCCGATACGCGGGAAGTCGTCCGCAACCTGCGGGGTTCGAGGACCGGCGGGGCGGCCGGCGGCCGGTCCGGCGCGGCGTCGACTTCACCGCGGAGTCCCGGAAGTTGCGCCACAACTGCTTCGTCGAGGCGCGTGAGGGGGATGCGCCTGCGTTCCCCCGTGTTCCGGGGGATTCATGAAGAGCGCCTGTGGACCTCTCGTGAAGTTCGGGCAATGGCCGAGAAACCGGGACTCGCATACGAGGGTCGCAACACCGTGGAAGTCACGGGCGGTGGGGCGCTCGGTTGGCCGGTGGACGCCCTTGTGTATTGCGCGCAGGCCTAATCTGTTCCCTCAGGCAGCTTGATGTGAACGCGGCAAGCGAATGGATTGGACTCGATTGGACACGCAGAAGACGCGGAAGACGACGTTCGCCCCGCTGCGCCGGAGCATGCTGGTCCCCGCTCCCGCCCTGGTTCTGATCGCGGGCACTCTCTTCTCACGCGTCGGCGACTCGTTCGCCTCCCTCGGCATGGTGCTGGACGCGGCGGACAAGGACTTCCGCTTCGGCGTGACGGAGGTCTTCCTCGCCGAGCTCGTGCCCACGGTGATCGGCGCGCCCTTCATCGGGTCACTGGTGGACCGGGTCAGCGCGCGGTCCGTGTGCCTGTGGGCGCTGGTGGTCCAGGCGCTGTCCCTCGGCGGAGCCGCCGCGGTGGACGCCTTCCATCTGCGCGTGGGACTGATCGCTGTGTCGGGTCTGGCCGGGGTGGCCTCGGTGGCCGCGGGCTTCAAGATGCTCCCCGTCATCGCGGGCGAGGAGCACACGGGCCGGGCGAACAGCCTGCTCACCGCGGGGCTCTCGGTGGCGGGGCTGATCGGTCCCGCGCTGGCGGGCCTGCTGCACTCCGTGTGGGGCACCGCGTTCCTGCTCGGCGCCGACGGCGTCTCGTTCCTGGTGCTCGCCTGGTGCACCGCGCTCGCCGTCCCTCGCTCGGTGGACGTGGCCATCGGCCGCAGGCCCGCCACGAAGCTGTCGGACGGATATCGGGCGCTGCGGCACGCGCCGGTTGTCGGCGCGCTCATCCCCACACTGGCGGCGGCGATGCTGGCCACCAGCATCGAGGGCGTCGCGGGCGTCTACTACTTGCGTGACGTGGCGGACGGCAACGACAGCGTCTTCGGTCTCTTCCTGGCGACCTGGGCGCTGGGCAGCATCCCCGGCGCGCTGCTCGCGGGCCGTGCGGGATGGTCGCAACGGCACACCGCGCTCATCCTGGGCGGGGTGCTCGGCATCTCCGTCGGGCTGGTGCTCGCCGGCGCGCTGCCCATGGCCCCGGTGATCTTCCCGCTGTTCCTGCTCGCGGGCTTCGGCAACGGCGTGTGCAACGTGGGTCTGCGCAACGCGGTGCACACCAATGTCCCCGCCGAGGTGCACGGCAGCGCCTGGGCCTGCTACCAGGCCCTGTCCCGGTGCTGCATCGGCCTCGGCTATGTGCTGGGCACCCCCAACAGTCTCGTCTCCAGCCGCGGCCAGGTGATCGTCTCCGGCGCGATTCCGCTGGCCTTCGTGGTGTGGGAGATGCTGCGCTCGCTCCGCCGCAGACAGTCGGCGGTGGGAGAGGTCTCCGGCTGACGCACTGGCCCGTTGGCCTTTCCCTTTGGCACTTTCCCCTTTCCCGTTGGCCCTTTCCCGTTGGCCCTTTCCCGTTGGCCCTTTCCCGTTGGCCCTTTCCCGTCAGCCGCGGAGCGCCGAGGCGAAGAGAGCCGGCAGCTGGGCAATGCCGGGTGCGGCCGTGAAACGGGTAAGTCGTTCGAGGGTCGTTCGGCCAGTGCGGCTCGTGACGAAGTATGGCGGGCGCGGGGACAGCGAGGGTGAGCCGGTGAACAGGCCACGGGGTGCGGGCGCGAACGGCGCGCGCAGCACGGTCTTCTCGACGCCGTCGAGCATGAAGGTCAGGCCGCCAGACGGCACTGGTCGCGCACGGGGTCGACGAGCGTGACGGCGGCGATGCCGCCGACGAGGAGCAGTACGCCGGACAGAAGCACCGCGTGCTGGTAGCCGGCGGCGCCCTGGGTGTCGACCAAGCGGCCGGTCAGGGTGGGCGCGATCAGTCCCGCGGTGGTCACCACCGCGTTCATCAGGCCCAGCGCGCCACCGCGGCGGTGCTCCGGGGCGAGTTCGGCGACCGTGGTGACCGCGATGCTGGTCATCACCCCGCAGATGCCGAACCCGAGCAGGAGCAGGAGCACGGTGAGCGGTCCGCGCGGAGCCCCCGGCAGGGCGAGGCAGGCCACGCCCGAGACGAGCAGCGTGATGCCCCCGACACGGGCGCGGGCCCACCGGCTGCTCACACCGCGCCGCAGGAGCCGGCCGGTCAGCCCCGCCTGCCCGAGCATGACCACCGCACCGGCCGTCCAGAGCACGGCGATCAGGCTCGCCGCGTCGGTCGTGGCGTAGCCGAGGCCGTCGTGCAGGTAGGAGGGCAGCCACACGAGGAGCAGAGCCACGCACCAGTAGGTGCTGAAGTAGGCGACCGTGGCGCCGATCCAGGTACGGGTGCCGAGGATGCGGCGGTAGGGGACGTCGGCGCGTGCCTCACCGGCAGCGGTGCCGAGGGTGGGCCCGGTCGTGTCCCGGGTGGTGCCCGCGTACCCGCCCTCACGGCCGACGAGGAACCATGCGGCCGCCCACAGGACGCCCGCCGCGGCGACCACGCCGAAGGCCGAGCGCCAGCCGTGGTGATGGATCACCCAGGTCAGCCCGGGGGCCGCGGTCACGACCCCCAGTGCGGTGCCGACGGTGATCAGGGCGCCGGGGAGGTTCCGTCGCTGGTTGGGAAACCAGGACAGCGCACTGTGCTGGGCGACGGGGAACGCTGGGCCCTCCGCCGCCCCCAGCACGATCCGCGAGGCCACCAGCGCGGCGGTCCCGGCGCCCAGGGCCATCGGCAGCTGCGCCACCGACCACACCAGCGCCATGATCAGCAGCAGCCGACGCGGCCGGACCCGGTCGGCCAGCAGGCCCACCGCCGCACCGCAGAGGGAGAACAACAGGAAGAAGGCGCTGTTCGCCAGCCCGAAGCCGGTCGCGGACAGGCCGAGGTCGTGGCGGATCGGATCGGCGGCGAGCCCGAGGACGGACTTGTCGGCGAAGTTGACCATCATGAAGACCACGAGCAGCGCGGTGACGGTCCACGCACGGCGTACGGCCCTGCGATCGGTCGCCGAGGACTCGGCGGGCGTGACGGGGGCGAGGTCGGTGTCGGTCACGGGGGCTCCGCGGGGGTTCGGAGGGGCTGGGGGGTGTCGTTCGGATCAGGGCGGCCGTGACGAGCGGTGCGGGCCGGCCGCCCCGAGCGGAGTCATGGAGGAGTGCGTGCCAGGGCCCGCGGCGCCGGGATCATCCGAACGACACCCCCTGGGTGCGGGGCTCAGGCGAGCGGGGCGCCGGTGATCGCGATGCGCTCCATCACGCGCCGCTGCGGGAAGTAGTCGTTGATCGCGTAGTGCTGGGTGGCGATGTTGTCCCAGATCGCGACCGAGTCGGCCTGCCAGCGGAAGCGGACCTGGTACTCGGGAACGCGGGCCTGCAGCACGAGTTCGTCGAGCAGTTCGCGGCTCTCGCGGTCGGACAGACCCACGATCCGCACGGTGAACGGCTCGTTGACGTACAGCAGTTTGCGGCCCGTGCGCGGGTGGCGGGCGACCACCGGGTGCTCGACCGGCGGCAGCGTGGCGCGCAGTGCCTCGATCTGTTCCGGCGTCATCAGCGCGCCCCAGCTGGGCACCCAGTCGTGCACCGCGGTGAGCCCCTCGATCCGTGCCTTCAGCTCCTCGGAGAGGTTGTCGTACGCGGCACCCATGTCCGCCCACATCGTGTCGCCGCCGGCGGGCGGGATCTCCACCGCGCGCAGTACCGAGCCGAGGGCGGGGGCGGCCATGAAGGAGTGGTCGCTGTGCCAGATGTTCTCGCTGCCGACGGCCATCGCGTCCTTGGCCAGGCGCGAGACGCCGACGGTGTCGCCCTTCGGGAAGAAGGGGTTCGGCTCCGGCTCGCCCCAGATCCCGGCGAGGGCGTGCTGGGCGTCCGGGTCGAAGGCGTGCTGGTCGCGGAAGAAGATCACCTTCCATTCCAGCAGGGCCTGCCTGAGCTCCTCGGCGAGCTCGTCACCGATCGGCCGTGACAGGTCGACCCCGCCGATCTCCGCGCCGATGTGCGGGGTAAGGGGTGAGATCCGCAGCTGCCGGTAGGTGTACGCCGGCATCCCGGGCGCGGTGCGCTCCAGCACACGCGGGCCGTAGTGCATCAGCGGCTTGTCGAGGGCAGGGCGGGGGGTGGCAAGGGCGGACATACGGGCCTCCACGGTCGCACCGAAAAATCGTTACTGGAAGTATCGATATTGAGGTACGGGACGGCAAGGGCCGACCGCGGGATTTTTTCGAACGGTTCCGGAGAGGTTGGCGCGCGGCTCAGACCGCGTGGCAGACCGCGCGGGCCACCATGTCGACGAGGTCGTCCGCGAGGCGTGCGTCGGGCAGCTCGCGCTCCGCCAGCAGGCGATAGATCAGCGGCGCCGCCACCAGCGTGGCCGCGGAGCGCACATCGACATCGGGCCTGACCTCGCCACGCGCGATCCCGCGCTCGAGAATGGTGCGGGTCTCCCCCATCATCCGCCCGACGAACTCGGCATACGCCTGGCGTGCCCCGGGATCGTCCGCGGCCGCCCCGATCATCTCGGCCATGAGCCGGTCCGTACCGGGCTGCCGGTAGGCCGCCACCCGCGCGGTGAGCACCTCACGCAGCTCCGCCCGGAAATCGCCCAGGTCCGGTACGGACAGCTCGCCGATGTGCCGCTCGGCAGCCGCGAGGATCATGGCCTGCTTGGTGGGCCAGCGCCGGTAGATGGCCGGCTTGCTCACCCCGGCACGCGCCGCGACGGCGTCCATGGTGACGGCCCCGATCCCCTGCTCCGTCACCAGTTCGACGACGGCGGTCAGGGCGGCGCCGGCCACCCGCTCGTCCCGCGGGCGCCCCGGCCCGCGCTCAGCCTTCCGTACCTGCATGCCGACCACGGATCGAGGATACGATCCCGGCGGCGCTCATCCGGGCGAAGCTCCGCGGATCCACGAGACGGGCACCGGCCGCCGTCACCGCGCGGAGGCCGTCCCGGCCTGATTACCCTGAGGTGTGAAGGGACGCCGGGCCGACGTCTTACGGCCTTTGCGGCGATGGCTCCCTTGGTGAACGGGTCAGATTCCCCGGGGCGCTCCGGCCGGCCGAAGTTGTTGCGGCGTCTTCTTGCCGAAGCAGCCGATTGCCGAACGACGGGACCAGTGGGATGGGGATTCCGGGCGAGGCCTCCGCGGACGGCCACGGTGCGGGTCCGGGCGAGTGGCTGCGGCGGCTCGACGAGGACCGGGCCATCCTGGACGCGCTGTTCACCCAGTCCCCGATCGGCGTGGCCGTGTTCGACACGCGGCTGCGGCTCGTGCGGGCGAACCCCGCGCTCGAACACATCCACGGGATTCCCAACGACCAGGTCCTCGGCCACCGGCTCAGTGAGGTGCTGACCGAGCTGGACACCGCCGGGATCGAGAGCCGACTCGCACGAGTTCTGGAGACGGGACTGCCCGTCGTCGGCGCCGAGCACCACGGCCGTACCCCCGCCGATCCCGGCAGGGACCGCGTCTGGTTGACGTCCTCGTTCGCGCTCAGCGGCCCGGACGGCCGGCCCTTGGGCGTCACCGACATGGTCATCGACATCACCGAGCGCCACCGGGCCCGTGAGCGTCTGGCGCTGCTCGACGAAGCCGCCGCCCGCATCGGAACGACACTCGATGTCACGCGCACGGCCCAGGAACTCGCCGACGTGCTCGTCCCGCGCCTGGCCGACCTCGTGGCGATCGACCTCCTGGACGGCGTGGCGGTGGGCGAGGAGCCCCCGCTCCCGGGCGCCGGGCGGGTCGCCCTGCGTCTCACGGCGCGCAAGGCCGCCCATCCGGTGATCACCGAACAGCTCCGGCAGATCGGAGAATTCCAGGAGTTCCCCGCCGACTCGCCCTACGCCGAGAGCCTCGCCGACGGGCAGCCCCGACTGCTGCCGGCCGTCGGCCCCGACGCCGACTGGGTCCGCAACTCACGCGACCCCAGGGCCCGGGCACTGCTGGCGCAAGGGGTCCATTCCCTCATGGTGGTGCCACTCCGGGCCAGGGACACCATCCTGGGCGTGGCGCATCTGTACCGCACGCGGGCCCGCCCGGACGCCTTCGAACCCGACGATTTGGTTCTCGTACAGGAACTGGTCGCCCGCGCCGCCGTCGCAGTGGACAACGCCCGCCGCTACACCGGCGAGCGCGCCGCCGCCGTCACCCTCCAGCAGAGCATGCTGCCGCGCAGCGTGCCGGACCAGAGCGCGGTCCACATCGCGCACCACTACCGGCCCGCCCGGGCGCACGCCGGGGTGAGCGGTTGCTGGTTCGATGTCATCCCGCTGTCCGGCGCCCGCGTGGCCCTCGCCGTCGGCGACATACCCGGCGCCGGGATCGAGGCCGCCGCCTGCATGGGCCAGATCTGCTCCGCCCTGCGCATCCTCGCGCAACTGGACCTCGCCCCCGACGAGGTACTGGCCCGGCTCGACGACATGGTGCCGCGTCTGGTCGAACGCGAGCACACCGCGGGATCCGCGCCCATCATGGAAAAGCTCGTCGGCGCAACCTGCCTGTACGCGGTCTACGACCCGGTGTCCCGCCGGTGCGTGATGGCGAGCGCCGGACACCCGCCGCCCGCGGTGGTCGATCCGGCCGACCGGGTCCGTTACGCCGAACTGCCGTCGAACCAGCCCTTGGGCCAGGGCGACCCCGTCTTCGAACCCCATGAAACGGAGCTTGCCGAGGGCAGCACCCTGGTGCTGTACACCCGGAGCCTGCTGCACGCCCGCGCTGCGGACCCGTCGCTGGAGGAGCGGCTCCGCGCGATCATGACACAGTCCCGCCGTTCACCGGACGAGATCTGCCGAGCCCTGTCCGACGCGGTCACGCCGCATCTGGCTCCGCAGGACGACCTGGCGCTGCTCCTCGCCCGTACCCGCTCGCTGGACGCCGCGCGGGTCGCCACATGGGATCTGCCGACCGATCCCGCCGCCGTCTCCGACGCCCGTTCGCTCGCCGCACGGCAGGTCCACCAGTGGGGACTGGAGGACCTGGCCTTCAGCACCGAGCTGATCATCAGCGAGCTCGTCACCAACGCCATACGCCATGCCACCCCGCCGATACGGCTGCGGCTCATCCGCGACCGCATGCTGATCGTCGAGGTCAGCGACGCCAGCAGCACCTCACCGCACATCCGCCGGGCCGCGAACACCGACGAGGGCGGCCGCGGGCTCTTCCTCGTCGCCCAGTACTCCCACCACTGGGGCACCCGGTACCACGCCACGGGCAAGACCATCTGGGCGGAGCAGTCCCTCACGGACCTCCCCTTCGGCTGACAGGCGCCCCCGGCCTACGACTCCGGCGTCACACCGTCCCGCCATCTGCCGACACCGGGCACCCACCCGAACGGCAGGGCGTGGAATCCGCCACAATTTACTCCTTTAAAGACGGATGAATGCATAAATGGAGTCCTTGGAGCAGGTTGCCCTCCTCCGGTTTCCGGCTCCAGGGATTCAACGACCAGTGGCATGGGAGAAGCGTTTGATCACGGCACGTAAGCGGCGCACCGGGCTGATGGCTACGGCCGGCGTATTCGGCGGCGTACTCGCACTCACGGCCCTAGGCGGTACCAGCCACGCTGCCACCAGCGACAACGGCCCCGGGACCGACCCGAAACCGCAGGCGCAGACGCAGACGCCGACGCCGACGCCGTCGCCGTCGGATCAGACGGGCGCCCAGGACGCTTCCGACGCCCGAATAAAGATCACGTCCGGGGAAGGCGCCTACAACGTCGGGATCAACGCCCCCGTCACGGTCACCGTCAGCAACGGCAAGCTCACCAAGGTGACCATGACCGCCGTCGCGACCGGTACCGAGATTCCGGGCACCGTGTCCGCGGACGGCACGTCCTGGAAGCCGGACGGCCGGCTGGAGAAGGCCACCAGGTATCAGGTCGCCGCGGAGGCCGAGGACGCCCAGGGCCGCTCCGCCACCGGGAACGCCACGATCACCACGATCTCCCCGGCCAACAACTTCATCGGGCACCTCTCCCCCGAGAACGGCTCGACCGTCGGCGTGGGCATGCCGGTGATGGTCAACTTCGGCAAGGCGATCAGCAACAAGGCCGCCGTGGAGTCGAAGATCCAGGTCAGCTCCAGCAGCGGCCAGCAGGTCGTCGGTCACTGGTTCAACGACCACCGCCTGGACTTCCGCCCCATGAACTACTGGCAGCCCGGCTCCACCGTCACCGTCAAGCTCAACGCCTACGGCATCCAGAAGACGGTCACCTTCAAGATCGGCCGGAGCCAGATCAGCACCGTCGACGCCGAGACGAAGCAGATGACCGTCGTACGGGACGGCAAGACGATCAAGACCATCCCGATCTCGTCCGGCAGCCCCGAGCACCCGACGTACAACGGTCAGATGGTCATCTCCGAGAAGTTCAGGCAGATC
Source organism: Streptomyces sp. NPDC025638 (assembly GCF_055558775.1). Classification (NCBI taxonomy): domain Bacteria; kingdom Bacillati; phylum Actinomycetota; class Actinomycetes; order Kitasatosporales; family Streptomycetaceae; genus Streptomyces; species Streptomyces sp. NPDC025638. Next base: position 62,012 of record NZ_JBVHLX010000007.1, on the reverse strand, counting down.
CACATGAACGGTGCGACCGTCGGCCTCACGGAGAAGGACGGCAAGCCCTCGTACGACATCAAGGCCGTACCGCACGCCATGCGCCTGACCGCCTCGGGCACGTTCATCCACGGCAACTACTGGGGTGCCGACTCGGTCTTCGGCAAGGTCAACACCAGCCACGGCTGCGTGGGCCTGAAGGACGTCGTGGGCGGCGGCGACGCCAAGAAGCCCGCCGCCTGGTTCTTCGACAACTCGATGATCGGTGACGTAGTGATCGTCAAGAACTCCGCGGACAACACCACGCTGGCCCCGGACAACGGCCTCAGCGACTGGAACATGCCGTGGAGCGAGTGGGTCTCGGGCAGCGCGACCGGCTGACGCCACGCCACGCATACGAACCTGAATCCCTTCCGCCAGGCGGCGACCGACACCATGTCGGCCGCCGCCTGCGGCGTCAGGACGCTCGAACAGCCTGGGATCCGGCCACCTGACGATACGGTCGTGGTGGCACAGGGACACCTCATGGTGCGAGATCCGCGAGGTGCTCCCGGCATCTCCTCGTGAGCCGTGGTCACCTCAGGGGAACTGCTCGCGGACTGCTCGGCGAGACTGCCGGCCGCCTGGCGGGCGCGGTGATCAGGATGTCCCGCACAACCTCACCGGCGGTGGACGCTGACGGCGTAGCCGCCGCCGTAGTAAGGGTCGGCGTCCCAGGTGGCGAAGCGGTCAACGAGGGTGAGGCCGGCCACGGCGCAGCAGTCGTCGTACTCCGGCAGGCTGATGCCTGGCGGCACGGGCAGGTGGGCTTCGTCCAGGCCGAACCCGACGACCATCAGACCGCCCGGGCGCAGGGCTGCGGCCAGGCGCTCGACCACCGTGGCCTCGGTGCCGGCAGCGAGCAACGGGAAGACGTTGCCTGCGGCCACCACGAGATCGAAGTCCGCCGCGATACCGAGCAGGTCCGGCTCGAACCCGGCCAGATCGATCTGGAACCAGGGCAGTCCCGGCGCCTGCTTCTGCGCCACCGCCAGCATCGACGCATCAAGATCCACCCCGACACAGTCGTACCCGAGCTCCGCAAGCCGGATCATGACCCGTCCGGTACCGCATCCCGCGTCCAGCACCCGCGCTCCGGCAGGCACGAGCGCTGCGCACAACCGCGCCTCACCGTGCACATCCTTCCCGCTACGGGCCAGGGCCGCGAACCGTGCGGCGTAGTCCTGTCCCGACCTCCCCCCGGTCAGCTCCTCCCAACGGCTCATGAGGCCAACTATAGGTCGGCCGTGTGCCGCTCGAAGAGGTGACTCAGCCGGCTCGGCTCGATGCCGACCCCGCCCAGATAGTGCGGAACAGCCGAGGGAGCGTGTCCGAGAGATCGTCTTCTGTCGATGTGCGATGGTGCCCCGCCGAGTGGTGTGGCCGGTCAGGGGTCGTGAACGCGCGGGTGTCTGCTCGGGACGTGCATCCGCTGTGGTGCCTGTGCCGTCATCTGGTCCCGCCGTCAGGCCGCCGGGACGGCGTGGCCCGCGGCCGAGAGCCAGCGCCGCCCGGCGTCCAGGTGCGCGGCCGCCCGCGGAAGGCCGCCGAGCGGCCCGGACAGCGCCGCCAGGGCCGCGCCCAGAGCGGCGGTGGGTACGCCGCGGGCGTGGAGGAACGCCGCGCCGAAGGAGAGATAGTCGGTGAGGACCCGCGGATCGTCGACGTAGTTCGCCGCGGCCACAATGTCCGGGAGACGGCCGAGGTCCTCGAGAACGGCCTCGGCATGCTCCGCGCCGGGGTCGCGCAACCGCGGGTACCGCTCCCCCAGTTGGGCGAGCAGCCGCCGCAGCAACCCGGCCCGCTGCCGGACGATCAGGGAGTACTCTCCGTCGGCGAGGTGCTCCAGGGGCGCCGCTTCCCGTGGGGTCTGCGGCCACCGCGCGGCGAGCATCTCATCGGCGGTGGCCGGATCGGGCGCGTACAGGTCGGCTCCGAGCGTGCGGGCCCAGACGCCTCCGGGTCCGAAGCCCGAGCCGCCCACGAGCACCGGCACCTCGGCGCGCCGACAGCACTCGACGAGGCGGTGCGCGGCAGGCAGGCGCACCGGGATCATGCACGACAGGGCCACCAGGTCGGGCCCCTGCCGGTGCACGTGGGACACCAGGCGCGGGACGAGGACGTTGGCGCCCAGGAACGTCAGGTCGAAGCCGCGCAGCCGCAGCACCTCGGCGGCGATCCGCGCGGGCAGGGTGTGGCGCTCCCCCTCGACGCACGCGAACGCGATACGGCGGGCCGGCGCAAAGTCCCGAGGCCGCGGCGCGGAGGCCGCGGCGGCCACGGCGCTCACCACGCGCTCGCTCACGTGGGTGGCGGCGTGCTCCTGGGCCACGCTCCACTCCGTGGACACCCACCGGGCGCCGACAGCGGCCTGTGCCGGGGCGATCAGGCCGAGCAGAACGTCCTCCGCCGCGACCCCGGACCGCAACAGGCCCAGGGCGAGCGCGGTGGCCCCGGTCTCGTCGGTGTGAGCGAGGTGGTCGTCGAAGGCGGCGCGGACCCCCGGCGCGACGGCGGACGCGCCGGTCACCGAAGGGCTCCGGCGGCGCCGGACGCACCGGGCGAGGATTGGAGCGCCAGCACCGCGATGTCGTCGTGGGCACCTCCGGCCAGCCAGTCGGCGACGCGCAGTTCGATCCGCTCGGCGACCGCGCCGGCGGGCATCCCCGCGCAGCCCGCCAGGTCGTGCTCGAGCCGCTGCGCCCCGTACTCCTCAACACCGCCAGGACCGCCCCGTGCCTCGGTGACCCCGTCGCTGTACAGCAAGATCAGCTCGTCGCGCGCCAGGCGGACTCCGGCCTGGCCGAATTCCGCGCCGGGCAGGGCCCCGACCAGCATCCCGCCCACGTCCACGGGCTCCACGGTGCCATCACGGCGCAGCACCAGCGGCGGCGGGTGCCCGCCGCCGGCGAGCACGACGTCCAGGGCGCCTCCGCCGCCCGGGCGGGCGGCGCCGATGACCAAGCTGGCAAACCGGCCCGAGTCCGCCTCGAGCAGCGACCGGTTGAGCACGTCGAGCACACGCAGCGGCCGGGACTCGACGAGGGCCAGGGTCCGCAGGCCCTGGCGTACGTGGCCGGTGAGCACGGCCGCCTCGACGCCCTTGCCACAGACGTCCCCCAGGGCGAACTCCACGCCCCCGCTGCCGTCCCGCGCAGGTTCCACCTGGTAGAAGTCGCCGCCGAAGCCCAGTGCCTCCGGGGCGGGGCGGTAGGCGGCGCCCAGCCGCACCCGAGGCACCTCGGGCAGCGGCGCCGGATCGAGGCCCGACTGGAGCACGTGCGCAGTTTGGGCCTGCTGGGCGTAGAGGGCGGCGGTCGACAGCGCCATACCTGCTCGGAAGGCGTAGTCGCGCAGCATTGCGGTGTCCGCGGCGTCCAAGCCCCCGGCTCCCGCCGAGCGGACGAGAACCATGGCCCCCGCCGGGGCCTCGCTCCCCGGCAGTGCCGTCACGAGCGACTCCCCTCCCCTGCCCGGGTCCGGCGGCGCCGCCGGACCGAGCGCACCGAGCTCGTCCGGCCGGCAGGGGGCGGGCAGCGGCCACAGGCCCGACAGGGCCCGCCCCAGTTGCGGCACACGCTCGAGGGAGGACGCCGACATCGCACCCGACTCCGCCGCCGCGCCCGGCGCGGCGCAGCGGTACCAGTCCGCGTGGCCTCGGCGCGGCGGCAGTACGAGCAGTGCAGCGTCCGCCAAGGCCGGCACGGCGAGTTCCACCACACCCCGGGCGGTGCGGCCGTGGTGCAGCGAGGCCCCCAGCCGTCGGCCCGCCTCGCTCAGGAACGCCGTCCGGGACCGCTCGGCGCGCAGCTCGGCCTCGCACTGGCGGGCCCCGGTCTCGTCACTGACGAGCCACACCGAGCAGTCCTGCACTGTGCTCCTGCGCCCGGTCAGCCGCCGACCGAGGAAGTCGGCATCGAAGCGCGCCGCAGAGGCGACGACCGCCTGCCCCAGGGGTCCGGCTACCGCGGGGTCGGGCGCCGTCCCTGGCCGCAGGCCCGGGAAGTAGACGCCGGTCAGGCCGTTGCACCAGAGCACCACGTTGGAGGCGTCGCAGACCACGACCGCCTGATCGACGAGGTCAAGCAGGGCATCCAACAGCTTCCGCCCGGGACGGCCCCGCGCTTCCCCGCCACCGCCGTGCGCCACCGGGCTCCGGGCCCGCGTGCCCCTCACTGGCCCCGTACCTCGGGAGGACGAACCCCGGCACGACGCGGAACGCCGCCGACCGCCTCGCCGGCCGGTGCAGGAGACATACGCACCGCCGCTTCACACTCTGACACCCGAGAAATCCCTTACATCGGATTTCTTACGATACAGCCCAGTTCTCGCCGGGGCACCGACTGCAGGACCCCCGTGGCCGACCGCGAACCCGGGCCGGCGCAGCGCGGTACGCGGGTGGGACCGGACGCCCGCGGCGGGTACAGCCGGGGCCCGCGCCCCACCAGGGACCTCCACCAGGCAGGCTTCAGCGCTGGCCGGAGCGGATGGTCCGAGACCGCACGTTCGAACCGCTGGACCACAGCGTGTCGGCCGGGTCGCTGGTGGCCGACGCCGACGCCGGCAAAAGAAAGGCACACTCCACGAAGCCCCGGGCATCACCATCGGCTACGAACACGCAACGAGGACCGCGACCGTCAGGTCGAGGCCCTCGTCTCCGTATCGCTATAGCAAGTGTCCGAGGGGCGAGTCGACGACTGACGATACGGTTGTGGTGGCCCAAGGGCGGCTCCGCCTCGGAAGCCAGTCGTGAGTCTTGCCCTGCATCTTGCCAGAGCTCTTGGCGAGCGCCGATCCGGCTGGTCTTCCGTGGCCCCGATTGCTGGGCTGGCCTGCAACACTGCAGGCCAGGACTCCTCAGGATGGTTTCAAGGATCGTCGCGCGCTCCACATGATGCGTCCGATCGACCCCGGCCGGGGCCCGGTGCGGACCCCGCGCGGCACCTTCGGCTGACCCACGCGCGAGGCGACCTGCTCACCGGACTGCCCTCCGGGGGGCATGGGGCCAAACCCTGCCCCGTGAGCCGGACGGTGCGGGTGCCCGCCTGGCGGATCCTCGCGGGCGAGACCGCACTGGCACCGCTGCTCGGCTGAGCGCCGGACAAGGCGGCCGGGCCCGGACGGCCAGGCCCGGTGGCACGCTCACCTGTCGGCGACGTCGACGCCGTAGCCACGAGCAAGGTCGGCCAGGCCATGGTCGTAGCCCTGCCCGACGGCACGCAGCCGCCAGCCATCCCCTCGGCGGTAGAGCTCGGCGAGGATCATGGTGCGTTCGGTGGTGGCGGCGTCGAGGGTGGCCCGGACGGTCGGGGCCGCGCCGATCCCGCAGGTGGCGGTGATCTCGATGGCCCCGATGTCGGAGAAGGTCGCGGCACCGTCGATCGCGGCGGCGATGACGATCCCGTGGATCTCCAGGGGCAGACGCTCCAGGTCGGCAGTGACGGCCTGTTCCGTCGGACCGTCCGTGGCGAGCTGCAGGGTGCCGTCGGGGTGTTCGGGTGCGCCATAGAAGACGAAGTCCTCGTCTCCTGGTACCTGTTCGTGAGAGTCGACCGCGAAAGCGACAACGTCCACGTCGTAGGCGGTCTGCTGACGCCATGTGGCGGCCACTGTCCAGGCCGTGCCGGTGTCGGACAGGTCGATGACCGCCCCTCGGACCAGTACCGCTGCCGTGTCAGGCTGGTTTCCGGCCGCGCTCTGTGCCGGCGCGGGCATCGGCGTAGTCATGGGTGCGAGGAGCCAGTCGGCGTCGTGGACGCGTAGGCCGAGGGCGGTGATGCGCGTCATGCGCCGGTCCGCTTCGCCGCCGGGCAGCACGACGACATCGGACACGCTGGCGGAGAGGTTGACCGCCGCGGAGGCTCCGAAGGCGACAGCACGCGCACGTGCCTCGGCGGCCTCTTGGTGCGTGCCTCCCAGGACCAACACCCTGTGCCCGGTGAGCGGCTGAACCTCGGCAACATCGGATGCGGTAGGTACGGCAGTCCGCTGTGCCGGGACACTTGGCGTCGGCGCAGGCGGTGCAGTGGGTGGGCTCACGGGAGTCTCCGCCGCGCGCCGCTGCCGGGCGATGCCCTTGGCCTGGCCAGGTTGCACACTCTCCAACAGCCGCAGATACGTCGGCTCATCCACGAGCGGAACACCCTCGGTCGCGGCGCGACGCAGTTTCCCGGATGCGGCACTGGGATCGTTGGTGACGACGACGCTGGTCTGGCCGCTGACCGAGGTCGTCATGTTCAGCCCGGCCGCCACCGAACGGGCGACCAACTCCTCACGGGAGACCTTGGTGTCCCCGCTGATGGCGACCTTCATGCCCTGTACCAGGAGACCGCCCGGTTCCAGGCGGCCCGGATTGCGGTACGGGCAGGGCGTCTTGGGGACATATGGCTTGTAGTCCTGGCGGGGTGGGCAATCCAGGAGCGGCAGGGACAGGCCCAGTCGCTCGGCCGCGCTCAGTGAGCCGCGCAGGATGCCGGAGAGCACCCGTACGTCGTCCTGCGCGTCGTGGGCCCTTTCCTGGCGCACGCCGTAGTGCACGGCGAGCGTGCCCAGCTTGAGATCGGGCGTCGCGGGCCCGACCAGGCGGTTGAGGGCCAGCGTGCACAGCCGTCTCCTGACTGGAACCCAGGAACGGACCTGGGCGAACTCGTGGGCCAGGAAGTCGTAGTCGAACTGCGCGTTGTGGGCGACCAGGACGCGGTTGCTGAGCAGTGCCCCCACCTGCGGTGCGATCTCGTCGAAGGTGGGAGCGCCGGCGAGACGGGCCGGGGTGAGGCCGTGGATATGCACGGGGCCGGGGTCGCAGCCCGGGTTGAGGAGGGTGGAGAACTCTCCCGTCTGGTGGCCACGTGCGTCCAGCGTGAGGATCGCAAGCGAGAGGACACGGTCCCGGCCGGGTCTCAGCCCGGAGGTCTCCACGTCCACCAGCGCCCAGTCGTGGAAATAGTCGGGAAGGGTGGGCCACTTCGGACTCGACGACAGCAGGGCCATACGAGGCTCCCCTCCCCCGGGTGCAGCGGGCGGCGCGCCCTGTCTGCGGTGATGATCGACCGGTCGGATTTTCGCACGCACCAGGCACCGTTCGTGGTGGATCCGTAACGGAGAGCCAGTCGGGAGGTCGACAAGTTTCTGCTGTGTTGGGCTGGCCTCGGTACCAGCCGTTCACTTAGCCGAGCGCGCCGAGGGGTGAGTTGACCTCGCCCCCGTCGTCACCGACTGGGCCGCCTTGATCCACGCGTGGGTAGGCGAGGACCACGCTTACTGACCCACGCGCCCGAGGCCGATCGCTGCAGCAGGTGTGTCTTGTCGAGCCCCGACAGCGCCTCGAGCCGCGGCCCGCCCGTCCGGGTCGCACCGCACGCTGTACGGACCCATCAGCGCCGCAGCGCCTCCACTGGTTCGATACGGGACGCCCTCCATGCCGGATAGAGCCCGGCCAGGACGCCGGTGGCGAGCCCCACCAGAGGGGCGGCCGCGACCGTGCCCGGATGCAGGACGGGAGTCCAGTGGCGAGCCAGGGCCACACCGACCACGGTGAGTACCCCGAGGCTGGTGCCGACCAGTCCGCCGAGCGCCCCCAGTGTTCCGGACTCGGCCAGGAATTGGGCGGTGATGTGCCGAGCGCGAGCGCCCAGGGCGCGCCTCAGGCCGATCTCGCCCGTCCGCTCCAGCACCGCGACGAGGGTGGTGTTGGCGATGCCGACCGCGCCGATGACCAGGCAGATCCCGGCCAGCAGCAGAAACAGTTGACTGAGGTCGGAGCCGACCCCGGAGCGCAAACCGCGGGGGTCGGGCGGCGGTACGGCCTTGAGGTACTCGGGGTGGTCGGGCCGCAGGGCCGTCGGGGCCTCTTCCGCGACCTGCCGGGCGGCACCCAGCTCCGTGGCGACCAGCATGCTCGCCTCGCCGGGCCCCGGCCGACCCCACAGTTCCTCCGCCGAGGTGCGCGGAACCACCACGCTGAGCAGCAGATCGGCCTTGCGCTCCACGTCCTGGACGATGCCGACCACAGTGAAGGGCTCATCCCCGATGAACACCGCCGGATGCGTCTGAAGCGTGGTGATCCCGAGCCGCGCGGCCGTCCCCTCGCCGATGACCGCGACCCGGCCACGGCGGGCCATCGCGTCGTCGTACAGCCGCCCCTCTGTCAGGGTCGGCACGGCTGCCCGCAGCACCCCGGGTGAGGCGGCGACCACATCGATCGGCTCCCCTTCACCTCCGGCAACGGGAGCCGACCTCACGGTCGACGCCCGATCGTCGCGCACCGTCCAGAAGACCCCGGCGGCACGCACTCCGTTGACGCGGCGCATGCGGGTATCGGCGTCTTCGGGAAAGGCGGGCCCGATCAGCCCGTCGGGGTCATGGACGGCGTCCTCCACGGTCACTTCGGTGGCGGTGAGCGCGTTGAACCGGGAGTCGATCTGGGAGGACGTGGTGGAGGTCAGCCCGAGTATCGCGACGAAGGTGCCGACACCGAGCACGGTGCCGAGGGCGGTCAGCGCCGACCGGGCGGGGCGCTGCAGCATCCCGGCGCCGGCCTCGGAGAACAGGTCGCGCATCTTGAACGAGGAGCGGTCGATGCCCGCCGCTCTGCTCTTGTGAGCAGGTGATGTCATACGGCTGCGGCCTCCCGGCGCTCCGTGAGGATGCCGTCGTGGATGGACACGGTCCGTCCGCCGCGCGCGGCCACCTCCGGGTCATGCGTGATCAGTACGACGGTCAGCCCTTCCGCATGCAATTCCTCCAGCAGTTCGAGCACGGTGCGGGCGTTGGCCGAGTCCAGGTTCCCGGTCGGCTCGTCGCACAGCAGCAGCGACGGTCCGCCCGCCAGGGCCCGGGCGATGGCGACCCGCTGACGCTCGCCTCCGGACAGCCGGGTGGGAACCGAGTCGACACGGTGTTCGAGCCCGACCCGGGTCAACGCCTGCCTGGCCCGCGTCATCCGCTCCGCCCGGGCGACGCCGTTGTACATCATGGACATGGCGACGTTCTCCAGCGCCGAGCGGTGCGGCAGCAGATGGAAGGCCTGGAAGACGAAACCGATCCTCCTGCCCCGCAGCGCCGTGCGGTCGGCGTCGCACAGTGCTCCGGTGTCGTGCCCGTCCAGCAGATACGTCCCGTGCGTGGGGGCGTCCAACAGTCCCGCAATGTTCAGGAACGTGGACTTGCCGGAGCCGGAGGGGCCGACGACGGTGACGAAGTCCCCACGCCGCACCGTCAGATCGCAGGGCTTGAGCGCCGCCACCGACGGCGGTCCGGGATAGGTCAGCCCGACCTGGCGGAACTCGATGACCGGAGGCAACGAGAGGGAATCCGTCACGGACCACTCTTCTCCCGCTTGACGCCCGTGACCACCTGCTCGCCCTCCGCCAGCCGGGCCGAGCCCACGGGCTCGACGGCCACGAAGCCGTCGCCCGCCGTTCCGGTATGCACCTCGACCCGCCGTTGCCTGCCGTCCGCCTCGACGACGGTGACGGTGGTACGGCCGTCGGCCCCGGCGGTGAGCGCGGTGATCGGCACGACCAGCGCCTTGCCGTCGGTGCGGGCCGCCTCGATGGTCAGCCGGACGTCCTGTCCGGCCAGCTTCGGGTCCAGCGGCCGGTCCGGGTCGGCCCGCAGCAGATACCCGCTCTGCCCTTGCTGACCGGAGGCCGCGCCCTGCTCCCCCGACGAACCGCTCTGACCGTCGCCTTCGCCGCCGCCGGGCGAGGTGAACGACTCGGCCAGGTAACCCACCGTCGCACGGGCCTCGACTCCGGTCACTTCGGAGTAGATCCGCACCCGCTGCCCCTTGTGGACCAGACCCTTCTGATGCTCCTGCAGATATGCCCGCACCTGGAGGCGGCCGGCCGACACCGTCATCACCGTGCCGTCGACCGGCCCCCCGACGCGCCCTGCCACGGAGTCCACCCGCGCGGGGAACCCCTGAAGGAAGACGACCTCACCCGCGGGCAGCCGCGGCCCCGCCGCGGCCTTCGCCTCGGCCAGATCCGCTCGCGCGCGGTGCAGATCCTCCCGGGCGTAGCCGAGGTTGCGCTCCGCGACCGCGCCGTCGGCCGCCTCGGCTTCCGCCACCGCCCGCTTTGCCTGGGTCACCGCCTCCTGGGCGGCTTTCACCCCTTCCCCGCCGTCGTCGAGGGCGGGCAGCGGGTCGTAGCCGATGGCGGCATAGAAGGAGTTGAGGGCGGTCTTGGTGCCGGCACCGAACGCCCCGTAGGGGTCGCTGCCCGTACCGTGGCCGAGGGCACGCAGCGCCCGCTGCAGTTGTCTGACGTCGTTGCCCTTGGCGCCGGGCTTCAGGTCCCGGTACATCGGAACCTTGCCCGGCAGTACGAACACCGGCCGCCCCGACACCTCCAGGACCACCTGCCCTGCTTTGACGTTCGCCCCCTGTTTCACCGGCAGCTTCGTGACGACCGGAGTGGCGGCGTCCGCCCCGCCGGACATCTGAGGCGCCACATCCACGCTCTGACCGGCCACCACCTGCCCCCGGACGATGACCGAAGAGGTCAGGACCCGGTACTCCACAGGCGAGGTGAGCACGGTGCGCCCCGGCGGCCGCGCCTCGGCGGCGGCCTGGGCCGGTGATTTGATCACCGTGGCGGCGAGCATGCCGCCGATGGCGAGCAGGGCGGCCGCGCCGGCGACGATGGCGGCCCACCGGCCGCGCCGCGAGACTCCGGAGCCGGGCGCGGCCTCCGGTACTTCGCGGTCCGATTCCTCCAGTACCTCTATCCGCTCCATGTGAGGTCAGCCGCCGACGATCCCCGACCGCCCGTCAGCAGGCGAACACTTGGCCGCCACATCTGCGAAGTCCCGCTTCACCTTTGCGGCCAGCTCATCGCTGAGCTTGATCTCCGCCGTCCTGGGGTCGGGGTCCGGGTACTCCGGAACGCCGTTCTCCCGGAAGCAGGCCGTGATCTTTCGGGCCGCCTCGACCGCGTCGGCGGAGGCCTTCGGCTGAGTGCTGTCGGGCAACGTGCTCCGGCACTTGTCCTCGGCGGCCTGCTGCTTTGCGGCACCCGCCGCAGCAGCCTTGTCCTTGTCTACCCGGAGATGACCGCTGTCGGTCACCTCCAGGGCCATGCCCTGCTTCTCCAGACACCGGTAGTAGGCCACTTCCTGCGCATCGGCGGCGGACGCGCTCGGCGCCGCACCCTGGGCATCGCCCGATGCCGAGCAGCCGGCCGAGAGGACGCCCGCGGCCAGAGCGGCAAGCAGGAGCTGAGTTCTTCGACGGGCAGACGGCATCGCAACTCCAGTTGCTCGACCAGGGATTTTGCGCAGACTGCGCACCAGCGGGGACCGCAACCTACGGCATCACCGGTATGCGATCAACTGTTTGCAAATCCTTGACATGCCGCACTCGACGATGATCACATCAGCGCACCCCCCACTGCGTATCACGAGTTGACTTCTCTCCCAGGAGTGACATGAGCAGGACCAACGCAGTGCGTTTTGCCGCCGGGGCCACGCTGGCAGCGACCATGTTCGCCGGGACCGTTCTGGCCGGCGCGGGCAGTGCCTACGCCGCCACGAACCTCAATGGCCGCCTTGAGTCCGGTGAATTCGGCCTCTATTACAACTCCGGCGGGCTCGGCTGCGTCCGGGACAGCTTCTACGACGACAACACCTTCGTCGGCGACAACTTCAAGGACCCGTCCGGCGTCAACTGTGCGGGTGAGGGGCAGACCACCAACGACAACACTGCTTCCTACTGGAACCGGGACGCCTACCAGTGGGAGGTGGACACCGACGCCTACCGGAGCGGCATCAAGGGCTGGATTCCGGCCGGCTACTCGGGTGACGCGTCGTCCAACTTCAAGAACGAGATCTCCTCGAACTACATCGACTGGTGATCTTCCACTGATCTTCCACGGGCGGGATCCGGTCCGCGCCGGATCCCGCTCGGTCACCCCTGAGGGTCTCTGATGTCCTTGCCTGTCCGCCGCGTTCCGCGGCTCCTCGTCGCCCTGGCAGCCGCCGCCGTGGCGGTTACCGGGTGCTCCGCCGCCGGCGGCGGCCCCGCGCACGGGGCATCGGAGCCCGAGGTCTCCGCCATCCCGGTCCTGGCGGACTCCGCCGATCTGGCGCTCCCGCTCGACGCGTACGAAGGGACTCCCGAGGAGCGGGAGTTGCTGGTGAAAGCCCAGCAGGTCCTGACCCGCCGATGCATGGACCGGCTCGGCTTCGACTACCAGCCGCCGCAGCAGTCCGGGGCGGCGAAGCAGTCGCCGAACAGCCGAATCTACGGGGTCACGGACCCGGAGACAGCCGCCCGATACGGCTACCGCAGTCCGGAGGGAACAAACTCCGTCGCCACCAGGGCGAAGGGCGTGCCCCTCAGCAAGGCGGAGGAGACCGCTCTGTTCGGGGCCCCCGACCTACGGCCCGACGAGTTGCCGAAGAACCAGCAGGAAGCAGAGAGCGAGAGCAGCGACGGGGGCGTACCCGTAGGCGGGTGCATCAGGGAATCCTTCCTCAAGCTCTACGCCCCGGACCCGGAAAGTGTGGACGTCCTCTACGTCTTCCAGCTCAAGTCCGAAGCAGAGACGAGGGCCCGTACCGACTCGCGCATCGAGCGGGTGAACGCGCGATGGTCCGCATGTATGGCCAAGTCCGGCTATAAGACCAAGGAACCGATGAAGGCGGCCGAAGAGCTCGGCTTCACCGACGCGGAGCTCGGAGGACCCGAGTCGATCACAGCGGCCACTGTGGACGTGGCCTGCAAGAAGAAGACCAACCTGGTCGGAACGTACTACGCGGTCCAGTCCGCCTACCAGCGACGGCTTGTCGAGGAGCATGCCGAGACCTTGAATCTCGCCCGGCAGCAACTGCGCGACAGGCTGCGGCTTGCCGCAGACCTGACCTCCTAGCTACTAGGTGTATTGAGCCGGGACGTTGTTTACGCGGGTGATGGGTGGGTGGCCGCCGAGTGCGGTGTGGCAGCGGTGGTGGTTGTAGGTGTGGAGGAAGTCTGCCAGGGCGTCGGTGCGTTCGGTGTTGCTGGTGTAGGGCCGCTGGTAGGCCCATTCGTCGAGCAGGGTGCGGTTGAAGCGTTCGACCTTGCCGTTGGTCTGCGGCCGGTAGGCGCGGGTGAGCTTGCCGGTGGCGCCGAGGTCGGCCAGGGCCTGCCGCCAGGCGAAGCTCTTGCGGTAGGGCCAGGCGTTGTCGGTCAGGACCCGTTCGATGCGGCCGATGCCCGCGGCGTGGAAGAAGGCCGCGGCCCGGCGCAGGAAGGCCGCGCAGGTGGCGGCCTTCTCGTCCGGGTGGATCTCGCTGTAGGCGAGGCGGCTGTGGTCGTCGACGGCGGAGTGGACGTAGTCGAAGCCGACGCTGCTGCGCCGGGCCCGGCCGGCCTGCCGGCCCAGGACCTTGTGGCCGCCGCCGTCGGGGATCCGGCCCAGTTTCTTGACGTCGACGTGGATTAGCTCGCCCGGCCGGTCGCGTTCGTAGCGGCGGATGAGCTGTCCGGTGGGCCGGTCCAGGAAGGCCAGACGGTTCAGGCCGTGGCGGACCAGGATGCGGTACACGGTCGAGGCGGGCAGGCCCAGGATCGGCCCGAGCCGGGCGGGGCCGACCTTGCGTTCCTGACGCAGCCGACACACCCCGGCCTCCACGACTGCCGCAGTGCGATGCGGTGTCGTGCGGGGTCGGCTGGGCCGGTCGTGCAGCCCCTGCTCGCCTTCGGACCGCCAGCGGCGGATCCACTTGTGGGCCGTGGCCCGCGAGATACCCATTTCGGCCGCGACATGGGCGATGGGCCGACCGGAGCGGACACGCTCAACCAGCAGCCGCCTGCCGTGAACGGTCAGCCGGGCATTACGGTGGGACACGAAGACCTCCGTGCGGTGCAGTCCTAGACAGCTCCACCACACCGGAGGTCTTCGCAATGATCAAGCCCGACCCGCGTCAACAACGCTCGTGATCAATACAACAAGGGCGTGTGTCGAAAGTGGATCTTGGCCGCGAGATGATCTTGCCCTGACCGCGCTCGCCGTACGCCTGCACATCGGCATTCCCCGCGCCGACTCCACTCAGATCGCCGACATCGCGCACACCTCCGCCGGCCCGGGTGGCTGTACGGGGCGTTCCAGCTGACCAGTTCGCTGTTGTTGCTCGCCGCGGCCAGCTCCTCCTTCCAGGCCGGACCCGGACTGCTGAAGGCCCTGGCGGGGACGGCCGACCGACCGGGAGTGCTGCCGCCGCTGCTCGGCCGGACCAATCGGCACCACACCCCGTACTGGTCGGTGGTGGTCTACCTGCTGGCCGCCGCGCTGATCATCGTCGCGGCAGCGGGTCAGGAGCAGGAACTGGTCCTGTTCCACGCGGTCGCCGTCTTCGTCAGTTTCCTGGTCGGGCTTGTCGCCATGGCCCGCTTCGCCCGGCGGGAGGAGACCGCACCAGCTTGGGTCAACGGCCTTGCCGCCGCGGCCGTCGCCTTCGCCCTCGCGGTGAACCTGCTGCGCGGCTGGCCGATGCAGTCCCCGGCGGCGACCCTGCTCATCGCGGCCGCCCTCTACGCGCGGTGGACCCGGGCCGGACGCCCTGGCGACATCGAGGACGTCGAGGCACGCGCCGAAGCGGACTGATACACGCACAGGTCAGCGGTCGCCGTCGCGCACGACAAGGACCGGACAGGTGGCATGCTGCACGCAGTGCTGGCTGACCGAACCGAGGACCATCCCGGCGAAGGCGCCATGCCCATGGCTGCCGACCACCAGCAGGTCGGCATGCCGGGCGGCCTCGGTCAGCACCGCCGCCGGATGCCCTTCGACGACCTGAGGATCGACGGGCACCCCCGGATGCTCTCCCAGGGTTTCCTCGACGGCTCGCCGCAGATCTTCCTCGGCCTGCTTCTCGAAGTCGACGTCCGAGTAGTCCGCCGGTATGCCGTAGGTGGGCGGCACCTGCCACGCGCGTACGGGGCGCAGGTGCGCTTCGGTCAGTTCGGCTTGGTGGGCGGCCCAGCGCAGCGCCACTCGGCTTGACTCCGACCCGTCCACGCCCACCACGATCAGCCGCCGGGAAACTTTGCTGCTCATGGCTCACCTTCACCTTCGTAGTCCGTACGCCATCGACATTCGCGCGAGCGCGGTCGCTCGCCAAAGAGCCCTTCGGCCCTGATGGGCTGACAAGTGGCGCGCCCCCTTGACGCGTTTTGCATAATGCAAAAGTAAGAAAGGGGGGCGATGAGCGCAATACCGGCAGCAACGGACGGGAAGCAAGGGTCCAGCAGTGCGACAAAAGGTTTCACCCCCACGCCGAGGCCGGCGGGGCTGCGCAATGCCGCGTGGGGCGTGATGGCACTGACCGTGGTGGTCGGCGCCTGAGCGGGCGCGGGCTCGGTCGTCTTCCGCTGGTGCATCCAGACCTTCACCGGCGAGTACTCGATCATCCTGCCGCTGATGCTGGCCATCGTGCTGGCCGCCGCCACCAGCCGCCTGCTGTCACGCGACACCATCTACACACTCAAGCTGCGCCGCCGCGGCATCGACCTCGATGGCCCAGCCCCGGGGGCACTGATAGGAGCCCAGCACGTCGGTGCCGTCATGGAAGCGCTGCCCTCACCCCTGTCGGCAACCACAGCTCTGACGGACGCCGCCGACTTGCTCAGCCTCTCCGGCCACGGCGCGCTTCCGGTGATCGATGACAGGGGGGAGTACTTCGGTGTCGTCACCGCCCAGGCGGTGGCCGAGGCCCTCGCGGAGCAGCCCGACGTGGAGCCTTCGACAGTCGGGCAACTCGCTGAGCCACCCGCCCCGGTCACCGCCGACCAGCCACTCGCACAAGCCCTGCACGCGCTGCTGTCGGCCGCCGGAACCGGGCTACCCGTCCTCGACGCCGAGCACGGCAAACCGGTGGGCCGGCTCAGCCATCAGAGCGCCCTGCGCGCTGTGCACACAGCAGCTTGAGCCAGACGCAGAGTCGGCAATCTTTTCACTGGGCAAAAATAGGCGTGAGGGACCTCGATGGACAGACCACCCCAATGATCCGCATCATGTGGCCGGGCCGCGTTGAATCCGTGTGCCCGTACGAGACGTGACGGCACGGCCGCGCCGCACCCTCCCTTGCATCCCTGTCCTCCGCCCAATCCCTCGACCGAAGGTCGTGCGACGGCGGAAATTCAGGGGGACAGGCATATACAAATGGGACATAACCTTGCATGATGAAAAGGTCGTTGCCACGAGAGGAAGGCGAGTGGCCGCCATGACGTATCAGTGTCAGTCGACCGGCGTCAGGCGACCTCCCGACCCGAACGGGACGCGACCCCTCTTCGAACAGGGCGCCGCGAGTGGCCGGGCAGCGACCGGCGGGAGACTCGCCCTGCTGACCGGTATCTATGCGGCGATCTCGCCCTGGGTGGTCCACTTCTCCAGGACCAATCCGAACCTCACGGTCACCAACCTGATCGTGGGACTCGGCGTCGCAGCGCTGGGCTTCGGGCTGCACCTCTCACCAGAGCGGATGCGGCGACTGTCATGGACCATGGTGCCGCTCGGCATGTGGTTCATAGTTTCACCGTCGTCGGTGACGGCCGCCTACAGCGTGTCCGCTGGGATCGTGTGGAACAACAGCTGTACGGGTGGCATGGTCTGTCTGCTCGGCCTGATGTAAGCACGTACACATTGGGCGGAGCCCTGCGGCCACCACAGAATCGACCCGTCGGCGTGCGGGCTCCGCCATGCGGCATCATGCAATCTTTACTCATGGCAACGGTGCGTTCCCCCTGACGTCATACCTTCGGCACCAGGGGCACCATGCGCATCTCCCGCAGCACTATCGGAACCGTCTTCGTCGGCGGAGTGCTGAGCGTGACGCTCGCTGCTCTCGCCTACCCGAGCATGCTCGGGATGCAGTACACCTCCGGCGATCCGTCGCGCGTGATCGCCCCCCGGGCCGCTCACCGAGGCCGACCGGGACTTCGTCGTCAAGGTCCGCTCCGCCGGGCTGTGGGAATTCCCTTCCGGGGAGATGGCTCTGCAGAAGGGCACGTCCAAGGCTGTGCACACCGCCGGCCAGCACCTGGTCATCGGGCACGCCGCACTCGACGCCACCTGCCGCAGGATCGCTCCGCAACTCGGCATCACTCTGCCCAACCAGCCCACTCCGCAGCAGCAAGGCTTCGCGGCGACCCTGAAGTCTGACTCCGGCAAGCAGTTCGATTCCGACCTGGCCAACGTCCTGCGCGTAATCCACGGCCAGATCTTCCCGGCCATCGCCAAGATCCGCGCCACCACCAAGAACACGCAGGTCCGTCAGCTGGCCAACCAGGCCAACGACGTGGTACTCGACCACATCACGGTGTTGGAGAGCACCGGCCTGGTCAATTTCGACCAGGTCAACTCTCAGGAGACGACTCCGCCGAAGCTTCCGGCCGCCCAGGTCACGCCGTCGGCGCCGCAGCCAGGGGAACCCGTAGTCGCCCTCACGCCCCCCGCAGGGGTGTCGACGAACACGGCCACGCCTGCCGCTACCCCGACGGTGGGATGAGTCGACTATGTGACGCACAACACATAGCTGAGTGCAATTTTTACCTTGAGCAATGATCGGTCGCGGCGGCAGGGACGTACCCCTTGGCGTACAAGCCGCTCGCGTCTGGAGGCTCCATGCCCCTGTCCCGCAACAGGATCGGAACCGTCTTTGTGGTCGGTGCGCTGGGAGCGACCATGACCGCTCTCGCGTACCCCGCCCTGCTCGGGGTGCAGACCACGTCCAGCAATCCGTCTCGCATCATCGCCAACACCCAGTGGGGGCCTCTCACCGAGGCCGACCGCGACTTCGTCGTGAAGGTCCGCTCCGCCGGCCTCTGGGAGTACCCCCTGGGCGAGCTGGCGCTGAAGAAGGGCTCGACGCCGGACATGAGGGAGGCCGGCAAGCACCTGATCGTCGGTCACGCGGGGCTGGACGAGCTGTGCCGCGAGATCGCGCCCCAGCTGAACATCGCCCTCCCCAACCAGGCCACCCCGCAGCAACAGCAGTTCGTCGCGACCTCTGCAGCTCAGTCCGGCAGGCAGTTCGACAGCACGGCCGCCAACATCATGCGCGTGACCCACGGCCAGATCTTCCCCACCATCGCCAAGATCCGCGCCACCACCGAGAACACCCTGGTGCGCGCACTCGCCGACCTGGCCAACGACACCGTCCTGGACCACATCACCGTGCTGGAGAAGACCGGAGTGGTGAACTTCGACCAGGTCAACTTCCAACAGACCACCCCTCCGAAGCTCCCCAAGGACCAGCTCACCCCGCCCCCGCCGCAGCCTGGTGCACCGATGGTCGCCCTCACACCTCGCCCCGACCTGAACATCAACACCGCATCGCCCACGCCCACCCCAGCGGCCAGCTGATCAGCGGCGGGCGACACCGCCTCCAGGAGGGTTCGGCGCCTCGGACGGGCTGGACAACCGGTAGGAGCGAACTGCGGCGACCAGGCTCCCGGCAACGAGGACGAAGCCCCACGGGGCCAGGTCGAGCAGCGGCCCTCGCACGCCGCCCCCCACACCGCGCGGGGGAACCCGCCCCTTGGGGTCGTACACGACGGCGATCGTGTCTCCGGGCCGGGTCGTCTGCCCGCAGCCTCGCCAGATGCGTACCTTGAGCGGCGCGCCGTCGGTGTACGCCACCGAGCAGAGACGGCGGCCGCGTCCGCCGAAGACCGTCGTGCCGACGATTGCCGCGGCACCGAGGGTCCCCACGAGGAGTCCCTCCGCAACCAGCCACCAGGGAGGCAGCCCCACGAACTCCGCGGGCCCCCACACTTCGGTGCGCAGATGCGCCATCAGGTGGGCTTGGTGGAGGGCGAGGGCCAACGCCTTCGGCGCGCACGTGTCACCCTCCACATGCTTCCCGTCCGTCAGCGACCGCCCATGCTTGCCCCGACGCGGGACAGCCGGCCTGCCCCCGACCGGACGCAATCACGTGCCGCGCGCTGCCGAAGTCCGATAGCGAGGCGTCGGCCCCACAATTCCCTTGCATTATGCAAAGTCCGCGGGGCTCGGAAAAGAGCCGTCGGCAATGCCGTGCCGACCGGGCGGGACAGGAGTCAGGCGTCGTGCGCCAGCGCACCGTCCACGACCCAGCCGAGCGGGTGCGGCTCCGGGTCGTCCAGGGCGGGAGCAGGGGGCTCTCCTCCCGCCTTGTTGAAGGCGTTGAGGGCCTCGATGAGCGCGAGCCGCTGCGTCGGGCCGAGCCGTGAGACGATCTCGGCGATCTCGGCGCGGCGCCGGGCGGTGACGTCCTCGACGGTGCGCCGGCCTTCCTCGGTGAGCTGCAGCAGGGTCTCGCGGCGGTTGTCGGGGTTGGTCTGCCGGTCGGCGAGGCCGGCAGCGATGAGCCGGTCGACCATGCGCATGGCCGTCGATGGGGCCACCTGGAGCAGATCGGCGAGCGCCACCAGCTTGGTGGTGCCCCGGGTGGACAGCACGACCAGCATCCGGAACTGCGGGAGGGTCACCCGCTCCTCGACCTCGGCGAGGGAGCGGGCGGAGACCGCCACCAGCAGCCGGGACGCGGTCAGGACCGCACGGGTGACCGCATCAACGTCGTCCATGGTCCCCGCGGGGATCTCGCGCTCCGGCATGTGTCCTTTTTACCTTGCCGAAGGTGCTGCCTTCTCACTCGATGGGAACAGATTTTCCTTCCGCATGACCTTGGCACCCCACGCCACCCTGCTGGGCGTTGCGGCGCTGGACGTACCTGAGCACCTGGTCGAGATCGAAGCCACCGCAGTCATCGACTGAACAGGCCCTCTTCGCCCGGGGATGTCGCTGAACCAGGGGCCTCGCGCCCCTGGTCGCGGTGACATCGTGGGGTTGCCGCAACGAGGGTGGCCCTGGACCACGATCGTGGTCCAGGGCCACCCTCGTGCCCGCACGGGCCACAGCAACGGCCAGCCGCCGGCTGGGCTCAGCGCTTGGCCACGAAGACTTGCGCAGCACTCTGCGCGGGGAGTTCAGCGGCCTCCCCGCCGCTGCCGACCATCACGCCGCCGGGCGACGGCGTCACGCTCACGACCGCGCCGGGCCGCACCCCGGCGTGCCGCAGGGTGTACATCAGCTGGGGGTCGGTCTGGATCGGCTCCCCGATGCGCCGTACGACCGCGCTCGCGCCGTTCGGCCCGGGCTTAAGGTCGCTGAGGCTGACGGTGCTCTCGTCGAGGAATGGTTCCACGGTGCTCTTCTCGCCGAGTTCCTCCAGGCCCGGGATCGGGTTGCCGTAGGGCGACTGCGTCGGGTGCCGCAGCAGCTTGAGGACGCGGCGTTCGACGGCCTCGCTCATCACGTGCTCCCAGCGGCAGGCTTCGGCGTGGACCTGCCCACTCCAGCCCGATGACGTCGACGAGCAGGCACTCCGCGAGGCGGTGCTTGCGCATCACGCGTGTAGCCAGGTGGCGGCCCGCGTCGGTCAGCTCCAAGTGCCGGTCGCTGGCGACGGACACAAGACCGTCCCGCTCCATGCGGGCGACGGTCTGGCTGACGGTGGGGCCGCTCTGGCTCAGGCGCTCGGCAATGCGAGCACGCATGGGGATCGTGCCTTCCTCCTCCAGCTCCAGGATGGTGCGCAGGTACATCTCCGTGGTGTCGATGAGTTGGGACATGCTGTCGGTCAGGCGGGGGTTGCCGCGGTGGCGGTCAGGACCGCGCGGCCGAGGATGTGGCCGGCCATGGTGAAGCCGAGGACAGCCGGGGTGGCGTCGGCCGCAACGCCGATGGAGGCGACGTCGAGGGCGTGCACCACGATGAAGTAGCGGTGAGGGCCGTGCCCGGCCGGCGGGGCAGCGCCGATGAAGCGAGCCGTGCGGGCGTCGTTGGGCAGCTGGAAGGCGCCCTCGGGCAGGCCCGAGCCGGTGTCGTCGCCAGCGCCCTCGGGCAGCTCGGTGACGGTGGCGGGGATGTCGGCGACCGCCCAGTGCCAGAACCCGGACCCGGTGGGGGCGTCGGGGTCGTAGACGGTGACGGCGTAGCTCTTGGTCCCTTCCGGGGCGCCGCTCCAGGACAGCTGCGGGGAGACGTCCTTCCCACCGGGGACGCCGAAGATGCCGGAGAACTGGTCGGGCGCCCAGGCGGCGCCGTCAGTGACGGTGGTGCTGGTGACGGTGAAGGAGGCCGCCTCGGGGAGGCGGGCGAAGGGGTCGTTGGCGCTCATCGCGTCTTCCTTTCATGTCGTGCTGTGGGGTGGCGGTGATGCGGCCGACAGGAGCCCGCAGTGCCGCGCAAAGCACCGCCGTCACCCTTGCATCGACCGCCAGATCGACCATAACACTAATAATCGATTATTTGCTGGATCGTCTATGCTGAGGGCATGACCCAGGCGGCCCACACCTCAACCTCGTCGGGGAAGCAGATGCTCTCCGAGCAGGTCTACGCACACCTGCGGGATGCGATCCTGCGCGGCGACTACGCCCCCGGTGACGCCCTCAAGCCCCAGGACCTTGCCAAGGAACAGGGCGTGAGCCTGGCCGTCGTGCGCGAGGCGCTCGTGCGAGTGGTCGGCGAGGGCCTCGCCGACCGGCTACCGAACCGCGGTTTCGCCGTCCCGGCCTTCTCCGACCGCCGCTGGCAGGAGATCGCGGAGGCCCGCCGGACCATCGAACCGGTCGTGCTGCGCATGTCCATCGAGCGCGGCGACGTCGACTGGGAGGCCCGTGTACGAGCCGCCCACCACCGCCTGGCCCGCACCCCGGCGCACGTGCTGGAGGAGGGCGAGCACTACAGCGGCGCATGGTCCGAAGCCCACCGGGTCTTCCACCGCACCCTGCTGGAGGGCTGCGGCAACCCCGTCCTACTGGAGGCCTTCGACCGGATGTGGACCGCAAGCGAGCTGGCCCGCCGCTGGTCAGCGCACCGCCACCCCGACCGGGACCACGCGGGCGAGCACCGCCGGCTGGAGGAAGCAGCGCTGGCCCGCGACGCCCACACCGCGGCCGAGGTACTGACCCAGCACCTCACTCTGACCGCGGCCGGACTGACCCGCTGCACCCACCACGAACCCGCGAAGGAAGCCTGATCGCCTCGCCATGACCCGATGAGTCGGCCGGATCTCCGCGGCCCGACTGGGCTGAGATCCTCGCCGCCGCCCTGCGAGCCATGCGGCCGCAGGGTTCTGCAGAAGACTGCGGACTCCCATCGCCGGGCGGTCGGGAAACCTCCGCAGTGACCACTACGAACATGAAGCCCGCCGGGGAGCCTCACCCCGGCGAGAACGCACGAGCCGCCGACGCCTCAACCGTCGGCGGCGAGGCGGCCCAGCCACTCCCTCAGCAGATGTTGTTCCGCGCTGCTGAGGGTCGTCTGTTCGGGAAGCGCTGCGCGCAAGGCGCGGGCGGCGCCCGCCGGGCCCGCGTCCTGCACGGACGGCCGTTGACTGGTTACGGCGGCGACCATGGACTCCCGCAGAGTGGTCAATAGGGCCGGGTTGCACCGGTGCTCCGGCAGGGACAGCCAGGTGAGCACTGCGCCGCGCGCTGTGGCATGGATGATCTGGGCCGCGAGTTCCTCGTCGACGCGGAGCCAGCCGCTGGCGGCGAGGCGCCGGATACGGCCCATCAGGATCTCCATGCCGGCCTTGAAGGCGGCCGAGGTGGCCCTCGTGGGCTCGCTGTACATCAGTGTGTACAGCGCGGGATTGGCCAGGCCGAACTCAACCGCGACGTCCCAGCCGGCTCTCAGGTCCTCGACGGGGTCCCGCGGGTCGGGGTCGACGTGCTTGGTGGCGAGAAACGCGGCGAAGCCGTGCTCGGCCACCGCGTCGAGCAGCCCGTCCTTGTCGCCGAACAGTCGGTAGATGGCCGGCGGCTGCAGGCCCGCTGTTTCAGCGACCGCGCGGGTAGTGACCGCGTCGCGACCCCCTCGCGTCAGCAGGTCGATGGCGGCCGTACTCACCGGATTCGCGGTCATCGCTCTCACCTACGGCGCCCTCGGGCTGCTCCTCGGCGTACTGGTCAAGCGTGACCTGGAGGGCTTCTTCCTCATCATCACGGGCGGGCTGATGGACACCTTCCTTCAGAACCCCCTGGGCAATCCGCTCGCCAACAAGCCCGTCCTGCAGTGGTTCCCGTCCTTCGGCCCCATGCAGTTCGCCGTCGGGGGCTCCTTCGGCCACACCGCACTATGGGCGCATCTCACCCTCGGGCTCGCATGGGCTGCCGCGTTCAGCACAGTGGGGCTGGTCATCTTCCGCCTCCGGACCCGCAACCGTACGCACAACCTCCGCGGACAGAACAGCCGGCCCACCGGATGGTGATCTCCACCTCCTCAGAGCACCGTGGCCCATAGCGCTTTGGACGGTGTGCCTTGATCGTCAGTCACGAAGAGCATGTACCAGCCGGCCAGGACCAGGTTGCGATTGTTCGTAGGGGTGGCCTGAATGCCCTTGCCGTCTTTCGCCCCTTTCAAGCCCAGTGCGATCGAGCGCTGCTCGACGTCGGTCGTTTTGTGAGAGCACGGGGCCCCAACCGCCATGCGGGCCTGCCTACCTCACCCCTGGCCCGAGGCGCTGCGGCGGAAGGGCGTGCCGCTTCGTGCAGGTGTCGAGGTGGCTAGGCGACGGTGCCGGCCGGGATGGCCTGTTCCGTCCAGATGATCTTGCCGGTCGTCGTGTAGCGGGTGCCCCAACGGCGGGCGAGCTGGGCCACGATCAGCAGGCCCCGCCCTCCCTCGTCGGTGGTCCGGGCATGGCGCAGACGTGGCGAGGTGCTGCTGGCGTCGGAGACCTCGCAGATCAGGCTGCGGTCCCGGATCAGACGGAGGCAGACCGGTCCTCTCGCATGGCGGATGGCGTTGGTGACCAGTTCGCTGACGATGAGCTCGGTGGTGAACGTCAGATTGGGTATGCCCCACTCCGTCAGCTGCTGGGCAGCGAGGGCCCGGGCGTTCGCGACGGTGGCCGGATCGCTGGGCAGATCCCAGGAGACGACCCGGTCCCGGGCCAGGGCATGGGTCCGAGCGAGAAGCAGTGCCGCATCGTCGGACGGCGGACCGACCAGCAGATCGTCGATCACCTTGCGGCCGGTCTCCTCCAAAGCCGGACGCGGTGCCGCAAGGCCATCGCTCAGTCGGGAGAGCGCGACGTCGATGTCCCGGTCGAAGGACTCGATGAGGCCGTCGGTGTAGAGCGCGATGAGGCTGCCCTCTGCCAGCTCCAGTTCGACGCACTGGAAGGGGAGGTACCCGAGGCCGAGTGGCGGTCCGGCGGGCAGGTCCAGGATGTCGGCGCCGCCGTCGGGACCGACGATCACCGGCGGGAGGTGACCTGCCCGGGCCAGCGTGCACCGCCTGCTGACCGGGTCGTAGACGGCGTACAGGCAGGTGGCTCCCATGAACGCCGTGCCCGCGTCCTCACCCTCGGCCGCCGTCGAAGCATCACTGTCGTGCGCTCCCATGAGGCCGATGACCAGGTCGTCCAGATGAGCCAGCAGTTCGTCCGGGGAGAGGTCGAGGTTGGCGAGCGTGCGTACGGCGGTGCGCAGGCGCCCCATGGTCGCCGCCGCGTTGATGCCGTGCCCGGCCACGTCCCCGACGACCAGTGCGACCCGTGCTCCGGAGAGCGGAATCACGTCGAACCAGTCGCCGCCCACACCAGTGGGGGCATCCGCCGGGAGATACCACGACGCCACCTCCAGAGCGGACCCGCCGGTCAGGTCCTGGGGCAACAGGTAACGCTGCATGGAACGGGCCGCGGTGCGCTCGCGGGTGAAGCGGCGCGCGTTGTCGATGCACACCGCGGCACGGGAGACGAGTTCCTCGGCGAGACGTACGTCGTCCTCCTCGAACGGACCCAGTCGCCGGGAACGGGCGAACGTCGCCGCGCCCAGCGTGACGCCGCGCGCCCGCACCGGAACCACCATCACCGATCGGAAGTCGTAATCGAGGAGGGAGGCACCCAGCGACTCGTCCTCGGTCACCCACGGGCTGGCGCTGTGGTCCAGGATCCGTTCCACGAGGGTCCTGCTCTCCAGCAGACAGCGGGTCACGGGCGACAAGGGCGCACGCCGGACCGACTCCCCCACCGCCAGACTCGCCTCGGGACAGCCCTCACGCACCGACTGCTGGCCCGCGCGCCGGATGACGGGTGACATCCCCACCGGCCCGGGGGCTGGCTCCTCACCCCTCATGACGGAGTCCAGCAGGTCGACGGCGACGAAGTCGGCGACGAACGGCACGGCGTTGTCGGCCAGTTCTTGTGCGGTCCGTGTCACGTCCAGGGTGCTGCCGATGCGGGCAGCAGCGTCGTTGAGCAGGGCCAGGCGTTCCTGGGCCCGCCAGCGCTCGGTAACGTCGATGACCATGTACCAGACACCCACGTTCCGGCCATGGCGGTCCTTCATCGCGAAGAAAGAGGCGGAGATCGCGCGGCCGGCATCCGGGTCCACGTGACTGGGGCCGCGGTACTCGTAGTCCATCACCGAAGCGCCGGTCTCCAGAACGTCACGCATCTTCTCCTCGAAGGCCTCTGCCTCCTGCTTCGGCAGTACTTCCGCCATCCGTCGGCCCAGCCGTCGCTCGAGGGGGATCTGGCGGTCCAGCGGCTCGTTCACCCAGACGTACCGCAGGTCCGTGTCGAGGACGGCGATGCCGACCGGTGCGTGGGTGAGGAAGGGAGTGAGCATCAGCTGGCTCACCCCGCCGCCCGGCATCCGCCAGAAGGCTCGTTTCGGGGGCCGGCCGACGAACCTGCCGAAGACCAGCGCGGCGAGCGTGGCTACCAGGACGCCCGGGACCATCTCGTAGACGCCCGACTCGAAGGGCCCGAGCAGCGGATTGATCTTCTTCCACAGCAGCACGGTGGCCGCACCCGACACGATTCCGGCCATGGCCCCGGCCCAGGTCATGCGCGGCCAGTACAGCGAGAGAATGACAACCGGCCCGAAGGCGGCTCCAAAGCCTGCCCAGGCATAGGCGACGATGCCCAGCAGCCCGCCGCCCCTGAGCGCGATCGCGAAGGCCACGAGGGTCACGACGACGACGGCGGCCCGACCGACCCACACCAGTGCCCTGTCCGAGGCACGCCGGTTGAGGAACGCGCGGTAGAAGTCTTCCGTGAGGGCGACGGACGACACGAGGAGCTGGCTGTCCGCGGTCGAGATGATCGCGGCCAGTACGGCGATCAGCATCACTCCGGCAATCCAGGAATTGAACAGGGTGCGACTCAGGGTGATGTACACCGTCTGCGGGTCGTGGAGCGGCGTGCCGGTCTGCGCGATGCCCACCAGACCGATGGCCGTGGCACCACCGAGCACGATGATGACCCACCCGGTTTCGATTCGGCGGGCTGTGGGGATGGCGCCGGTGCTGCGGACGCCCATGAAGCGGGCCAGGATGTGCGGCTGACCGAAATAGCCGAGCCCCCAGGCGAGCAGCGAGATGATCGCGACGGCCCCGAGCGACCCGCCCGCTGACCACCGTCCGTCCGTGAAGTCGACCTTGGCCCCCATGTCCAGCAGATCAGGCGTCTTGCTGTTGAGGGCATCGCGCAGCGAACCGAAGCCGCCCAGTGCCCCGATGCCGACGACGGGCAGCACAAGCAGGGCGAGGAACATCAGCGTGCCCTGCATCACGTGTGTCAGGCTCACGGCGAGAAAGCCGCCCAGGCACGAGTAGATGACAATCACCAGAGCAGTCAGGGTCACTCCGAGCCCGAACCTGACGCCGAAGATGTGCTCGAACAGCAGTCCGCCGGCCACCAGCCCACTGGCGATGTAGACAGTGAAGAACACAAGCGTGACCGCCGCCGAGACCATCCGGAGCATCCGGGTGCGGTCCTCGAACCGTTCCTCCAGATAGGCCGACAGGCTCACGGCGTTCCCGGCGCGCTCGGTATAGGTGCGCAGCCTCGGCGCAACGAGCAGCCAGTTGAGGTAGGTGCCGAGCACCAGACCGGCCGCGATCCAGCTGGCGCCCACGCCGGCCGCGTACACCGCTCCGGGAAACGCGAGGAACAGCCAGCCGGACATATCGCTGGCCCCTGCGGACAGGGCGGCAACAAACGCGCTGAGCCTGCGGCCCCCCAGAGCGAAATCGGCGAAGGTATGGGTGCGGCTATATGCCCAGACACCTGTCCCGACCATGACGGCCACATACACGAGGAACGTAGCCATGATCGGCACACTCAAGTCGAACATACTGCCCTCACCTGCGTGGCTTCTGGGCATGGGCGCCACCGTCGCACGCCTGACAGCTCGTAGCTCCTACCAGATAAATGTACAGATTTCGCTCACCGTGGACCGGGAACACCACGCGCGGGCTCACACGCTGAGGCGGCCCACGCCCAAAACCGAGAAGATGATCGCGGTGAACACGGCCACGTGGCCGCACACCAGCAGCGCGGTGCCCAGACGTGTCCCGAACAGTGCCGCGTCCTCACCAGCCAGGACGAGCCGGCCCAGCAGTGGCGGTACGACCAGGACGGTGGCGAACAGCCGACGCCCCAGCGCCCCCGTCGTACCCGCGTTCATCAGCAGTCCGGCAGGACCCCGGGCCGGCCGGGCGAGAAGGGCGGCGATGCCCAGCAGCACCAGAGCCAGGCCGGTGTACAGGGCCATGCCTTTGTAGGCGCCGAAGCGTTCCAGTTCGGGCACGGCGTACGCGAACCCGTACAGGCGCAGCATGCCCAGCGTGAGGACAGCCAGGCCCGGGACCTGACTCGTCCAGGCGGGAAGCCGGGACGAGCTCGCGCACAGGGCTGCCACCCCGCCGATCAGTAGTGCCGTGGCCGTGTTCGGGGGGTGCCATGCGTCCGGGCACCTCGGTCGCCACCCGCGCCGTGTCGTCCCTGAAGAGCAGCTCATCGACGCCCAGGCCCGCACCGGTCGCGTACTCCACGATTGTGAGCCCGCCGGTCAAGGCGGCCAGGGCTGCGGCCGCACGGGCTGCGGTGATCATCCATCGCGTGACGCGTCTGCGACTCCCTACCGGTGCTCGGGGTTCTCGTAGTCGCGGCGGCAGCCGGCGTCCCAGGCGGTGCGCTGGTTGCCGTAGGCGGGGATGCCACCGAGGTCCTTCAGTGCCCGGGCCAGGTGCAGCAGGTTCCAGGTCATGAAGGTGGTGTTGCGGTTGGTGAAGTCGTTCTCCGGGCCGCCCGAGCCGGGATCGAGGTAGGAGGGGCCGGGGCCTGCCTCGCCGATCCATCCGGCGTCCGCCTGGGGAGGGATGGTGTACCCCAGGTGCTGCAGGCTGTAGAGGACGTTCATGGCGCAGTGCTTGACGCCGTCCTCATTGCCGGTGACAAGGCAGCCACCTACGCGACCGTAATAGGCGTACTGGCCGGCTTCGTTGAGCAGGCTGGAGCAGGCGTAGAGGCGTTCGATCACCTGCTTCATCACGGAGCTGTTGTCGCCCAGCCAGATGGGGCCGGCCAGGACGAGGATGTCGGCCGCCTGGACCTGCTGGTACAGGTCCGGCCAGGCGTCCGTCTCCCAGCCATGTTCTGTCATGTCGGGCCACACACCGGTGGCGATGTCGTGATCCACGGCCCGGACGACATCGACGCGTACTCCCTGCGCGTCCAGGATGGCGGTGCTCCGGTCGATCAGCCCCTGAGTGTTGCTCGTTTCCGGCGAGCGCTTGAGGGTGCAGTTGATCACCAGGGCCCGTAGGTCGTCGTACCGGGCCGGCGGTGCGTCGGTGGTGGGCGACGAAGCGGTCACACGGTCCTCCCAGAACCTCTGCGCAGCACGATGCTCGGCGGCGCGCGTCCACATCCGGCTCCAGCGTGCGGGACGCCCACGGCAGCCGCCACCACAGCACCGCCGAACGGCCTCGGCATGCTTGAGGCATCGGTGACCGCACGGCTGCCTCGGTCGGCGGCAAATGAGTGGCCGGGGCCGGCGGGCGTGCCTACGTTCGCCTCATGGGTACCGAAGGCGCGAGCGAGTCGCGGGACACAGCAGCAGTGGAGGACGTCGCACACCTGTTGGTGCGCTGTCTGCGAGCCGAGGGCGTGGAGTACGTCTTCGGGATTCCGGGCGAGGAGAACATCCGCTTCGTGGACGCGCTGAACGGCTCCGGGATCCGGTACGTCCTGGTGCGCCACGAGCAGGCCGCCTCGTTCATGGCTGAGATCTACGGGCGGCTCACTGGCCGGGCCGGGGTGTGCTCGGCGACTCTGGGACCTGGCGCGATCAATCTGCTTCTGGGCACCGCGGACGCCATGACCAACAGTTCCCCGATGGTGGCTCTGGCCGCCCAGGGCTCGCTGCGTCGCATCCACAAGGAGTCCCACCAGGTCATCGACCTGGTGTCGATGTTCGCTCCCGTCACCCAGTGGGCGGCCCGCATCGAGTGTCCGGACGCGGTGCCGGAGATGACGCGCAAGGCGTTCAAGACCGCGCAGAGCGAGCGCCCCGGAGCTGTGTTCCTGGCAGTGCCGGAGGACATCGAAGCGGAGCGTCCCGCCGAGCCGCTGGCACCCTTGCAGATCGACGCGGTGCACACTGATGCACCCGCGCCCTCCCAGATTGCACGTGCAGTGGAGGTGCTCACCGCTGCCCGGCACCCTGTGGTGCTGGCAGGCCACGGCGCTGCCAGAGCCGGCGCCTCGGCTGCTCTCGTGCGGTTCGCCGAGCAGCTGAACATCCCTGTGGCGACCACTTTCCACGGCAAGGGCGTCTTCCCCGACGACCATCCCAACGCCCTCGGCGCGGTCGGCTTCATGCGCCACGACTACAGCAACTTCGGCTTCGATACGGCCGACGTGCTGATCTGCGTGGGCTACGAAATCCAGGAGTTCGACCCGGTCAAGATCAACCCGAGCGGTGACAAGCGGATCGTGCACGTGCACCGCTTCCCCGCCGAAGTGGACGCCCACTACCCGGTCGACGTGGGCGTCGAAGGCGACCCCTCACAGGCGCTGGACGCACTGATGGCAGCACTGCCCGACGGACTCACCTACGACTTCGGAAGCAGCGAGAAGATCCGGACGCTGCTCGACGAAGAGCTCCAGTACGGGCGCGACAACGAGTCCTTTCCGCTGGTGCCTCAGCGCGTCGTCGCCGATGTGCGCACCGCGCTGGACCGCCACGACATCGTGCTGGCGGACACCGGCGCTGGAAAGATGTGGATGGCCCGTCTCTACCCGACCTACGAACCGGACACCTGCCTGGTCTCCAACGGCCTGTCGACCATGGGGTTTGCGCTGCCGGGCGCGATCGCCGCGAAGCTGGCACGGCCGGACCGACGGGTCCTGGCGATGATGGGCGATGGCTCGTTCTTGATGAACTCCCAGGAACTGGAGACCGCCGTCCGCGAACACATTCCGCTGGTCGTCCTCGTCCTGGTGGACCAGGAATATGGCCTGATCACCTGGAAGATGGAACTCGAGATCGGCCGTCACAGCCACACCCGGTTCACCAACCCGGACCTGGTCGCCTACGCCGAAAGCTTCGGCGCTCGCGGCTACGCGATCGAAGCCGCCGACCAACTCCTGCCCGTGCTGCGCCGCGCCCTTGCCGACGACACGGTCTCCGTGATCGCCTGTCCGGTCGACTACTCCGAGAACCTGCGGCTGACCGACAGACTGGGCAGTCTGCACGGCCCGTTCTGACCAGCCAGCACAGGACTTGGCCAAGTGTGGATCGAGAGTGCCACTCGGTGCGCACCCCTCGACGGCGGACCACCACGCGTCGCACCACCGCCCGCGCCCGACGGTCGGCCCCGTCCGCTGCGCACCTCGACCGTGTGCGCCGGTAAGCGAAGAAGGCCCAACAGGAGAGGGAGCGCGATCGCGCAATTGCGAGCTGAGGCCACAGCTGCCCCAGGGCTCACGCCTAGGAGGCAGTGGTCGCGGAAAGGCCGGGAGTGGACTGCGGTCTGCCCGCCGTCGGAAGGCTGAGAACCATGGTGAGACCGCCACCCGGGGTGTCCTCAGCGTGCAAGGTGCCGCCCATCGCGTCGGCGAAGCCGCGGGCGACGGCGAGGCCGAGACCGACCCCGTTGCCGCTCGGGGAGTCGCCGTAGCGCTGGAAGGGTTCGAAGATGTGCTCCTTGGCCTCGTCCGGGACACCGGGGCCGCGGTCGACGACCCGGACTTCGACTCGGTCGCCCAGGGCGCTGGCGGACACGAAGACCGCCTCTTCGGCGGGGCCGTATTTCACCGCGTTCTCGACGACGTTGGCGACCACCCGCTCCAGCAGGCCCTTGTCCACGGAGACCATGGGCAGTGTCTCGGGGATGTCGAGCTCCACGCTGTCCTCTGGCACGCCTGCGAGGGACATGGGGACGACCTCGTCGAGGTCGATGTCCCGGATCAGCGGCGCGATTGTGCCGGTCTGCACCCTGGACATGTCCAGCAGGTTGCCGATGAGGTGGTCGAGGCGGTCGCAGCCGTTCTCGATTCCGGCGAGGAGTTCGGCCTGGTCCGCCTCCGACCAGGCCACGTCCTCCGCGCGCAAGGAGGTGACGGCCGCCTTGATGCCCGCGAGGGGGGTGCGCAGGTCGTGGCTGACGGCGGCGAGCAGCGCGGTACGCATCCGGTTGCCCTCGGCGAGCACCTTGGCCTGGTCGGCCTTCTCCTGGAGGCGCTGGCGGTCGAGGACGACGGCTGCCTGGGCGGCGAAGGCGGCCAGCACACGGCGGTCCTCGGCGGGCAGTACGCGGCCGGAGAGAGCGAGCGCCATGTGGTCGCCGACCGGTACGTCGACGTCGGCGTTCTCGGGGCGCTGAGTCGACGAGTTCGGGCCCACGCAGCCTGCGACGGTCCAGGGCGCGGCGTCGTTGTAGCGCTCCAGGAGCGCTACGGATTCCATGGCGAAGGTTTCGCGGACCCGCTCCAGCAGCGCATCGAGGCTGGTCTCGCCGCGCAGCACGCTGCCGGCGAGGAAGGAGAGGATCTCCGATTCGGCGCGTAGCCGGGCGGCCTGGTGGGTGCGGCGTGCGGCCAGGTCGACGACGGAGGCCACCGCCACGGCCACCGCCACGAAGATCACCAAGGCGAGGATGTTCTTGGGGTCGGCGATGGTGATGCGATGCACCGGTGGCGTGAAGTACCAGTTCAGCAGCATGGACCCGAATGCCGCCGAGGCGAGCGCCGGTAGCAGGCCACCGAGCAGTGCCGCCGCCACTGTCAACGTCAGGAACAGCAGCATGTCGTTCGTGAGGCCGAGGTCTGCGTTGACATGAGTCAGCAGCAGCGTCAGGAGCATCGGGCCACCGATGCCCGTGAACCAGCCCCAGATGATCCGGGAGCGCCCCAGCCGCGCGCCCCGCGCGATGGGCAGCCCACGGCCTTTGCCCGCCTCGTCGTGGGTGATCAGGTGGACGTCGAGGTCGGGGCCGGAGTCGCGGGCGACGGTCGCGCCGACGCCCGGCCCGAAGACGTACTGCCAGCTCTTGCGCCGGGAGACGCCCAGCACGATCTGGGTCGCGTTCACTCCGCGTGCGAAGTCCAGCAGCGCGGCGGGGACGTCGTCGCCGACGACCTGGTGGAAGGTGCCGCCCAGGTCCTCGACGAGGGTGCGCTGGACGGCGAGTTCCTTCGGTGAGGCGGAGGTCAGGCCGTCGCTGCGGGAGATGTAGACGGCGAGCACCTCGCCGCCGGCACCCTTCTCCGCCAGCCGTGCCGCCCGGCGGATCAGCGTCCGCCCCTCGGGGCCTCCCGTCAGGCCGACCACGATCCGCTCCCGCGAACCCCAGATCGTCGACACGCGGTGGTCGCTGCGGTACTGGTTCAGGTACTCGTCGACCCGGTCGGCCACCCACAGCAGCGCCAGCTCGCGCAGCGCCGTCAGATTGCCGGGGCGGAAGTAGTTGGAGAGGGCCGCGTCAACCTTGTCCGGCTTGTAGACGTTGCCGTGCGCCATGCGGCGGCGCAGGGCCTCGGGTGACATGTCGACCAGCTCTATTTGGTCCGCGCGGCGTACGACCTCGTCGGGGACGGTCTCCTGCTGGCGTATCCCGGTGATCGACTCGACGACGTCGCCGAGCGACTCCAGGTGCTGGATGTTGACGGTCGAGATCACGTCGATGCCGGCGGCGAGCAGTTCCTCCACGTCCTGCCAGCGCTTGGTGTTGCGGGAGCCGGGGATGTTCGTGTGGGCGAGCTCGTCCACCAGGGCAACCTGCGGGCGCCGCGCCAGGACGGCATCGACGTCCATCTCGGTGAAGACGGCATCGCGATACTGCAGCTTCTTGCGCGGGATCTGTTCCAGGCCGTGCAGCATGACCTCGGTGCGCGGCCGGTCGTGATGCTCCACGAACGCGACCACACAGTCGGTGCCCCGCTCCACACGCCGGTGTGCTTCGGAGAGCATCGCGTAGGTCTTGCCGACGCCCGGTGCCGCGCCGAGGTAGATCCGGAGCTTGCCGCGTGCCATGTCTCTCGTCTCTTCGTCTCTACGGTCATGCCTCGAAGCGGTAGCCCATGCCGGGCTCGGTGATCAGATAGCGGGGATGGGCGGGGTCCGCTTCCAGTTTGCGGCGCAGTTGGGCCATGTAAACCCGCAGGTAGTTGGTCTTGTTGCTCTGCGTGACGCCCCAGACCTCCTGCAACAGGTGCTTCTGCGTGATGAGGCGGCCCGGATTGGTGACCAGGATCTCCAGCAGATGCCATTCGGTGGGAGTGAGCCGTACGTCCCTGCCACCCCTCGTCGCCTTCTTCGCCAGGAGGTCGATGCTGAAGTCGTCGGTCTTGACCAGGGTCGTCTCGGGGAGGAGCGGAGCCTCCTCGTTGCGGCGGACGGAGGCCCGCAGCCTGGCCAGCAGCTCGTCCATGCTGACCGGCTTGGTGATGTAGTCGTCCGCGCCCGCGTCGAGCGCTGCGACCTTCTCGTCCGAGGCGCGGCGGGCGGACAGCACCAGGATGGGAACGCGGGTCCAGCCGCGCAGGGCCCTGATCACGTCCACGCCGTCCATGTCCGGCAGGCCGAGATCCAGTATCACCACGTCGGGCTGGCGGGCAGCGGCCAGGCGGAGGGCGGTGGCGCCGTCGGGCGCCGCGTCGACTCCGTACTGCCTGGCCTGCATGTTGATCACGAGGGCCCGTACGAGCTGCGGGTCATCCTCCACCACCAGCACCCGGGTCATCGGTGTGCGGCCTTCCTCTTGTCGGTGGGGTCAGTGCTGTAGGGACGGCGGCGGGAGCCGGCGAGCCGGGGGTTCCCGGTCCGCCGGCTCCCAGCCGTCCGTGTCCATAAGGCCATTACTTCTGGGTCAGTTCCTTGAGGGCGATGTTGAGCTCCAGGACGTTGACGTGCGGTTCGCCCATGAAGCCGAGGCTGCGGCCGTCGGTGTGGTCCTTCACCAGCTTCTGGACCTGCGCGACGGACACCCCGTTCGCCTTGGCCACACGGTTGACCTGGATGTCCGCGTAAGCCGGGGAGATGTCCGGGTCGATCGCGGAGGCCGAACCGGTGACCGCGTCCTTGGGCACCTCGGACTGGGGTACGCCGTTGAAGTCGGCGACCTGCTTCTTGGCGGCCTCGACCATCTTGACCAGCTTGGGGTTGCTGGCGCTGAGCTGGTTGGAGCCGGTGGTCAGTGGGTCGTAGTTGCTGTTGGACGGGCGGCCCTGGAACCACTTCGGGTCCGGCTTGTCGGTGCCCTTGATGTTCCAGCTCTGGCCGATCAGCTTGGAGCCGATCTCCTTGCCGTCGACCGTGACGATCGAGCCGCTGGCCTTGTTGTGGAACAGGACCTGCCCGATGCCGGTAACGGCGAGGGGGTAGATGACGCCGGTGACGACGGTGAGGACGAGCAGCATGCGCAGGGCAGCCCACGTCATACGGCCGAGGTTCGCAAGGGAGGTGTTCATGTCCTTCACCCGATCCCGGGGATGAGCGAGATGAGCAGGTCGATGAGCTTGATGCCGATGAACGGGGCGATCAGTCCGCCCAGGCCGTAGATCGTGAGGTTGCGCCGCAGCATCCGGTCCGCGCTCACCGGCCTGTACTGCACGCCCTTCAGGGACAGCGGCACCAGCGCGATGATGATGAGCGCGTTGAAGATGACCGCGGACAGGATCGCGGAGTCGGGCGAGGACAGGTCCATGATGTTGAGCTTGTCCAGGCCCGGGTAGACCGCCGCGAACAGCGCCGGGATGATCGCGAAGTACTTCGCGACGTCGTTGGCGATGGAGAACGTGGTCAACGCGCCCCGGGTGATGAGGAGTTGCTTGCCGATCTCGACGATCTCGATGAGCTTGGTCGGGTTGGAGTCGAGGTCGACCATGTTGCCGGCCTCCTTGGCGGCCGACGTACCCGTGTTCATCGCCACGCCGACGTCCGCCTGCGCCAGCGCCGGGGCGTCGTTCGTACCGTCACCGGTCATCGCGACCAGCTTGCCGCCCGCCTGCTCCCGCTTGATGAGGGCCATCTTGTCCTCGGGAGTGGCCTCCGCGAGGAAGTCGTCGACGCCCGCCTCCTCGGCGATCGCCCTGGCGGTCAGCGGGTTGTCACCCGTGATCATGACGGTCTTGATGCCCATGCGGCGCAGCTCGTCGAACCGCTCCCGCATGCCGTCCTTGACGACGTCCTTGAGATGGATGACGCCCAGGATCCGGGCGCCTTCGACGTCGTCGACCGCGACGAGCAGCGGGGTGCCGCCGACCTCGGAGATGCGGTTGGCGACGGTGTCCGCGTCCTCGGCGACCGTGCCGCCCTGCTCCTTGACCCAGGCGATGACCGAACCGGCCGCGCCCTTGCGGATCTTCTTGCCGTCGACGTCCACGCCCGACATCCGGGTCTGGGCGGTGAAGGCGATCCACTCGGCGTGCGCCAGCTCGCCCTGGTGGCGCTCGCGCAGGCCGTACTTCTCCTTCGCCAGGACGACGATGGAGCGGCCCTCGGGCGTCTCGTCGGCCAGCGAGGAGAGCTGGGCGGCGTCGGCGACCTCGGCCTCCGTGGTGCCGCGCACCGGCACGAACTCGGACGCCTGCCGGTTGCCCAGCGTGATGGTGCCGGTCTTGTCGAGCAGCAGCGTGGAGACGTCACCGGCGGCCTCGACCGCACGCCCCGACATGGCCAGCACGTTGCGCTGGACGAGGCGGTCCATGCCCGCGATACCGATCGCGGAGAGCAGCGCGCCGATCGTGGTCGGGATGAGGCAGACCAGAAGCGCGACCAGTACGACCATGCCGAGCTTCGAGCCCGCGTAGTCGGCGAACGGGGGCAGGGTCGCCACCGCGAGCAGGAAGACGATCGTCAGCGACGCCAGCAGGATGTTCAGCGCGATCTCGTTCGGCGTCTTCTGCCGGGCCGCGCCCTCGACGAGGCTGATCATCCGGTCGATGAAGGTCTCGCCCGGCTTCGTCGTGATCTTGATGACGATGCGGTCCGACAGGACCTTCGTACCGCCGGTTACCGCGGACCGGTCACCGCCGGACTCACGGATGACCGGGGCCGACTCACCCGTGATCGCCGACTCGTCCACGGACGCGACACCCTCGACGACGTCACCGTCACCGGGGATGATGTCGCCCGCCTCGCAGACGACCAGGTCACCGATGGTCAGCGCGGTGCCCGGGACCTGCTCCTCGGAGCCGTCCTTGAGGAGGCGGCGTGCGACGGTGTCGGTCTTGGCCTTGCGCAGGGTGTCGGCCTGCGCCTTGCCCCGACCCTCGGCCACGGCCTCCGCCAGGTTGGCGAAGATCACCGTCAGCCACAGCCAGGCGCTGATCGTCCAGCCGAACCAGTTGGTCGGGTCCTTGAAGGAGAAGACCGTCGTCAGAACAGAGCCGACGAGGACCACGAACATCACGGGCGACTTGACCATCACCCGCGGGTCGAGCTTGCGGAAGGCGTCCGGCAGCGACTTGACCAGCTGCTTGGGGTCGAACAGGCCGCCGCCGACACGGCCCTCTGAGGCCTTGTGCCCGGTCGGCGCGTCCTGGTGGGGCGCGAGGGTGGGAGTGGACATGGAGTGCTGCTTCTTTGTCTCTGTCTTGGAGGTGTCGGTGGTCATCACGCCAACCCTTCGGCCAGCGGGCCCAGAGCGAGGGCCGGGAAGAACGTCAGACCGGTGATGATCAGGATCGCCCCCACCAGCAGGCCGGTGAACAGCGGCTTCTCGGTGCGCAGGGTGCCCGCCGTGACCGGGATGGGCTTCTGCTCGGCGAGCGAGCCGGCCAGTGCGAGCACAAACACCATCGGCAGGAAGCGGCCCAGCAGCATGCACAGGCCCAGCATGGTGTTGTGGTACTCGGTGTTGGCCGCGAACCCGGCGAACGCGGAGCCGTTGTTGTTCGACGCGGACGTGTACGCGTACAGGACCTCGGAGAAGCCGTGTGCGCCGGTGTTCGTCATCGACGACTCGCCCTTGCCCAGGGCCATCGCCAGCGCGGCACCGATCAGGACCAGGGCGGGGGTGATGAGGATGTAGCAGGCCGCCAGCTTGATCTCGCGCGAGCCGATCTTCTTGCCCAGGTACTCGGGCGTACGGCCGACCATCAGACCGGCGATGAACACCGCGATGATCGCCATGATCAGCATGCCGTACAGGCCGGAGCCGGTACCACCGGGCGCGATCTCGCCCAGCATCATGCCCAGCAGCAGCACACCGCCGGACAGCCCGCCGAAGGAGTCGTGGAAGGAGTCCACCGAACCGGTCGACGTCATCGTGGTCGACACGGCGAACGCCGACGAGTTGCCCTCGCCGAACCGCTGCTCCTTGCCCTCCATCGCGCCGCCCGCCAGCTGCGAGGCCGTGCCCGGGTGGGCGTACTCCAGCCAGGTCACGGCGACCACGCCGAGGAACCAGATGATGCCCATCGCGGCGACGATCGCGTAGCCCTGCTTCACACTGCCGACCATCTTGCCGAAGGTGCGCGGCAGCGAGAACGGGATCACCAGGAGCAGGAAGATCTCCAGCCAGTTGGTGAAGCCGTTGGGGTTCTCGAACGGGTGGGCGGAGTTGGCGTTGAAGAATCCGCCGCCGTTGGTGCCGAGGTCCTTGATGGCTTCCTGGGAGGCGACCGCGCCGGGGCTGATGGCCTGCTTCTGACCGGTGAGCGTGGTGATGTGGTGGATGTCGCCGAAGTTCTGGATGGCACCGCAGGCGATCAGGACCACGGCCGCGACCACGGAGAGCGGGATCAGGATCCGGACGATGCAGCGCACCAGGTCGGCCCAGAAGTTGCCCAGGTCGCCGGTGCGGGACCGGGCGAAGCCACGCACCAGCGCAACCGCGACCGCGATACCGACGGCCGCCGACACGAAGTTCTGCACAGCCAGGCCCATGGTCTGGGTGACGTGGCTCATCGCCACCTCGCCCGAGTACGACTGCCAGTTCGTGTTCGACACGAACGACGCGGCCGTGTTGAACGCCTGGTCCGGGGTGATCGCCTTGAAGCCGAGCAACAGCGGCAGTTTGTCCTGCACCCGCTGTAGCAGGTAGAGGAACAGCACGCTCACCGCGGAGAAGACCAGCATGCCGCGCAAGTAGGCGGGCCAGCGCATCTCCGCGTCCGGGTCGGCGCCCACCGAGCGGTAGATCCACCGCTCGACCCGCAGGTGCTTCTTGGACTGGAAGACGGCGGCCATGTAGTCGCCGAGGGGACGGTGCACCAGCGCGAGCGCGCCGATCAGCGCGGTCACGAAGAGCACATCAGCAAATACGGGACCCATGTTGCGGCTCAGAACCTCTCCGGGAAGATCAGGGCGAGGACGAGGTAACCCAGCAGGGCGACGGCCACGACCAGGCCGACGATGTTCTCGGCGGTCACAGCTTCGCCACCCCCTTGGCGACGAGAGCAACCAGCGCGAACGCCGCGATGGTGGCGATGACGAGGGCCACGTCGGCCATCGTGAGCTCCTGGATGAGGTTCGAGTAAGAATCGGACCAGTAAAGGAAACCCGCCATCCGGCCGGTTCCAACTCTCCTTAACGGCCCTCTTACGGCGACTCCGACAGCTTTGACGCACCTCTTACGGCCGCGCGACGCCGCCCATACGGGTGATCATGAGGCGCCTGGAATCCCTGGCCTTCCCGGCCCGGACGGCGGATACGACGCGGGCATCAGGATTGGATCGCCGAGCCGTTAGTGGTGCGTTGAGAAACCGGGCGAGGCGCGTTTGTCGCCCTGTCGTCCTCGCCATGGAACGCCGCACGCACGGGCGTATGGGGGGACGGCCGATCGGCCGGTCCGGCCGACTGGCCGACAGGACCGACGGTCACCCCGAGCCGTACGGAAGCGGGATTGTCGACCGCCGGTGGGCCTCAGACCTGCGGACCGCGCTCCTGTGCGTTGGCTCCTTCCTCGGGCTGCTGTTCCTGGTGGACGCGGCGGCCGGCACGTTCACCGCGGCGCGTGCCGCCCTGTGGGGCGGACTCGCCCTGCTGCTGTTCCTCGTCCTGATGCCTCCCCGCGTCGCCGTGGGTGAGGGATGGCTGGCCGTACGAACCTTCAGGGGCACACGCCGGGTACGTACCGACCGCCTCGTCGCCGCCCGCACCACCGGTCACGAAGGGCAACGCCTCGTGCTGCGAGACGCGCTCGGCGGCCGGGTCGAGTTCGCCACACAGGTTCTGGTTGCCAACCCGGTCCTGTGGCACCGGCTCAGCACGGACGCCTGCATCTCCACCAGGGGAAGCCCCACCTCACCGTGCCTGGAGGCTCTGAGCAGCCTGTCGGAACGCATCGACCGGGAGACGGCGTGGGCGGTGTTCAAGGTATCCGGTGTGGCCGCGGAGACAGACGAAACCCCCACCCCCTGACGGGCTGCCAAGGACGTTCTCAGGCCGGCGTCCTCCCGTTCGTCAGGCCGGCCGTGTTCAAGGCGGCACCCGCCTGGTCGGCCAGCGTCACCGCCACCAGCCGGGCCTTGAGCGACGGGACCGCCCCCGGTGCCGGGTCCATCATGAACCGCCCGAAGTAGTGGCCGTTCCCGTACGCGCGCAGTTCGATCTCGCCCTCCGGCCAACCACCCGCGTCGACGTCCCAGCTCCGTCGGCCCACCGCTACCGATCCGTCCTGTTCCAGGCGCGGCGGCCGGCCCATCAGGGTGCCGTACTCGAAGCGGCACCCGCGCAACCCCAGCAGTTCGATCAGTTGGCGCCGCACGTGCTCGACCACGGCATCGGCCGAACGACTGGTGCGAGCGAGGTCGGCCGTCTCGTGGATGCGGCGAAGGTGATCGGCATCGGTGACGGTGACCACCTCAAGTCGCCTGGCATGAGCGGCCAGTTGGGAGACCATGAGGCCGACGATCAGGAGCAGGACGGCCGTTTCGATGTCGTCCGTCTGCGTCATGGTGAATCGTTGACGCGCCCCTGACGCCTGCTCAGGTTCCCTTGACGGGGGTTTGACGCCGACCGCGATCCGTCGGCCGTCGATCACGCGAACGCGAAGTACCGCAACCACACGTAGCCGAGCGAGATCGCCACGGTCACGGCGGTCACGACGAGGCCGTACTTGGTGAACTGCCAGAAGGAGATGGGCTGCCGGTTGCGTTCGGCGATGCCGAGGACGACGACGTTGGCGGAGGCGCCGATGGCGGTGGCGTTGCCGCCCAGGTCGGCACCGAGGGCGAGCGCCCACCACAGGACGTGGTCGCTTGCACCGCCCATGTCCCGGACGAGGTCGCTGGTGATGGGGGCCATGGTGGCGACGTAGGGGATGTTGTCGACGATGCCGGACAGCACGGCCGAGCCGCCCAGCAGGCTCAGGGAGCCGCCGAGTTCGTTGCCGCCGATCGCGTCCGCCAGTTTCTGGGAGACCTCGCTGACGACTCCGGTGTCGATGAGACCGCCGATCATGATGAACAGGCCGGCGAAGAAGGCGAGGGTGGGCCACTCCACCTCGGCCAGGACGTCGTGGGTGTCCACGTTGGAGACGGCGACGAGCAGCCCCGCGCCGAGCAGGGCGACGATGCTGGGCTCGTAGTGCAGCACCGGGTGCAGGACGAAGCCGGCCACGACCAGGGCCAGGACGAGCAATCCCTGGACGAGCAGGCGCGGGTGCTTGATGGCTTCGCCCTCCTCCAGTGCCATGATCTCGGCGGCGCGGTCCTCGTCGTAGACGAAGGACTTGCGGAACATCACCCGGCACAGGACGAGGAGGACGGCCACCAGGACGGCGGCGATCGGGGCGAGGTGGACGAGGAAGTCGTTGAAGGTCAGGCCGGCCCGGCTGGCGATGATGATGTTGGGCGGATCACCGACCAGGGTGGCGGTTCCCCCGATGTTCGAGGCCATCACCTCGGCGATGAGGAACGGCGCGGCGGGCAGCGCGAGGCGCTCGCACACCAGCAGGGTCACCGGGGCGACCAGCAGGACCGTGGTCACATTGTCGAGCAGCGCCGAGGCCACGGCCGTGATGACGACGAGCATGGCCATGACCCGGAACGGCTTCGCACGGGCGCGCTTGACCGCCCAGATGGCCAGGTACTCGAACATGCCGGTCTTCTTCAGCACGCCGACGATCATCATCATGCCCATGAGCAGGAAGATGACGTTCCAGTCGACCCCGGAGTCCTCGGAGTAGAACGCCGAGACGTCGTCGGTCGCCCCGATCGCCAGCATCAGGCCCGCGCCGCCGAGGGCCACGGCAACGCGGTGGATCTTCTCACTGATGATCAGGGCGTACGCGCCGACGAAGACGACAATCGCGGCCCAGCTGTGCCAGTCGTTCACGTTCCTCCGATTCCTCCGTGGGCCTGCAGAGCCGTGGTCTGGGGGGTCTTTGGGATGTCCGCGTCGTCGTGTCCGTCCAGGATGCCCGCCAGTTCTTCGACGTCGAAGGCGCGGGCGACGGGCACGTCCGTGGAGCTGTGGGCGATGATCGAGAAGGCGATGCAGATGGCGATCAGTGTGAACGCCTCCTCAGCCTGCGGGATGCCGGACTGCAGCACCAGCAGCCCGTACACCACCGATGCGAAGCCCTTCGGGCCGAACCAGGCGGCGACGAGCTTCTCCCTGCGGGAGATGGTGGTGCCGAGCAGGGACAGCAGCAGCGATACCGGGCGGATCAGGAAGATCGCCAGGATCACGGCGGCGTATCCGCCGAGCGACAGGTCGCCGAAGAGCCGGGGTGTGAGCAGCGCGCCGAAGACCAGTAGCGCGGCGAACTTCGCCAGCTCCGCCAGCGCCTCGCCGAGCGGCTCGAAGGATGCCTTCGCCTCCGGCGAGACGTGCGCGAGGGCCGCGCCCGCCGAGAAGGCCGCCAGGTACGGGTTGGCGTGCGTGAGGTGGCAGGTCGCGTAGAGGATGATCCCCGTCGCCAGCGGCAGCAGGGGCTGCAGCTTGGGCTCCGCGCCCAGCAGCCGGAACCGCACCAGCCCGTTGACGAACAGGGGCAGGGCGACGCCGAAGAGAAGGCCGAGCAACAGCTCCAGCGCGATCTTCCCGGGGGACGCCTCCAGGCCGGCGGCCGTCGGACCGGCCGCGGCGATCAGGATCATCACGACTGGCAGGGCGAGTCCGTCGTTGATGCCGCTTTCCACGTTCAGCAGCTGACGCAGCTTGGCCGGGACCTCACTGCGGCCCACGATCGCCGAGGCGAACACCGGGTCGGTCGGCGCAAGGACCGCGCCCACCAGGAACGACGTCGTCCAGTCCAGGCCCACCAGGAAGTGGGTCACCAGGGCCATGAAGACGAACGCGAGAGGCATGCCCAGGCCCAGGGCCCGCGCCGGGTTCCTCCAGTGGGCGCGCAGCTTCGGCAATGAGACGTGCATGCCGTCGGTGAACAGCACCGCGAAGAGAGCCAGGTCGGCCGTCACCGACACGATCTCGCTGTCCGGCGTGATGTGGATCAGCCCGAGGAAGCCGTCACTGACGAGCGCACCGCCGACCAGGAAGAGGAAGGACGTGGAGAGCACCGTCCGGGCCGCAAGGCCCGACAGCAGCACCGCCACCAGCAGCGCGACGCCGAACACCACCACCAGCACCATGGCAAACGCCCCGATCGGAAGAGAGATCTGTCCTCGACTCGCCGACCAGGCTTCCCGGCACACCGGGTGGAACCTTACCTGCCCTTGATACTTCTTTGACAGGTTCCTTATGCGCACCTCTCCGGCGTGAACATTGCCGGGGCCCGGCAATGTTCACGTCCTGGCCGGGGCCGGCTCACGCGGCGTGGGAAGGCCGTGCGGCGCCGGGTTGGTCGCAGACCTCCTCCGGGACG
The DNA here is from genome assembly GCF_055558775.1 of Streptomyces sp. NPDC025638. Taxonomy (NCBI): domain Bacteria; kingdom Bacillati; phylum Actinomycetota; class Actinomycetes; order Kitasatosporales; family Streptomycetaceae; genus Streptomyces; species Streptomyces sp. NPDC025638. The sequence continues at coordinate 18,945 of NZ_JBVHLX010000007.1, read as the reverse complement.
TGCTGCGATCCCCGCCGGAGGTCCTTGAGGTGGACCTGGGTGACGTGTCGTATCTGAGCCCCGAGGGCGGTGCGGTCTTGTTCCTGGCCTTGCGCACAGCGCGTTCGTACGGCATGCGGGTGGTCGTCACCCACGTCCCTCCCCAGGCCCACAGGACGCTGAGCCGACTGGGCCAACTGGGCCTGGAGCGAGTTTTCTCCCTCTACGAAGGAGACGGCCCGTTCGGCTCAGGAGGCGGCGAGCAGTAGTCGTTCCAGCAAGTGAGCGGCGGTGATCACGCCGATCAGCCGCACGCCGGTCTTGTCCTTGTCGACCACGGCCACCAGCGGGCTGCGGACCTGCGCCATCAGCGCGGCGACCTCCAGCGCGGTCGCGTCGGACTCGGCGACCGGCGGCGCGGGCACGCTCTTGGAGAGGCAGTCACGCACCGTACGGCCCTTGAGTGCCTGGCACAGCCGGTCGGCGTGCCGCTCGTCGACCACCGCGGCCAGCGTCGGATCCTCGATGACGTACGCCGGCACCACGGTCTTGATCATCTGGGAGGCGGGCAGGATCGCCTTCGGCGCTCCCTTCTCGTCGAGGACGAGCAGGGCAGGCAGCCTGTGTTCGGCCATCAGCCGTGCCGCCGCCATGGCGTCGGTGTCGACGCCGACGGTCTCGTACTCCACTGCCAGGTCTCGTGCCCGCACGGTCGGCTCCCGATTGTTCTGTGTCCCGTCGGAGGGAAGCGTCACGCGGCCGCGGCACCCGGGCCAGCCGTCGCGCGGGGTTCCCCTGACATTGTGATGCAATCGGGACGGGTGGCTCCGCCGACCCCGTTCGGGCTCCTGAACAGGTACGACACGACAGCCGCCGTGCCGGACGAGCACTCCGACGGATTTCGAACGTCGGAGTGCCACCGGGGACTCGCCAGCGCCTCCTGGTGTGAGACTGACCGTGCCGACGCAGCCGCTTTCCGCCGCCCGAGGACCTGCGGTGAGACACCCGCAGAGGCGCAGCAACGATGAGTAACTTGCCAGGCATACCGTGGAGTTGAGGCCGAGAAAGGTCGGATACCGCCTCCAGCTGTATCGATCACCGAGTGTGCGTGGGCTGCCGTCGCCCCGCCTCCAGGTCGGCCCCGTCGGCTGTCGCCGGCTCAGCTGGTCTTCCCACCCCAGTGCGTGTGAATCCGCTCCCACTCCATGGCCCATTGCCCCAGACGCCGCCGGTCCAGCGCCCCGCGCACCGCACGCGTGCCCACCCACACCAGACCGCCGGGTGCCCGCCGCTGCCAGCACGCCAACCGCGGTCGCCTGCAAGCGTGCCTCCGGCGGATCAGCGGGCTGCGACGCCAACTCGCCCCGCGCGTCTGTCCATATCTGCACCTGGCTCCCCGCACGGGCACCAGCCGTCACCTTGGTCCGTCCGGTGCAGGTGTGTCCGTCCGGGGCCGTCCACCGCACCTCGACCGACACTCGGCTGCCATCACTGAAACGCGTGGCCACCCCGTCCGACCCAGTGCTGACGACGACAGCCGCGACCTCCCGACGCTCCACCCGTTCCCCCTTCCACGCCCCGGTCAGCCACCACCGCCGTCACCACGCCCACGGCAGCACCGCCCAGCAGAGCCAGCGCCCAGGCGGCGAGCAGCACCCAGGCTTCGACGAGATCGCTGGTCCGCCGCAGCGGGCTGCGCCGCCACAGGGTCACGGTCGTACGTCGGCGTCCAAGCCGCCCCTTCGCCATGAGCCGTCACCCCCTCACGACCACCAGCACGTCACCACCAGTGCCCTCCCAAGAGCTGGCCGCGCCTCCGGTGAAGGAGCCGCTGGTCGCACGGAGCGCGTGGTACTCGTTTGCCGCACTGGGCGAACGAGTACCGGCCTGGGCAGGAGCGAGTCAAGACCCGAGAAGGCCGAAAGCCCTGTCCCGGCGTCACTCGTGCTCACGCAGGAACCGGTTCTGGTAGGCGTGGGCCCTGCGTCGTGTGGACCGTATGCTTCGGGTGGCGGCGGACTCGATGCGCAAGGTCTCGGGGTGCGCGGGCATCCGCCGTCGGTCCCGGCGGACGAGCACGGCCGTGCAGACCGCGACGATCAGCGCGGCGGTGGCGAGGGGGACAAGGAAGGACGTCATCACTGTTCCTTGGGCTCGGCCGCGTGTCGGGCCTTGGGGTTGGCGAGCAGGTTGCGCGGGTCCGTCACACGGGTGATGGCCGATTCCACGGCGGCCACGCGGTCGGCGAGCAGGCCGAGCGCGGCGACAGCCCGGGTGAGGGGGTCTTCTGCCGGGCCGCCGAGGGCCTGCGTGCGGACATACGCGGTCTTCAGCTCGGCCCAGCGCGCCGCCTGCGCGGGCGCGAGCGTGCCGCGCAGCTCGGCGAGTTTGAGCAGGTTGGCCTCGGCCCCGCTGGTGAGAGTCTGGGCCTCTGCGGCGAAGTGGTCGTCGATGACCGCGGCGAGTTCGGCGTCGTTCATGACCGGGCGCACACGCTGGGCGATTTTGTTCATGGTGCGATACGAGCCCTGGAGCCGGAACGGCGGCTCGATGCGCGTGGCGTCGGACTGCGCGGCGGACGCGATATAGGTGGCGTTGACCGCGAGAACCGTCTCACGCGCGGTGAGCAGGTGGCGCAGTACGGCGACGATCTGTTCCACCTCGGCGGGCGCATAGGGGTACGCGAGCTGGTCCGGTCGGGCCGAGGGGTCGGCGGTGGCGAGCCGGACGAACAGGTCGAGGTCGCCGCGGTCGCGCCCGGCGAGCGGGGCGAGCACGGGGTTCGAGGTGAGCGCGTTCTCCAGGAAGCTGTACGCGAAGGCACCCTCCTTGCCGGTCAGGACGTCGCCGAGGTTCCAGACGTCGGCGCGGTTGGCGAGCATGTCGGGCACGCGGAAGCGCTCGCCGGACTCGGTGTAGGGGTTGCCCGCCATACAGACCGCGAACCGCTTGCCGCGCAGGTCGAATGTGCGTGGCTCGCCGTCCCACACCCCGTCCACGCGCCGGGTGGCGTCGCACAGCGGGATGAACTTCTGCAGCAGCACGGGCGAGGTGTGCTGGATGTCATCGAGGTACAGGAGGGTGTTGTTGCCCGCCGCCAGCGCGAAGTTGATCTTCTCGATCTCGTGGCGGGCCGTGGCGTTCGGTGCCTCGGCCGGGTCGAGCGAGGTGACGGTGTGCCCGAGGGCCGGGCCGCTGACCTTCACGAGCATGAGGCCGAGGCGGTCGGCGACGTACTCCATCAGTGTCGTCTTGCCGTAGCCGGGCGGGGAGACGAGCAGCAGGAGACCGCCCGTGTCGGTGCGCTTGGTCTCGCCCGCGGTACCGAGTTGCCGGGCGAGGCTGTCGCCGACGAGCGGCAGGTACACCTCGTCGATGAGCCTGCCTCGGACGAAGGTGGCCATGGAGCGCGGGCGGTGGTCGTCCAGCCGGAGGCGGGTGCGTTCGGCGGCCACCAGGGCGGTGCGCCGGCGCTGGTGGGCGCGGAAGGCGGGCACGTCCCACTCAGCGAACCGCTTGGTCCGGGCGAGGAACTCGTCGATCCGCAGGGTCAGGCCGCGGCCGGTGATGAGCGGATGCGTGCCGAGCAGTCCCGCGACCGTGGTCACGGTCGAGGCGTCGGACCCGTAGCGGGACAGGTCAGGGCACAACTCGGCGGCCACCGCCTCGGCCAGGTCTCCGGCGGCGGCCTCCGTGCCTGTGGCGGAGACGTACGCCGACAGCCATGCCTCGGCCAGCTGGCGACGGTCGGCGAGGTCGTCAAGGGCGGCCATGTCCTCGTCGTACGCCGAACTGTCCACAGTGAGGCGGAACTTGTCGAGCAGCGTACGCGTGCCGACGCTGAGGACGAAGCCGTCGGGGCCGGTCGTCAGCTCCTCGAAGAGGTACGACGACGCCGCCGCCGCGTCCTGCCCGGACCATGCTCCGATCGCCCGGGCCAGCTCCTCCTCCAGGTCGGCGATCGCGGGCGCCAGGCCGAACGTGTCGCGGGCCCGGGCGAGGGACACCGCCCGCCGGGTCCACGTCGCGCACGCCTCGGCCGTGGTGCCGTGCGTCCAGAACAGCTGCGCGGCGGCGCGGGCGGCGGGCTCGTGGCGCAGCGGTCCGGCCTGCTCATACAGAGGGAGGAGCGCGGTGAGGATCAGCGTGGCGTCGTGGTCGTGGACGCCACGCTCGTAGCCCTCGTCGTACGCCTCTTCCGCTGCCTTGCGGACGAGTGCAAGCAGGTCGTCGGTCAGCGCGAGGGCGGCCGGTCCGTGTTCGGTCAGCAGGCGGGCGGCGAGGTGTTCGGCGCGGTAGACCTCGGGCGACTCCGACGGCAGGTGGCGGTCCCAGTAGGGGCGTGTGGCGGCGAAGTCCGGGTCGGTGACCGGGGAGCGGTAATCGGTGCCGGTCAGGGCGAAGGAGAGGCCATCTCCGTGCGGGACCAGGGTGAGGTCGAGTGGCTGGGTGGTGACGGCGAAACGGTGGGTGCCCAATCGGAGGGTGCGGCCGCCGTCGGCGTACAGATCGGCGCGGTCACGCAGGGCACGGGCCGCCTCATGACGCGCGGCCTTCAGGCGGCCGTCGAGTTCCTCCGCCCGTACCGGGGCGCCGAGTTCGCGCAGTTCGTCGGCGGTGCGGCGGACCTTTGCGACCATGGGGTCGGAGGCGAAGTAGGCGGAGACCACGTCGGCGTCCGCGAGCGTGGCCGCGCGCCGGGCGATCGTCTCCAGGACGCGGGCGGTGGAGGCCCCGAGCTGCTCGGCGCGGCGGGCACGGGCGTCGAGGAGGCTCTGCTTGCGGGCGGAGAACGCCTCGTAGACCTCGGTGCGCTTGTCGGCAAGCTCGCCGAGGAAGTCGTCGAACTCCGCGAAACGGGACTCCAGGTTCTCCAACCGAACCAGCGAGCGGGCGAGTTGCTCGTCACACGCCTCGGGGCTGTCGGCCGCCGCGAGCGCGCCGGTGACGGCCTGGCCGAGCAGCGCGAACTCGGCGGCGAACTCGGCCCGTCCCTCGCTGTCACGCAGGGTGCGGCGGCGGGCATCGAGGAGGGCGCGGGCGCGGTTGACGCCGCCGAGTGCCTCGGCGGTGCGCTCCAGGACGGACGTACGGACGGTGGCGTCGCCGATGTCGAGGCCGGCGACGACCTCGGTGACCGTGCGCAGCGTGTCGGCGAGGTCGTCGAGCCGGAACGCGACGGGCTCCGCCTCGGCCACGCTGCCGATCGACTCGGCGTCCGCGGCCAGCTGCTCGACGTCGGTGTGGTGCTCGGCGAAGGCGTCCTCGCGGGCGAGGAAGGCGACGGCCCGCTGCCCGAACGAGGCGAGGTCCGCCTCGGCCTCGGTGGCAAGTTCCTCGATGCGGTCGGCGTCGGCGTACCGCATCTCCTTCAGGGTCAACAGATGGCCCTGGGCGTGTCGCAGTTCGCTCAGGCCGCTCACCCAGGCAGCGGCACCACGCGGCGCCTCACCTCGCAGCCGGCGCACCACCGCCGCCAATCTGTCCGCGGCCTCGGCGAGTGCGTCCGCGGCCTGACGGGTCAGCGCCTGCACGGTCCGGAACTCAGCGAGCACTTGCTCGGCCGTGGCTCGTACGGCGTCCAGTGGGGCACGCAGGTCGCCGAGTTCGGCCTCGCCCAGCCAGTGGTGGTTGTCGGCTGCCCGGACGCAGGCGGCGACCAGCGCCTCGTACACCTCGACCGTCGGCGCGGTCTCGGCGACCGAGCGGCTGATGGACAGACAGTCGGCGATACCGCGAACCAGGTCGGCGTTGCCCACGCGGCCCAGCGGGCCGGTACCCGTGGGGGCGGCGTAGGTGTCGGAGACGTAGGGGGAAGACCACAGCTGGATCGGATGGACTCGGGCAGGCTCCTCGCCCTCGGCCCGCAGCAACATCAGGGTGCCGTCGTCGAACAGAGCCCAGCTCTGGCAGGGCAGCGGCGCGGCGCCCTCCTTGCGGATCATGTTGTACGACAGCAGAAGGCTGCGTCCCTCGGCACGCGTGTGGAAGGCGTAGAGGACGTCCTCGCCGTAGGGCGAGCGCACCTCGCGTTCGAACTCCAGGTCGGTCGCGTCGAGTTCGTACGTCTTGTGGGTGCCCGTGGCCAGGCAGTAGCCGCCGGGGAACACGATCCCCTGGTCCTCGGGCAGGCGGCGGCACGCCTGGCCGATGCCGTCGAGGCGGACCACGGTCCTGGTGAGGGTGTTGAAGACCAGATAGCGGTGGGCGTCCTCCCTGTAGGGGAGGATCCGCAGCAGGATCAGCGCGCCCACGCGCGCGTGCGCGATGTCCGCGTCGGCGAGGGACTGGAGTACCTCGTCCACAGGCTCGCTGTGGAGCTCCGCGTCCTGCTCCGTGGTAACGGTGAGCGTGCCGCCCACCGTCGAGACGAACACCTCGCCCCCAACGGAGACATGTGGGTGACGGCCCAGGACATGGTCCTCGCGGGTCGCCTCCGCCCAGGCGAAGTCGTGGGAGGGCGCGATTACGTGGTCGCGCTCCCCGCGCGCGTCCAGGAACGTCGCCTGCCCGTCCTCGGTCAGTGTCCAGCGCAGTACCCGGATGTCGTCGGTCGTGTCGCCGGTCTGGAAGACGGCCAGTAGCCTGCCGTCGACGCGGCGGAGCCGAAGGAGGCGGGCCTGACGGTAGTAGCGGTGCAGAGCCGCGAACTCCCGTACGAAGCAGGGGTCGTCGAGCAGGCCCGGTACGGCGTTCTCGGGCAGGCGCTCCAGGTCGCGGTCGTACAACGCAAGGACGTCTCCCACCTGCGGATCGGGCCGACCGGCGTTGTATCCGAACAGCAGGCGGTTCCCGACCGGGACCACGTCCCTGGGCACGCACGGGTGCTCGGTCCGCAGCGGGCCCGTCCCCGTGAGGTCGAGCCGCGTGGCACCGAACTCCTCGACGCGACGGGCGTTGAGGAGTTCGGCGCCGCGGGCCAGCTCGGCGGCCTGGGCGGTGAGCCGGTCGCGCAGCACCTCGTACGTGCCGGTGTCGAGGGCGTCGTACGACGTCGTCTCCAGGGCGGTTGCCATGGATCGTGCATCCCTTCAAAAGTCGCGGCCCGGAGCTGCCGTCCCCTGTGCGGCAGCTCCGGCACCGCGGGTCATCAGGCCCTGGCCTTGCCGTTCAGGGCGGTGAGCGGGGTGTCCGCGAGGCCCAGCTCGCCCGCGCGGTCGAGGAGCTGCTGCACCTGGCCGGCGTCGGTGCCGCCGGACTTCATCAGCTTCATCAGCAGCGCGGACACGGTCAGGTTCTGTACGTCGGACGTCGAGACCGAGCCGAGGATCCGGCTCAGGTCGTCGGTGAAGCTCGACGTACCGTCCAGCCACGGCTTCGCCAGGGCCTGCGCGGTCCCGGAGTGCTCGACGAAGCCGTCGACGCCCTTGCCGAGCGCGATCGCTCCGACCAGCCGGTCGAAGAAGACCGAATCGCCGCCGACGATGTCGATGTCGGCGTTCTCCAGCCCGGTCGCGAGCACCGTGGCCTGCGCCTCGGCGACCTGCCGCTGCACGTCCAGGCCGGCCAGCCGGATCTCCTTCTCCGCCTGCAGCCGCAGCCGGTACTCCTCGTGACCGCGGGACGCCTCGTCCAGGGCAGCCATCGCCGCCGCCTTCTCGGTCAGGCCGGCCGCCTCCGCCTTCAGCTTCTCGCCGATGGCCGTGGCCTCGGCGAGCGCCTTGGCCTGGGCACCCTCGGCCTCGGCCCGCAGCTGTGCCTGGGTGCCTTCCGCCTCCGCCCGCATCCGGGCTTCGGCGGCGGCCGCCTCGGCACGGCCGGTCTTCTCGATGACCTCGGCCTCCTTGTAGCGGACCTGGACGGCGGCCAGACCTTCGGCGGCAGCCTCCGCCTGGACGCCCTCGGCCAGCCGCAGCTTGGCCCGTGCATCGAGGTCGGCCGTCTTCATCCGCGCCTCGGCCAGGGTGAGTTCCTCGGCCGCGCGGTGCGTGGCGGCCTGCTCGGCGGCCTCCGCGGCCTTGATGTCCTTGACGAGCTTCTCCTGGGCCTCCGCCTCGGCGGCGATGATCACGGCCTGGCGGTCGCGTTCCGCCTGCTCCACGGCACGCAGCTTCTTGATGGATTCCTCCTGCTCGGCGACCGTACGGTCCACAGCGACGCGCTCGCGGATGACCTCGGCGATGTCCCGCTTCTCCGCCTCGACCTCCTTCTCGGCGGCGATCTTCGTCAGCTGCGTCTCGCGCTCGCGTCCGATGACCTCCAGCAGGCGGTCCTTCTCGATGCGCTCGTTCTCGACGGCGATGACCCGCTCGCGGTTCTTCTGCGCGACAGCGACCTCACGGGCCTGGTTCTCGCGCTGCACCCCGAGCTGCTCCTCCGTGCGCAGGAAGGCGCTCTGCGCCCGCAGCCGCTCCTCCTCCACCACCCGCGCGGTCTCGGCCTCCTCGCGAGCCCGGGAGGTCTCGATCTCCCGGCGCTGCTTGATCTCGGCGTCCGCCTGCCTGCGCTCCAGCTCCAGGATCGTCTCGCGGGCGTCGACGTTCTGCCGGGTGATCTCCTTCTCCTCGGTGCGCTGGGCCTCGTTGGTGCGCACGTGTTCCACGGCCGTCAGCTCGGTGATCTTGCGGATGCCTTGCGCGTCGAGGACGTTGGCCGGGTCCAGTTGTGACAGCGGCGTCTGCTCCAGGTAGTCGATCGCCGCGTCCTCCAGGTGGTAGCCGTTGAGGTCGACGCCGATCAACTCGATGATCTTGTAGCGCAGTTCCTCGCGCTTGGTGTAGAGGTCGGTGAAGTCCAGCTGCTTGCCGACCGTCTTCAGCGCCTCGGAGAACTTCGCGTGGAACAGGTCCTGCAGGGTCTTCTGGTCGCTCGCCCGTGCGGTGCCGACCGCCTGGGCGACCTTGATGACGTCCTGCACGGTCTTGTTGACCTTCACGAAGAACGAGATCCGGATGTCGGCGCGGATGTTGTCCCGGCAGATCAGCCCGTCCCGCCCTGCCCGGGTGATCTCGATGGTCTTCACCGAGATGTCCATCACCTCCGCCTTGTGCAGCACCGGCAGGACGACCTGCCCGGTGAAGGTCACATCGACCTTCCGCATCTTTGAGACGATCAGCGCCTTGCCCTGCTCCACCTTGCGGAACAGCCGCGAGACGGCCAACAGTGCTGTGACAACGAGAAGCAGGCAGACAGCGGCGAGCACGCCGACGACATTCATGGCATACGTCCTTGATGCGTAAGGCAGTTGAAGTAGGAAGCAGGGCAGGGCCCTGACGGAGGTGAGCCGCGGCTCAGCCGGTGCGATCGCCAGCCGTGCGGCGGGCGGACCCGGGTTCGTCGGGGAAGAGGCGGTGCAGCCGCCGGACGAACAGACAGGACAGCCGCCAGGCGACGAACAGCGCGGCCACCGACCCCACCGGGCGCAGAACCCCGCTCACGACTCCCGCCGGCACGAGCGCCGCGAGCAGCGCTGTCGCACCGACGCCGAGAAACCAGGCGAGCACCGTCAACAGGGACAGCGCGACCCCCACCGGCACCCCGCCCATCCCCCACGCGTCCAGGTCGAGATCCGCGTCGAAACTACCGGAGCGCATAACGCCGACCGCGACCAGCAGCCAGAAGAACACGACCACGACGAGGGCGGCAGTGAAGAGGATCAGGGGAAAGCCGGTGGCGGCCTCCACGAGCGTCCGCATCTTCCGACCCCCTCCCCGTATACAGCGCATATGGACGGCGCACTGCCTCCGCTCGGGCCCCGGCCCGGACACCTGCCGGTGCCCGGCACCGGAACCGTCCGCAGTGCTCCCCGCACGGCATGATGCACGGCCGATGTGCGGCCGCGCATTGCCGGTTCCCGGCAGTGTTCATTAGGGTCTGCATGCCGGTGAGCCGCTAAGAAACCATCACCGGGACATCAAGATTCGGGGGACGGCGTGACGGAGCGGGAGATACCCGAGCAGTATCTGGACGGTTATGCCCGGATCCTGGCCGAGGTCTCGGCCACCGGCCGTCGACTCACCCGCGAGGAGATCGAGTCCCGGCGCGCTCTGGGTGAACAGGCCGCGGACGCCGGCCACGGCCTGCGCGCCCTGGTAGGAGCCCACCTCGCCGCAGCCCGCGCCGCCTGGCCGGACACACCGGGATCGGCCGACAGCACACTCGCCGCCGTACAGCAGGTCGTCGACGCCTTCGCCGAGGGCTACGAACGCGCCCAGCGTCTCGCCGTGCGCCAGGAGGAGGCCGCCCGCCGGGAGTTCATCGACGACCTCCTTTACGGCCGCAGCGACCTGGGCCGCCTCGCTGAACGTGCCGAACGCTTCGGTCTGCGCCTGTCCCACGCCCACGCGGTCGCCGTCGCCCAAGGCCCGGCAGCCTACGACGAGGGCAGCGCGGTGGCCCGGCAGGTGGAGCAGGCCCTGATCACCCGCTTCGGCAACCGCAGCGTCCTGCTCACCACCAAGGACGGCCGGCTGCTGTGCATCGCCCCCGGCCACGAGGACGAGGTCCTGCCCTACTTCGCCAAACAGGCGCACGCCGCCACCGACGGCGGCCGGGTCGCCATCGGCCGCCCGCAGCCCGGCCCCGGCGGAGTCGTGCAGTCGTACGAAGAGGCCCTGAGCGCCCTGGAGATGGCTGAACGCCTCGGCCTCGACGACCCGGTCCTGCGCGCCACCGACCTGCTCGTGTATCCCGTCCTCACGCGCGACCGCCAGGCCATGGCCGACCTCGTGGTGAACACGCTCGGCCCGCTCACCACTGCCCGAGGCGGCGCCCAGCCCCTCCTCGACACCCTCATCGCCTATTTCGACTCCGGCTGCGTCGCCGCCGAAGCCGCCCGCCGCCTCTCCCTGAGCGTAAGGGCCATGACGTACCGCCTGGAACGCATCCACCAGCTCACCGGTGCCAACCCCGCCGACCCGGCCCACCGCTACATGCTCCAGACCGCCGTCATCGGCGCCCGACTGCTGGACTGGCCCGCCAAGGAGCTCTGACGTCAGCGCCCGGGAGGCGGGCAGGCAGCGCGGCGCCACCGAATACTGCCGAGGCCCGGCATGGTCCGACGAGGTCAGGGCCTGCGACCATCGGCCCGGCGTGATCGAGCCGAGGAGTGGCGATGAAGTGGTTCGTGGGAGTCGGTATGACGCTGGGCCTGGCGCTCGTCGTCTACGGGGCCCTGTGCATGCGTGCGGGGTGGACCTTTCCCTGGGCACGCAGCCGCGTCACGCGTCCCTGGGTCCACGGACTCGGCGCCCTATTCATCGGCGTGCCCTGCCTGGTGCAGTGACTGTTCCACTTCGGGATCACGCCCAGCCTGTCCTGGGAGATCCGCTTCTTCGGCTCGAACGCCTTCACGCTTACCGGGCTCGGCCTCCTCGCGGTCAGCCGGATGCTGCCCAGCAAGGGCACATCCCCTCGACGCTGATCAGCCAGCGGGCCACCAGGACTTCGGTGTTACGGCTGACGAGACGGCCGACACCGGTGGTCTGATTCGGGCGCGTGTTTCCCACCTAGTGAGGGAAATCCAACGATCAGCCAAGGCGACCGCGCGGCCCGTCAGGACCCAGCCGTCGCATACGCGATCGCGGCGGCCCTGCGAGCCCTGCACACGGAATGCGCCGAGTGACCGGAAGTGGTACCAGCCGTGCTCACTGCGCGATGCGGCCCATCTCCGTGGTGAAGAGCACGGGGTCACTGTCGAAGCCCCGGATCATCTCGTGCAGTTCCCACGCCCCGGTCGCGTTCCTGGTGAACTCGGCGACCGTCGCGGCCGTGGCGTCGGCGACCCGGCCGAAGTCGTCCGCCAGCAGCTGCCGGTATCCCTCGATGACGACCACCCCCGCGTTGGACATGTCACCGAAGGTGCGGGGGCCGCTGTCCTGGTGGATGGCCACCCCGACCACCACCCGCCCGTAGACGGATGACAGCCGCTCGAACTCCAGCTCCATCACCTCGACAAACCCGAAGCCCATGCCGGTCTGGCTGTGCCGGCTCATGTTGATGGTGCCGTCCGGCGATCGGCTGGCGTAGTGCACGACATACGCCGGCCGCCCGTAAGGATCGTCCGCCGGGTACGTCGTCGCGATGATGTCGAGGTGCCGAGGCGGTTCCCCGTACGGACTCGGATCCCACCGGAGCCGCACCTCGACCTTGCCCAACCCCTGGCCCCCACCACTCACCTTGCCACTCCCCTCGGGACCATCGCGAGACCTTCCTGCGTGGTCAAGTATGTGTTCCCAACGGCGCTTTGACGCCTCCTCAGCGGTCTTCCTCGGGGCACCGACATCGTGCTGCCTCACAGTGACCGTGTTGGCGCGCCGGCAGCATGCTTGCTGACTGGTGGCGCTGCATCCGCCTCAGACTGCCGAGGAGGCGGGCCTTTTCTTTTCGCCTCCGCCGCCTTTTCGAAGCCGATCAAGTGCTCGCCCTGGCCGTCAGTCGGGGCGTCACTAGCCCCCGCGCCCGGGCGCGGGGGCCCACGGCGAGATCCGTCAGTGACTGGGATCGGCATCAGGCGGCCGTCTTCTTGGGCGCGGCGTGACTGAGGCCAACGGGAATGTGGCCTTGGCCGCCGATTGTGCATGATCGGTCCGCACGTCAGCACCCGCCACCTCTGACGGCGTCGAGATCGGCATGGTCGGTCATCAGGTGAACCTTGGCTCGTCGCGCTTCGCGAGATGAGCCGTCCTGCCGCGCGCAAGCGACGGCTTGGAACACAGTGGCCACGGTGTATTCACCCAAGAACCCAGGATCCGACGGCGAGGGCGGTGAGGACCAGCAGGACGGGGCCCAATGGCAGGCCGCGGTCGCGGGGGAAGACGGAGCGGGCGGGTCGCAGCTCTGGGTGCGCGTGCAGGGCGGTGACCTCGTCCACCATGCGGACGTACGACGGATACAGGTTGAGCCGACGTTCCGCCTTCGGCAGGCCCACGCCCGAAAGTTGCCAGGTACTGCCGTCCGACATGGTAATCAGCACGCTCCCTTCCGCTGTGTACCGGGCCGCTCGCAACCGTTCCCAGGGGACATGCCGTACCCTCCACGCCCCTGTCAGCCATAGCCCCGAACTGTCCGCGATGACACGCCAGTTGAGCTGCTTGGCAGCTGGGCCGAACCACATCAGAAGGCCGGGCAGGAGAACAGCCCGCCAGCCGAAGCCCTCCGTCACGAGCGACTGAGCGATGAAGGTGCTGCCCGCCACCACGCACAGGGCCATGGCCAGGCCGCATGTGCGCGCCAGAGCGCTCGGTCCCCAGTGCAGAGGATGTTCCGCAGGGGGCAAGCGCGTGGGAACGCGGTCCGCCGCGGGTGGACCCTGTGGGTCCGTGGCCGCGGAGGTCGTTCCTGCCTCTTCGGTGGCGGGTGTCGGCCCCGTGCCGGGGCGAGGCAGCCGGACAGGGCTGGTCGTACGGATCACGACCGGCTGGGCGTCCCTGTCGGTGGTGGCGAGGACCAGTTCGCCGCCTTCGTATGGAGAGCCGAACATGACGGCTTCATGCAACCGGGTGTCGATGACGGGCGGCACTTCTTCGTCCGCTTCCTCATGGCCGTGCTCTGCATCGTCCTCGTCCGCGTCGGGCCGATCCGCTGTGAATCGGCCGACGAAGATCGGCGCACGAGCGGCTGTGTCATCTCCCGCGTAGATCCAGGTCCGCCCGTCGTCATCGATGCGTTCCAGCACGCGCAAGGCCGGCACCGGCGCCCGACGCAGGACGGCGGCGCGGCGCCGGGCCAGGAGACCGGTGAGCAGCATGGAGCCCCCGGGCAGGCCGCCGGCCAGGGTGAGCAGCTGCCAGCCGAAGGCGTCGTACGGCTCTGCTGCCAAACGCCGCCACCTCCCGTCCTCCAGTACGGTCACGGTGCTGCCGATGCGGTAATCCTCCGGGTAGGACGCACTGAGGGTCAGGCGCCGGGTGTCGTCGGTGCGCACCCGGACCGACTCCTCGCCCCGTCCGACCACTGTCGCGGTGGTGCGCGCGGCACGATCCGCGCGGTGCTGGTCCATGCGGATGCCATCGAGTCCCTGAGCGACGGCGAAGGCGGCCACCCCGACAAGAAGCAGCCCTGCCGTGATCGGGATCGTCCCGCGCCGCAGTCGGGCGGCCGGGCCGGGCAGTGGGTGCCGGACCCCCGCGGCGCGCTCCACCAAGCCTCGTTGCCGGTGACGGGCGGCGATACGTGCGAAGGCGGCTGCACAGCCGAAGACCAGGGCCACGAGTACGGAGATGTTGGCGACCGCCGCCATATGTCCGTGTCCTGGCAGTTCTACCCGCGCGACGATGACCGCCAAGGCGGGTGCGGTGAGTAGCGTCAGCTCCGGCAGTCGGGCGAGCCAGTACAGAAGCCCTACGGCCAGCCCCGTCTCTGCCATACCGAGCCAGTCCGCACCGCACGGAGCGGCATCTCTGCACGGCCGGTCCGGCGTCGCCGCGTTCGCCCAGACCACGGTGATCAGCAGTGCCCATATCGACCACAGCGGCCGCGCCCAGGGCGCGCCGCGGGCGCGCGTCCACTGGGCAGCATCATCTGAGGACCAGATGGGCGTGCCTGCTGGCACGGAGCCGGAAGGTATCGGGAAGGGAGACTCGGACACCCGAGGATTATGCGGTGCGGCTGGCCGATCGCCATTGTCAGTGTGCGGCAATGTCCTGGGCCCGGATCTGCAGGACGAGCCCCTACCCGCATGGTCAGCACATGACGGTCTGCGGCCTCGTGGCCAACCAGTGCTGGCCTTGGCAGCCATGGTGCTTTTCGCGGGCGGCCTGTACAGCCGTGACACCGGGCCTGCCGACCACCAGCACCGCCGTATACGAGCCCGGGCCGACTCCTCCCCCGGCTCGCTCAGGGGCTGCCGTGGTCGCGGGCGTAGGCGGCCAGGACCTGCTGCCGCGTGCCCCCGGTGTGCAGGAAGCGCTGGTCGAGGACAGTGGCGAGGTCGTCGAGGGCGATGGCGAGCACGGCTGCGGCGCTCCGGGCCTCCGGGCGCTCTGTTCGACTTGTCCGCTCGGCGAGGTCGGCGGCGTAGCCGAGGGTGAAGACCAGCGAGATGTCGCCGGGGCCGTCGTGGAAGTAGTAGGACTCGGGGTATTGGAGGAAGTCCACGCAGGTACGTGCGATATCGGCAGCGAGTTGGCCGAGGACGGCGGCCCCCACGTCGGAGGCCGGTTGCCCAGCTGCCGGATCGGCGCGGCGCAGCTGGGAGATGCGTAGTGCCAGCGCCCGTCGCCGGGCCAGAGCCGGATAGATGCCGAGGATCCAGGAGACGGTGGCGGTCAGCAGCGCAAAGCCGACCAGCGCCTCAAGCGGTGCGATGATGCGCAGCCAGTCGGCGGAGGGTGCGATGTCGCCGAGGCCGAGCGTGGCGACGGTCACCAGTGAGAGGTACAGGGCGTCCACCGGCCCGGAGTGCTCGGACGGTTCCAACGTGCCGGCGAAGGAGAACGCCTCAGGCATGTGCGGCCAGTACACCAGGGCCCAGCCCACGGCCACGGCGCACGCCCAGGTGGCCACCACCGTCACCATGCCGACAGGGCCGGCGAGCCCGGCGGCGCTACTGTTCTTGCGGCCCCGGGTGGACAGCCGCCACAACAGCGACATGACGACCCTGCTCAGGCCCCCGTGCCGGGTGGGATGCCACAGGGTGTGGAACACGTCCCGCAGGATGATCAGTACCACTGCCACGCCGATCAGTGTGACCAGCCATTTCATGGAACCTCCCGGGCTCGCCGGCCTCGGGTCCAGCATGCGGCGGCTCCCACCCGGAGACGATCATCCGCCACGCCCTGTCCGCCGCCCCCAAGCCGATCGGGCCGGAGTTGGTGGAGCAGCAGCCCGCCGCGAAGCGGGTGATGATGCCTGTACGTACAAGTCGGTCATCCCGTTGGCAGGCTCGGCGTAGATCAGGGGCTTCATGGCGCCCGCCACTCTCTGCTGGCATGAAGTCGGTGTCGTCCGCGTCATTGAGCCTTCGCCAACTTGAAGTTGCTGGTCATGGGGCTGGTGTGGGTCGTTGATCGTGTGCTCGTGCAGGTCGCGGGCGCCTGTCTGCGGATAAGATCGTCTGCCAGTGGGCGACCTCGGTGTTGGTCAGCACGAGCAGCGCCCGCAGCAGCGTGGTCGCCGGCGCGCGGATAATCGGAGCTTGGTGAGGATGCGCCAGTTCTTCCGGTTCGGGCGGGCGTTATATCGAGGTCCCTCGCAGAGCTGTCTCTAGGCGCTTTGAGGTCGTGACCGGCGCACGTCAGCTCGGACGGCGTGGCTTGCACCCTCATCTGCTACCGACGACTCGCTGAATGAGATGAGCTATTGGCGCAGATCCCACCGGGATGAGCAAGGAAGGTATACGCCGCGGACAGGTCGCTCTCATGCGTTTGAGCCGTTCGGCCCATGGCCCGGGCGGGTCGGCAGGCCGAGGGTTTTACAAGGCGCTCTACTTGCTCTCGGACTTCGAGGGGAGCCGGCTCATGACAGGACATCCGCACTCTGTCGAGCGCGTGCTTTCCGCGCCCATCGATCTCAACGGGACTGGGCACTACGTGCACTGGGGAGTGGTGCAGCTGTCTGTCGCCAACCTCGTGGTCATCGGGGTGATGCTGGTCGTCTTCGTGGGGGCCCTGCTCCTGCCCTTCCCCCGAGGGCGAGGCCGAGGATGAGCGAGGTGGGCCGAGCCAGCGGAGGCTGGACCGGAGCGGTCCGGCGGCGGGCGGTGCGGGCACTGCCCCCGGACAAGTTGCTGCCGGACACCCAGCCCGCGTACATGGCCTCATGGATCTACGTCTTCGGTGTGCTCACTGTGGCTGCGCTGATCGTCGTCCTGGTCACCGGCGGGGTGCTGGCCCTGAAAGGGCCCGCATGGTGGCACGTCTCGGGGACCGGCAAGTACGTGAACAGCCTGCACCTGTGGAGCGTCGAGCTGTTCATGTTCTTCATGGTCATCCACCTGTGGGGCAAGTTCTTCATGGCCGCCTGGCGCGGTCGGCGGGCCCTGACCTGGGTCACCGGTGCGGTGTGCTTCTTCGCCTCGGTCGGCACGGCCTTCACCGGCTACCTGATCCAGCAGAACTTCGACTCCCAGTGGATCGCCGGGCAGGCCAAGGACGGGCTCAACTCAGTCGGCATCGGCGCGTTCTTCAACGTGTTGGACTTCGGCCAGATGCTGATGTGGCACATCGTCCTGCTGCCCTTCGCCCTGGCCTTGCTGACGATCTGGCACATCCTGCTGGTCCGGCTGCGCGGGATCGTGCCGCCGATCGACGCCACGCTCGATCCCGCGGACGGACCCACGCTGGCGGCATCGCCATGACCCGACGCCCCTGCAAGCCCCCGGTGCCGGACCCGGCCGCTTTCCCCACCAGGCCCTACGACCTGGTCAAGGAGTTCACGATCGCGCTGGTGGTGGTCGCGCTGCTCACCGCGGGCCTGGCCGCCGTCTTCTCCTCGCCCGACGTCAAGCCGG
This sequence comes from Streptomyces sp. NPDC025638, assembly GCF_055558775.1. NCBI lineage: Bacteria > Bacillati > Actinomycetota > Actinomycetes > Kitasatosporales > Streptomycetaceae > Streptomyces > Streptomyces sp. NPDC025638. Next base: position 1,577 of record NZ_JBVHLX010000007.1, on the reverse strand, counting down.
TGACGCTGGCCTCCTGGTCGAGGGCCGACGGCGCCGACTTCACGGCGACCGCTGTGTCCGAGCTCGGCGGCACCAGCGGCACGGCCGGGTACGGGCCGCCGTACAACCACACGCCGGGCGCGGCGCAGAAACTCGGGCCGGTCGGGCTGCAGAGCGCCGCGGGGGTCCGCATCCCGGTGGACACGGCGAACGACTTCGTGCTGCGCCCACTGCGCGACGCCCCGGAACCACCCGCCGTCAGCGCGGCCCTCGCCACCTGGTCCGCCGCTCCGGCGGCCCGGCACCAGGCATGGACCTCGGCCTACTCCGACGCCCTGGCCAAGGCCGGCGGCGGCACCCCCGCGAAGGGCGATTACGGCCCGGTCCCCGTCCTCGTCGCACGCCTTCTCAGTCTGGCCCGCAGCGGCGCACTGGATGGCGAACTCCAGGCGGAGGGCAAGTTCTACCAGACCGACTACACCCGTCCGCTGCTCTTCCTCTCCGACGGTTCCTACCTGGAGTCCCTTGCCCGTGCCGAGCACCTCGGCGGCGACCAGTGGGGGATGATGAACGAGACCGGGGACTACCCGGGCCAGGCGTGGCTGTGGCTCTACACCTTCTGGTACCAGATCGACCCCTTCAAGTCCTCCGGCAACGCCGACGCCCTTATCTGGGGCCTGATGGCCCTGCTCAGCCTGGGCCTGATGCTCGTGCCTTTCATCCCCGGAGTGCGATGCGTACCGCGCTGGACGCGGGTGCACCGGTTGATCTGGCGCACGTACTACCGCGAACAAGTTGTGGAACGGGACCGGCGGGAGTGATCCCCCGCTCTCCGACGTACGTTCGCTGCGGGTGGTTGCACCGCCGCAACGAACGCCAAGTCACCCAGTGCCCGGTCATTACCCCAAGACCGGGTGAGTGCGGGTGCCGATACATCATCCGCCCAGGCCGCAGCCTTGATCGTCGATCTATGGCATTGCCGCCCACCGTTCCCCATGTCTTCCCGTGGTCCAGTGCGAACGGCATCATGATCTCTCGTGCTGCTGCGCCTGGCCCACCTCGCCGCCACCAACACCTGCGCACTTCTGCGCCTGCTGCCGATGAGCGACCGCGAGAAGGGCATCGAGATTCTGGCGCTCAGGCACCAACTACTCGTCCTTCAACGTCAGATCAGTAAGCCCGCTTTCACCGACACCGACCGCGCGATCCTCGCCAGCCTGCTCCACCGCCTCCCGATGGACACACTGCGCCGCTTCCTGCTTCTGGTACGGCCGGACACGATCCTGCGCTGGCACCGCGACCTGCGCGAGCGACGCCACGCTGCCACCTGTGTGCCCACGAGCCGCGGACGCCCACCCACGATCCGGTCGATCCGCGCCCTGATCCTGCGCCCGGCCAGAGAAGATTCCTGATAGGGCTACCGCCGGATACACGGCGAACTCGCTGCCCTGGGCATCAAGGTTGCCGCCTCCACCGTCCGGGAGATCCTCACAGAACACGGCGTCGCGCCCGCTCCCGAACGTCACAGCACGACCTGGGCCGGCATCCTGCGTAACCAGGCCGAGGCGCTGCTCGCCTGCAACCTGTTCGTGGTCCGG
>NZ_JBVHLX010000006.1:402474-466038 GCF_055558775.1 Streptomyces sp. NPDC025638 | reverse complement strand
TGGGCATGGCTCCCCCTCCTCATGGGCCTGGGGATGATCAGCGCCAAGGTGCCGAGCCTGTTGCTGGCGCCTCACCGTGTCGTCATGATCATGGACAGTCTCAACGGCGTGCTGGCAGCCATAGGGCTGATCTTGGCCCTCCGGGCGGGGCGTCGCTTCTTTCGGGCGCGGGGTCTTCGCACGCTCGATTGACGGCAGCGCGGACGGCAAACAGCGCGGACGGCAGCGGCACCCGGCAGCTTGACGCGGAAGTACGGCCGAACTGTTGGGCCAGGCTGCAAGAGCGTGCCCGCATCGTCTAAGCGCCGGGCCGTGTCCCCTGTAACTGCGTGACAACGCCCACGCACACCTGCGGACCGTCGCCACAGGTGAGAAGCACACGAGGCCAAGGTCGAGTGCCCGCCCAAGTTGCTTCGGGACGAAGCCGTCATCGCCCAAGGTCTCGCCGCCGCGCTTCGGCCGGCGCGGCTTGCTCTGGTCGACGCCACCCGCAGCGTGGCTGAGACCGGTGGGGGTGCAGCGAGGCACACACGTGCATGGTCGGTCGGCGCGCCCGCCGTCGTGGCTGACTTTCGGCGGCTGAGGTTCAGGCGGGGGGATCTGTCTGGGGCGATGACCGTGCCGCAGAATGAGTGGGTGAGCGGCGAACCTGTCAAGTCCGCCCCTGGCAGCCAAGCTCAGAGCGCGGATTCGATTCCCATCACCCGCTCCAGCACAAAGCCCCGGGCCAGCAGCCCGGGGCTTCTTTGCTGTCTAGACCTGTCTAAGCGTCTCGCGCCCGATGCCCCCTCGCCCGGCTGGTCAGCCGTCGCGTTGCGCTGCCCTCGGACATCCGATCCAGCCCGACCGCCACTTTCCTCTGCCGCTCAAGATCCGAGTGCTGATACATCAGCGCGGCCCGCTCCGAGGAGTGGCCGGCGCGCGCCATGTGTCCTTGAGCGTGGCACTCGGCTGTATCGCATCCCCTGAGGAAGATGTATCCCAAGGCCCGGCGCGTCATCGGATGCGCCGGGCCTTGGGGGCGGGCGGCCTCAGCTGGTGAAGGTGAAGTACTTCCAGGAGCCGTGCGTGGTCGAGTTCACGGTGTCGCCCGAGGAGTCGTTGATGTAGGACGACCGCACGCGCATCGAGTAGCCGGTCTGGTGCGTGCCGCCCAGTTCCACCACCGACTTGCCCGTGGAGTCGAGCTTGAAGTACTGGGACCCCGCCGACCGCCAGGCGCCGTCGTAGTAGATCTGGAACTGCAGCCTCTGCGAGCGGCCGGGGTAGGCCGTCATCGTGGTCGTGAGGAGCGGATTGGTCGTCTTCCGGAAGTAGTACTTGGTGTGCCCGTTGACCGTGGCCGTCTTGTAGTAGCGGCTCAGGCTCAGCGACACCCTGACCTTCGCGCCCACCCAGCTCTTGGCCGTCTTCGGGGCGGTCCGCGCGTCGCCGGAGAAGTACGCGCTCACCGTGGTGTCGCGCTTCAGGGGCAAGGTGACCGACAGGTTGCCCTCGCTGTTGACCGTGCCGGTCTTGACCAGGTACTTGCCCTTGCCGTCGCCCGCGGTGTCCGCGTAGAGCGAGAGCGTCCGGTTCTTGTACGTCGTGCCGAGGTGGGCGGTGAACATCACGTTACTGGCGTAGGCGTAGATGTTGCCGTTCTTGTTCACTGTCAGGGTCGTGGAGCTCCGGGAGACCTCGACCGTGTCGGAGGCGGAGGCAGTCGTGCGATCGGCGTCGCCGGCATAGGAGACCTTGTACGTGACCTTGCCGCCCGCGGGCGGGGTGTCGGTGAAGGAGAAGGTCCCGTCCGCCTTCACTGTCGCGGCCGGGAGCGCCTTGCCGTTCGGGGACTCCAGGTCCGTTCGGGTGACCGCGACGGTGGTCCCCGCGGGCAGCCCGAGCGTGTTCGTGACCTTGCCGGAGACGGTCAGCGACTTGGCACGGTCGGCCGTCGCCGGGGCGTTCACCGTGATGGTGGTGACGGCCTTGCTGGGGTCGGTGACGACGCGCAGGCGGTACCTGCTGCGGAGGTCGTGTGTGACCGCGAAGAGCCGGCTGCTGTCGGGCGCGAAAGCGAGGTCGCCGTGGTCGAGCAGGGTCTGTTGGGCGACTCCATTCTGGTAGTCGGTGAAGTTGGCGGTCCGCCTCGGGGCCGTGCTACCCGGCTTGTAGATGGACACATGGGGGAGGTCGAAGGAGGCGTAAGTGTCGGTGCCCACCGCGACGAGGCCGTCCGGCGCGACATCCACCGACCGCTGTTCCCAGTAGCTGCTGGGATACCTGATGGTCTCTGACAGGTCTGAGGTCCGAAAGACCTGCTGGAAGTCGCCTGCTGTGGTGGCCACCACGAGCTCTGTGCCGTCAGGGGTGAGCGCCAGGTCCTCCGCGGTGTTGCCGATGGCCGCGTCCTGCCCGCCGAGGAACGCGGTCCGGCTGGCCGTGCCGGACGACACGTCATAGATGCCGAGGGTGAAGTAGTACTGGCGCGAGCCGGCCGCCAGGGTGTTGGGAGCGCCGGGTGCCGAGTCCAGCAGGGGAGCGTCGTTCCACGTTCCGTCGGCCTCCTGGGCGAGCGAAACCTGCGTCTGCCCGCCGGACAGGTCGAGAGAGCCGATGTTGCCGTGACCGACGCTGCCATAGCCGAACCAAAGTTTGCCGCCCGCGAGCGCTAGGTGCTGCGGATCTGTGCCGTCACCCGTCGCGTACCGCCCAGTCTCGGTGACCGTCGCCGTGTCGATGGCCACGATCTCATCAGTTCCCGGCACGGCGACGTAGACCGTTGCCGAGTCGGCGGAAAGCTCCAGGCCGTCAGCCTGCGGCAGCGAGGTGATCGTCCCGATGACGGTGCCGTTGTAGTCGGTGGCAACGACCTTGCCTCCCGACGGGTCACTGATGAAGACCCGCTGGTGAACGCCGTCCACGATGATGTCGCCGCTGGACGTGATGGGCAGCGCGGCGCTGCTGTCGGCGAGAGCAGGGCCCGCGGCCGACCCGATCAGGGCGACAGAACTGAGAGCGACCGCGAGCGCCGTCACGGCCGAAATGCTGCGCACACGCACAGTGATGCAACCCCCACTAGGAAGACAAGACTGCCCACAAGACCCCTGGAGCCCCTTCAGGGTTGTACGGCACAACTGCGCAAGTCTCCGCAGTTGCCACCGGATGCCGCCCAGGAGCCGAGCACCTCCGAGCACCTTCTACCAGGCGCGCACTCGGTATGGCTCGGTCCAACGGTGGTGAGTGTCCAACTGCGTGACAACGCTGGCGAACAGCCCCAGACAAGCGCGGACGGCGGCGGGCCATCGCAGCAGGTCAGCGGCACACTCGCCCCTACTTAAGCCCCCTTCGGGTTGCTTCGAGACGAAGAGGCCGCTCGGTTACGGTGCCGGCCGCCGCGCAAGGAAGACGAACTCCCGGCCCGGTCAATCGGGCGCATCGCGAACGTCCTCGACCACGTAGCCCCGCGCGCGACCAGGTCCGCCTCGACCTCCTCCCGCTCACGAAAGCGCAGCGTCGAATCCGAGGTCAGCACCTGTGCATCCGCAGCGAAGACATAGGTCCAGCGGAACGTTACGAACGGCCATCTGGCCTCGACGAGGTCACCCAGTTCTCTACGGCCCCGACACCCGGAATTTCCGTCACACGGTACGACGCGTCGCGGTTCCACGCCTCCCAAGCATGCTTCGCTGGATTCCGGGTCTCGAACACCAGACGCCCACCCGGCCGCAGAGCGTCGTAGGCCCCCCGCAGGGTGTTCTGCCATGCCTCTGGGGCAGCGATGGCCTGGGCCACGTTCGCCGTCATGGTCGCGAGATCGACCTGCAGCGGCGGAAGTGCTGTCGCGTCACCACAGACCCACCGCACCCGCTCCCCACCTCGGCTTGGTCCTGGCCACGTCAATGGAAGCCCGGGCGGGATCAATCCCGACGACCTCGATCCCGCGATCAGCCAGCAGGAGTGCGAACACACCTGTCCTGCTGCCGATATCGAGCACCCGGCGCGCCTTGAACTCCTCCACGACCCTGACGTACGCATCGAGATCGCTGCGATCGGGATCGAGCGGGTCGTAGATCGCGGCCAGCCGTGGGTGTCCGAAGCACTCGTCAGACATGCGGCCGACGATACCCAGGGACGGCACTCAACTGCTTCTGAATTACAGCGGTGCCCAGCAGTATGGCAGGAGAGTGGAGCTTGCTCTGTTACACGCGCGCCTGATCGTTCGACGCACCCGCCATCGTGGTTGACGTTCGTCGACTGAGGCGCAGAAGTCCAAGACCAAGCCTCCGGTGTTCGGGGAGGACGAGGGCAGGAGGCGTGCCATTCGCGTGCCAGAACCTGCGGGGACTCACGGGGAACAATGGGGAATCAACGACGCACAGCCAATGTCCGCGGCCCAGTTACGCCGCAGGTCAGTACGGAAGTAGTGCCCAGAAGACCCAAGCTTCCCAAGCTGAGAGCGCGAGTTCGATTCTCGTCACCCGCTCTGTGATGAAGCCCCAGGCCAGCGGCCTGGGGTTTTGTTTTGTCCGGGCAGTCGGCTCCGCCGCTCCCTGAAACGGGCGGCGGCCGCGGCGAGATCCACGATCGGGGCGGGGTAGTCCAGGCCCGCACGGGTGGCTGCGTCGAGGTGGGGGACGCGGTGGACCGCGGTGGCGTCGAGGTGGCGGAGCTCGGGGAGCCAGCGGCGTACGTACTCCCCGCGAGGGTCGTACCGGCGTGCCTGGACGAGTGGGTTGAGGAGCCGGTTCGGGCGGGTGTCCGTGCCGGTCCCGGCGACCCATTGCCAGTTGAGCTGGTTGTTCGCAACATCGCCGTCGACAAGGAGGTCCAGGAAGTGGCGGGCTCCCACCCGCCAGTCCACGTACAGCGTCTTGGTGAGAAAGCTTGCCGCGAGCAGGCGGGCCCGGCCCGGCATCCAGCCCTCGTGGCGAAGCTGTCGCAGGGCGGCGTCGACGACGGGGTAGCCCGTGCGGGCGTCCTGCCAGGCTTCGAACTCCTTCGTGGTGCGGCGCCAGCGGTCGTGCCGGGGCCGGTAGTCGTGGTCGGCTGCGTCGGGGCGGGCCGCCAGGACCTGGTGGTGGAAGTCCCGCCAGGCGAGCTGGCGGACGAAGGCATGCGCACCGGGATCGTCCTGGGCGCGGACCCGATGCAGCAGTTCGGTGGGTGAGAGGCAGCCGAAGTGCAGGTAGGGGGAGAGCCGGGAGGTCGCGTCGGCGGCCAGGTCGTCGTGCCGGTCGTCGTATGCGGAAAGCGGGCCCGCCAGCCATGACCGCAGCCTGCGGCGGGCCTCGGATTCCCCGCCGGCGGGCAGGCCCGGCGACGTGGAGCCCGACGCGAGGGACTTTGCGCGAGGAAGGCCGGCCGAGCCTACGTCCGGTAGCCGTACGGCGGCCGGTGCCGGCAGGACGCCGCGCACGGAGAAGCTCTCCCATCGGCGGAAGTACGGGGTGAAGACGGCGAAGTGGCCCTTGCCCGCCGGTGTCAGTGCCCCCGGCGGTACGACCGTCAACGAGGCGTCGTGGACGCGTAGTTCGCGTCGGTCGCCGGCCAGCTCCGCGCGCAGCCGGTCCTCGCGCCGTGCCGCGTAGCGGCTCACCCCGCCCGCGATGTGCACCACGGCTGCCCCGGTCTCCGCCGCCACCCGGCAGGTCTCCTCGACCACGTCGCCGACGCGCACCACCAGCCGGCCGCCCCGAGCCCGCAGGGCCGCGTCGAGGTCGGCGAGGCTGCCGGCGAGGAACGCCGCGCGGTTGGGTCCGGCGAAGCCGGTGCGGCGGATGCCGGTGTCGACGACGAAGAGCGGGACCACACGTTCCGCGTCCTTCAGAGCGGCCTGGAGGACCGGGTTGTCGTGCACCCGCAGGTCGGCGGTGAACAGGGCGACCGAGACGCGCACAGTTCCTTGAGCCCCCTCAGTGAGTACGGGCCGGTTCAGGGGCGGCCGATTCGGCCGCGGCGGCGATGTTGCGGGCCATGCCGCCGAAGACCGCGGCGTGGAAGGGGGCCACGCCCCACCAGTAGGCGTACCCGGCCAGGCCGTGCGGATGGAACAGGGCCCGCTGCCGGTACACCGTGCGCCCCTGTGGATCCCGGTCGACGGCCATCTCCAGCCAGGCCAGGCCCGGCAGCCGCATCTCCGCGCGCAACCGGAGCAGCCGGCCCGGCTCGATCTCCTCCACTCGCCAGAAGTCCAGGCTGTCGCCGACCCGCAGCCGGGTCGCGTCCCGGCGGCCCCGGCGCATGCCGACACCGCCCGCCAGGGTGTCCAGCCAGCCCCGCAGGGACCAGGCCAGCGGCGAGGAGTACCAACCGTTCTCGCCCCCGATCGCCTCCACCACCCGCCACAGCGCCTGCGGCGACGCCGCGACCGTGCGCTCGCGGTGATCCGTGTAGAGGCTCCCGCCCGCCCAGTCGGGGTCGGTGGGCAGCGGGTCGCTGGGGGCGCGGGGAATCGAGGCTGAGGACCACGTGGTGGCAACGTCCGCGTCCTGCACGCGCCTCAGAGCCAGCCGGATCGCCCGGTCGAGGGTGACTGGTCCCTCCGGAGGGTCCGGCACGTAACGGACGATGTCCCGCTCGGCGCAGACCACCTCGTGCTTCAGCGACTCGACCAGCGGGCGCGCGAGAGCGCCCGGCACCGGGGTGACCAGACCGACCCAGAGGCTGGACAGTCGGGGGGTGAGCAGCGGAACGGGGACAATAACGCGTTTCGGCAGCCCGGCGACGACGGCGTACCGCCGCATCATCTCCTCGTACGTGACGATGTCCGGTCCGCCGATGTCGAAGGCGCGGTTCACGTCGTACGGCAGCCTCGCGCATCCCACGAGGAAGCGCAGCACGTCGCGGACGGCGATCGGCTGGATGCGGGTGCGCACCCAGCTCGGGGTCACCATCACGGGCAGCCGCTCGGTCAGATATCGCAGCATCTCGAACGAGGCCGAACCCGACCCGATGATCACGGCTGCCCGCAGTACGGCGGTCGGCACGCCCGAGGCCAGGAGGATGCGGCCCACTTCGGCGCGGGACCGCAGATGGGGTGACAGTGCGTGCTCGGGTACTCCGGAAGGGCTCAGACCGCCGAGGTAGACGATCCGACGGATTCCGGCGGCACGCGCCTGCTCACCGAAGATCCTGGCCGCGCGCCGGTCGGTCTCCTCGAAGCCCCGACCGGTGCCCAGCGCGTGCACCAGGTAGTACGCGACGTCCATGCCCTCCATGGCCGCGCGCACGACCCCCTCGTCCGTTACGTCCCCGCGCACGGCCTCCGCCTGCCCAGCCCACGGATGGTCCCGCAGCTTGCCGGGCGAGCGGGCCAGGCAGCGCACGGAATGCCCGGCGGCCAGCAACTCCGGCACCAGCCTGCCGCCCAGGTAACCGGTGGCGCCGGTGACCAGACAGCGCAGCGGCCGGTCGTCGTCGGTCATGCCGATCGCACGCATGTCTGTCGAGTGCGCCTTGTCCGGCGACGGTCGGCGGACCGGGGCGCAGGAAACGTCATGGCTCTCATGTCCTCCCGGGACGTGACTTCCGATGTGCTTCGTCACTGTTCCTCTGAGCCCATGCTTGGGGGCGAGGACGAGCACCGCAACCTCGCCGCTCCCGGCCGGAGGGTGGTGACAACGGGGTCGGCGCACGCCTGGGTGCCAACCGTCCAAGAGCACCCACCAGTACGCCTTCCACGGTTACGGCGGGCAGGCGCTGGTGCCGGCGTCGGGCGAACGCCAGTCCTCACGGGTGAGGTCTGCCTCGACCTGGGACAACCAAGAAGCGGAGGCCATGGATGCCTCGCCATACGCGTATCTGGAACGCTGTACCGCCTGCAAGTGGCAGCGGGCCGCCAAGATCCATGGCGAGCGGATGATGAGTACCAGATGAGCCGCGTTGGCCTGGTGGCGTTTGTCATGCCTGCCTGCGGGGGGTGACATCAACGGCTGACACCAACAGACGCGGACGCTGGCGGCCAGCGCTGAAACTCACCGAACCATCGGCCGAGGATGTCGGCGGGTTGATCGACGTTGCCGAGACCCATGATCGACCTGATAAGGACGAGGCCAGATCTCAAAGCCTGTGCCGGCATGGGCGTCGTCATCGACCGATTGATGGCGCCCCGCCAGCGTGATGCAGTCACGTACGTCGTATGACCAGCACTGCCACATCGTCGAGGTGGTCGACCGCGACCGCGGCGTCGAGGATGCGGTCGGCGGTCTCCTCGGCGTTCAGCCCGTCGTGGACGGCCTGGGCGGCCAGCTCTCCGGCTCGCTCCAGTCCGGCTTCCAGCGTGAGGCCCGGTCCTTCGACCACGCCGTCGGTGACCATGACCAGCGCACTGTCCTCGTCCAGGGTGAAGGTCTCCTCACGGTACTCGGTGCCGGGCACGACTCCCAGGACCGGCCCGCCCGGCAGCTCACGGACCTCGTGGCTGCCGTCCCTGTGCGCGCAGAGCACCGGCACATGGCCGGCACTGGTGCCGGTGACCCGTCCGTCGTGCGGGTCGACACGCAGGATGGTGCAGCTGGCGAATCGTGCCCGATCCATCGTGACGAGCAGCTCGTTGGTCCGCATCAGCACGGTTGCCGGATCCGGTTCCTGGGCGGCGATCGCACGCATGGACAGGCGGACCTGTCCCATGAAGGCGGCGGCGTCCACGTCGTGCCCCTGTACGTCGCCGATCTCCAGGGCGATCGCGCCGTCGGGCGTGACGAAGGCGTCGTACCAGTCTCCGCCGATGTCCAGCCCGTCCCGGCTGGGTCGGTAGCGGGCGGCAACCTGCAGACCCGGGAGGTGCTCGGGCAGCGTGGGCAGCATGGTCTGCTGCAGCGCCATGGCCAGCTCGACGCGTGCCTGTTGCAACCTGATGCGCCTCAGTGCCTGGCCTGCCAGGTCGGCCAGCGTGCCCATGAGGGTCCGCTCGTCCAGGGACGGCCGGTATCCACTGCCGTAGGTCATCTCCCACGCTCCGAGTGGCGGATTGCCGGTCTCGCTGAGGGGCGTGATGGAGACGGTGTAGTCGGAGCCGATCCGAGCGAGCCACGGCAAGGATGCCCCGTCCGGCCAGCGGCGGACGTAGTCCTCCTGGTCGGGGACGAACTGCGGCTTGCCGGTACGAATCGCTTCGGGCAGCGGGCTGGGATGGTCCAGTGACATGCCCTGCAGGGCCTGCGCCTCCCCCGTGCATATCCCGGCGTCGCTGGAGACGCGCAGCCGGCCGTGGTCGACGAGTGCGAACAGGACGCCGGTGGCGCCGAACGTCGCGGCTAGCCGGGTCAGGACGACCTGCTGCAGTTCCTGCTCCGTGGCTGCGGCGATCAAGGCGGAGGAGAAGTCGGCGGTGGCTTTGGCGCGCTGTCGTTCGGCAGTCAGTGCGGCCTGCGCCTTCTTCTTGCGCTTCTCCTGTTTGGTGTCGTCGCGGACCACCCCGAAGATCCGTTCGGGGCCGTCGTAGCCCAGCTGGATCCGACGGGTCTGGGCGGCCAGCTGGTGCCAGCCGTCGTGCCGGGTGAGGTACTGGTACCTCACCCAGGGGGAGGGGGATTGGGCGGGACCCGAGCGCAGGAGCTGCCGGAAAGCCTCCCGGTCGTCGGGGTGCACTGCCGAGATCACTCTGGACAGCGGCGCGGTGAGATCCGGGTAGAGCGCGACCAGGGCTGGTAGGCCACCGAGCCACTCCAGCTGGCGCTCATCGTGCGAGTACATCCACAGGCCGAGGTCGGCGGCCTCAGTGGCCAGCCGGAATGGGATCAGCAGACTGGCCAGGTCATTGCGCGCATCCAGGGCGTGCACCCAGACCAGCTGCTCGTCACCTGCGGGATCCGTCACCGGCTGCGCCTCGAACAAGCAGGCAACGGATGCTCCGCCGCGCCCGGGGAACTCCAGCACCCGCATCGCGACCGTTTTCATCTTGGCGGCGTGGGCCACAAGACTCTCGGCCGACGTCCGCTGGCTTGCGGGCCACAGCTCACCGAAGTTACGGCCCAGGCACTGCTCCGCCGACCTGCCCAGCGCCGTGGCCATCGCAGGGTTGAGGCTGCGGATGGCACCATCTGGCGTCAAAAGAGCCGCCGGGTCGGCCCTTCGAAGAAGTTCGTCCGAGGCATCCATCCAGTGGCTCCCTGGCACATACCAAAACATCCCCTTCACTCATATTCGCGCATTTTGTCGCGACGTCTCAGTGAAGGGGGGTGCGTCTGACCGCCTGCGCCGAGTGACGACGGCAGGGTTCCCGCTGGAAACGGTGGACGGCGGCCCGCGAAGGGGGGCGACGGAGCTCGGTTGCGGTACAGCAACCCCAGCGATGGCCCATGGCCTGTAGCGTCCCTTGGAGACTTCGACGCGACCGCGATGAACGCCGTCGACCGATCCACATAGAGCTACGGATCAGACGGTGCCCGTGCCCCATCCGTGCCCGATCGCACGGGGAACCGCGGGGAACCACGGTGCCGAGCGGGCACCGCACAACGCAGGCCCCTGACCAATTCGCCTGGTCAGGGGCCGTTCACCTGCGCGGTGGGTGTGGGGGAAAGGCATTTGCCGCAGCCCACGCGGTTGTGAATCAACTCGGGTCCGGCCTGCTCGGTGCGCCACAGCCGCCGCACCGGATCGAGCGGGGAACAACGGGGAGTCACGGTGAAAGCGGGCGCCGACGACGAGCCCGCAGCCCAACCGTTCGCCCAGGTCAGCACCCAAACCAGCCACAAATGATCGCAGCTTCCCAAGCTGAGAGCGCGAGTTCGATTCTCGTCACCCGCTCCATGGTGAAGCCCCAGGTCAGCAACCTGGGGCTTACTTTTTGTCCAGTCCAATTTAGGGATGGCATGCCCTCCGCGTGTCCTGACAAGACGACAACCGCATTGTGATCACGCTTGCTCTCCCATTCAGCCCTCCACGACCCTGATGATCGTCTTGCCGGGGGTGCGCCGGTCGCGGGCGAACGCGGCGGGCGCCTCTGAGAGCGGCCGCACCGCTCCGACGACGGGTTTGAGCCGTCCGTCCCGGAGCCACTGGACGAGGTCAGTGAGCCGGGCACGATCGGGTTCGACGACGAAGAAGAGGGCCCGTCCGTCCTTGGGATGGACCTTGGGGGGCGCAGCGATGGTGACGAGCGTGCCGCCGGCGCGCACCAGCGCGGCCGAGCGGTCGAGGATCTCGCCGCCGATCACGTCGAACACCACGTCGACTTCGCCGGCACCCTCCAGTTGATCGGCCTGCAGGTCCAGGAAGGCATTCACGCCCAGACCGAGTGCCGTCTCCCTGTCCGCCGCCCGGCCGGTACCGATCACCCGGGCTCCCGCCTCGCGCGCAAGCTGCACCGCGATCGACCCGACGCCGCCCGCAACGCCGTGGATCAGGACGGTCTGGCCGGTCAGGAGGCGCGCATGGTCAAACAGGCCCTGCCATGAGGTCAGCCCGGAGATGGGCAGCGCGGCGGCCACGGTGTGGTCGACGTCCGCAGGAAGCGGAGCAAGGTTGCGGGCCTCCACGGCGACGTACTCGGCCAGTGACCCGTTACGGGCCCAGTCGGTCAGTCCGAATACCCGCTGGCCGACGGTGAGGCCGGTGGTTCCATACCCCAGCTTGGCGACGACACCCGACACTTCGTGCCCGGGCACGCTCGGGGTCCGCGCGCGGCCGGCGCGGTCCGTCCAGGTTGCCGGCCAGTCGAGCTCTCCGGGGGTGAAACCGGCGGCGTGCACCTGCACGATGACGTCGTTCTCAGCGGCCTGGGGATAGGGCATGTCCGTCAGGGAGAGGCCGCCGACGCCAGCGTCAGGGTCTCGGACAGTGACGGCTCGCATGGCAACTCCTTGTTCGGTGCAGTTTCCGGAATCCGAGATGTGCGGCCCGTCTGCGCGTGGCGTGGTCAGTCGGAGGAGCCGTGACTGGCCATGACCCATCTCAGCGCCTGGTCCACCGCGAAGCCACTTCAGGCGGTGTATCCGGGGCAAACGATGGACGCTGGTGTGGTCGTGATCTCGACCGGCATACACGCGAAGTCCCGGCAGCGACGGCAGGCTCGTAGAACCAAGCGATCACGCTGAGCGGCCATTGAAACTCCAGGCCGAAAGTCGTTCCACCGACCTCACGTCCGCGTCAGCTTGGGGCGGCGGTGCCGCATTTGCCGCCGCAGCTGATCGCGGAGGTGGTGGCCAGGATCGGAGGCCGTGACGTCTCCATACTGCTCCAGGACTACGCGCAGGAGCTGCTGGTGCCGCTGCCAGGCAGAAAACTGCACGTCAGCGAGGTCCAGCCGCCCCATGTTCGAGGCCCAGGTCGGAGACCTGGGCCTTGTTGTTGTGTCCGGTGATCAGCCGCCGCGGGCCAACCGGCCTTCCGTCGCAGGAAAACCGCCGTGCCCGGCCGGAGCCGCCGTACAGCGGTATCACGGAGGCGCCGTCGTGTCGGCCGTGCGGCCGAGTACGCGCAGAGGGACCATCGGGGTACCGACGCCTCCGTGCTCCCGGGGGCCGGGACCCCGGCGGCGGTGCGGTCTGTGCAGGGAAGGGCGGCGGCGCGGTGGAGGGCTCGAGGTCCGGCGGAGAGCACGAGTGGCGGCTGTCGGCAGCGGAGCCGCGTCTGTGGCAGCGGGTCGTCGAGCAGCTCGGCACGGCCATGGCCGTGATCGACCCGGCGGGGCGGATCCTCGCGGTCAATCCGGCCGCCGAGCGGCTGCTGGGGCGCGCGGCAGCGGTGGTCTACGGGCAGGACCTGCACGACCTCTGCCATCGGGACCCGGGAGGCGCCCGGATCCCACGGGAGCGCTGCCCACTGCTGCGCGCACTGGCCGAGGGGCGTTCGGCACGCGGGGACGACGACAGGTGTCTGCGGGGCGACGGACGGCTGACCCGGATCTCCTGGTCGGCTACGCCTCTGACGGACGACGGCGTCGCCCAGGGCATGGTTCTGCTGATCGTCGAGACGGCGGTGGACCGCCATGCCCGTAGGGAACGCGCGGAACGTGCCGAGCAGGCGGAACGGGCGGAACAGGCGGAACGAGCCGCCCATGCGCGCGCTCTGGAGAGTCTCGCCGAGCGGCTGACGCTCGTCGCGGAGATCACCGACGTGCTCGGTCAGACCCTGGAGGTGGATGAGGCCCTCGCCCGGCTGAGCCGACTTCTGGTTCCCCGCCTTGCAGACTGGGCGGCCGTGGACCTCCGGGTCGGCTCCCGTCAGGTGCACCGGGTGGCGGTGACCGGCCCCGAGGGCCGTGACGCCGGGCAGGAGGACTGGCGCGGTCATCTTCCGCCGGCCGGGGCGGCGGCCTACTCGCCCCTGGTCCTCGTGCTGAACGGAGGCGGCCCCGTCCTCCAGGACCGGGCGGACATGGACCTATCGACCGACTCCCCTCTGGCCGCCGCCCACAGCGCCTTCCTCGGAGCAACCGGCGCGGCATCCGTCATCACGGTGCCGCTGGGCCCCGCACGGCAGGTCACCGGTGCCCTGACATTGGTGCGCACCGACCCGGCACGTCCCTTCGACACCGGCGACCTGAACGTGGTGAGCGACATCGGCCGCCGGGTCGGCCTGGTCATCGACAACGCCCGCCGGTTCGGCCGACAGCGCGCGGTCGCCGAGGCCATGCAACACAACCTCCTCCCCCCGCTGCCCCGGCACGGCCGCATCCAGCTGGCCGCCCGGTACCAGCCCGCTCCGGCCGGCTCGCAGGTCGGTGGCGACTGGTACGACGCGTTCACACTCAGGGACGGCACGCTCGCCCTGGTCATCGGCGACGTCGTAGGCCACGATCTGACCGCCGCGGCCGGCATGGCGCAGCTGCACGGCATCCTGCGCTCACTCGCCTGGGACCACACCGGGCCGACCGGTGCCGTCGTGGACCGTCTCGACGACGCCATGCACGCCATCACCACTGTGTCGATGGCCACCCTCGTCCTCGCCCGGGTGGAAGGCCCGGACACCGGACCCTGGACGCTGCAGTGGACCAGTGCCGGGCACCCGCCACCCCTGCTGCTGACCCCCGACGGGAACGCGCAGTACCTCGAAGCCGGGCAGGGACTGCTCCTCGGAACCCACCTGGGCGCCGGCGCTCCTCGCCCGAGCGCCTCCCACGCCCTGCCGCCGGGGTCCACGCTCCTGCTCTACACCGACGGCCTGATCGAGGTTCCCGGCAGCGACCTGGAGACGGGGCTCGGCCGACTGCGCCGCCATGCCCTCGCCCTCGCCCACGAACCGCTGGGCACCCTGTGCGACCAGCTGTCGGCCCGGATGCCTCCCGGCAGCACCGACGACATCGCCCTCCTCGTCCTGCGCCTGCCCGTGCCCTGACCAGGGCCGAGGCGTGAGGGATGACGGGGGTGCTCACGTCTCCGGAGCCAGCACCAGAACGCGGAACGGGCCGAGCGGCAAGGCGGTAAGGGCGTCGTCTCCGGCGCTTCGCCACCCCCAGGACCACAGCGCCTCAACGGTCCCGTCGTCCCCGGAATCCACCAACGTGACGCCGAGCACGGCGCCGTGGTCGGCCAGCAGTCGCCGCTGCAGGCGCCGGGCGAGGTTCCAGGCACGGTCCTGGTACTCCCGGCGCACGCGGGGCGGGACGACGATCCCGGAGACGACGAAGAGCCCCCCGGAGGCGGCGCGGCGGAGCAGATTCCCCGGGAGACGGCCGTCGAAGCCCTCCCACCACGGACCGGCGTTGCCCGCGGGAAAGCCGTAGGCGCATCCGGTCAAAGCGGTGGTCTCCGCGATCAGCAGCGAGAACCCCGGCCGTCGCGCGTCGGCCGCGAGATGCCGCAGAAAGGCGGTACGCGCCTGGTTCCACGCCCATGGGCCGCCACCGGAGGCCTCCGCGTACAGGTCGCCCAGCTCCTGCAGGCGGTCCTCGACCTGGCAACGTGTCAGCGGGCGGAGGCGTTCTCCCTCGTGGGGCGAGGATCCCTGCTCCCGCTTCGGTCGTCCCGGCGTGCGCGACTTGCCCGGTGCGAGTCGGGGCGCAGGAAGGTTCGAGGTCGTCGGGAGAATCATGTGCGCGGTCATGGCGCGAACCCTGCCCCGGGCGCGAACGAAGGCCGCCCCGGCGTCGTCGGTCGCCGAGAGCGGCACCGGTGTCGGAGCCGGTACGCGGCATGCCCTCGGTGTTTCCACCGTACTCCGGGCCGGGCCCGCCACAGTGGCCCGGCGGTCGCCGACGACTGCGGCAGCCGGCGCCGAGAAGGGCACCGGCCTTCCGCAAGCGTTCGCTGCTCTCCGGCACAGGCCGCCCCAGGCCGACCCCGATCGGCCACGGGGGTCTGGCAGCCGGCGGGCGGCCGGAGCGCCGGTCGGCCGTGGCACGCACGGCCGCGCTTACCCGGCATACCCTTCAGAAAGGGGCCGCCGTGGAAACGCGTCGCAGTCCCCGCGCCGTCGCCCGGCCTGCCGGACAGCGACCGCTTCGTGCCCGTCGCCTGCCAGGAGGTCCGTATGGATCACGAGCCCTTGCCCTCCGAGGGCCACGCAGAGGTCCGCATCGTCGCCGCGACGCCTGAGGTCGCCCGTCGAGTCGCCGAAGTGCTGCGGCGCTGCTTCGCCTCGACCGAGCAGCGCAGCTACCCCGCCGACCGCGGAGAAGGGACCCGGCTCCATCTCACCCTCGACACTGCGCACGCCGCGGAACCCGCACGGTCCTGGCTGGCGACCAGCGAATCGACAGACCATGACCAGACACACGCCGACGAGGTGTGACCCGGGTCTGCGAGGCCACCAGGATCCGCCGTCGCATCCGTCCCCCACGGCCGTCAACACCTCGGAGAACGACAGCCATGACGAAACTCCACGAACGCAAGCACAACCGTGAGTTGGTCCTGAGATCCCTGTACGAGGCTGCGGAGCACAACCGCCCCGAGGTCAGCGGATCGGCGCTTCGCACCGAGCTGGGCCTGCCCGACGAGGACCTCTTCGCCGCCTGCGCCTATCTCGCCGACGAGGGCCTGATCAGCGTGGACTGGACCTCGCACCGGACCCCCGCGGCCGTGTCGCTGACCCACGAGGGCATCCGCCTGATGGAGGAGCAGGAGGAGGAACAGGAGGAACAGGAGGAACAGGAAGAGGCAGAGAAGACACGGTCGGACGACTGACCCGCCCGCTTCTCCTCGACCGGGAGTAGCCTGGCCGTACCGAGGGCTTTTCGCGCAGCGCGACCGGCGGTGCCGTTCCCGGCGAGTGACGAAACCGGTTGTCGTCCCACGACTCCCGGGACGGGACCGCACGATGGAACCCAGCAGAACGCCGGCGGGATGCGCGTCCGCGGACGACGCGCACACGTATCGCATGCCCCTGCCGCGCCTGACCCTCACCCCGGACGTCAGCCATGGCCCGCTGGACGGAGCGTGGTGGCCGCGCTGTGACGCGCTGGAACTCGAACTGCCCGCGCTCGTCTGCTCGTTGGAGCCGGAGGCTGGCACCACGGTACGGGTCATCGTGGACCCCGCCGAATGGCCCGACGCGCCGCACACGGTCATGGCGCCCGGCCGGGTGATCGCCGTGGAACCGGCCGGACCCGGAAGCGAGGCACACGTCATCACTCTGGACTGCGGCACCGTGGGACGCTGGGCGCTCCTGGTCGTCCCGCCCGAGGAGCCCGCGGGAACAGCCGCCCGGCTGCTGGCCGCCGCGGCCGACCCCGAGAACCCGCTGACCGCCGCGCGGATGCTGGCGCTCGCCGAGACCGGTCGCCTCGGGGGCATGACAGGGGACGCGGAATGAGGCAGGCGGCCCCTTGGACGCCCACGGCCGGAACTGCCGTCCGACCTCAACCACCCTCCTCTCGCGAGCCGTTGACCACTCAAGATGAAGCGCCCGCGCTCTTCGAGGAGTGCCGTATCGTCCGCGCACACGGCGAGCTGGACGCGCAGACCGTGGCGCCACTCGTCCGCGCCCTGGACGAGGCCCGCGCCGCCCGCCCCGGACGACTCCTCCTCATCGTGGATCTGAGCAAGGTGACCTTCACCGACTGCGGCATCCTGCCGCCACTGTGCGAGGCATGGTCCGACTGTCGCGCCCGGGACGGCTGGATACGCATCATCTACGACAACCGCACGACCGACCTGGTCTTCCGCTGCACCGGTCTCCTCGACCTCTTCCCCCCTTATGCCAGCGCGCAGGACGCCTGGGAGGGACGAACGGCCGACGCCGGCGTACCGGACCAGGTCAGCACACATCCGAGGACTCGGCCGGACGGGCCCCGATGCAGACCGGAGCTACCCGGCCGGCACGCGTGACCGCGCGGCACCGGATCACCGCATGGCGGCCCGGAGACAGGGGCCGCAACATGAACGCGCCCAGTGAAAAGCCCGCTCGGTCCAGCCGGAGCCCCCCGCTCCTTCGATTCCCGCACGGCTCGCCCTGCGCCCACCGGACCTTCCCACCCGGCCCCGGGTACGGCGCCTGCCGACCGCGCTCCGACGACCTCGCAGCCGAACTCCCCGCGCTTGCCGAGGTCTTCGACACGAGGGTAGGTCGCGTCGGGCAGGTCGCCGTCGGCCGCAGCACCCGGCCGACCGCCCCGTGCGACCTGCCCGTGACGGGCCACGCCGTGAGGGTCACCTGGTTCACCTCCGCCGCAGCCGCCGACCCCGCCCTTCGCCTCACCGCGAGCGCACTCCTGGCCGCCGAGGAACACCGTCCGGCCGAGGACGACGTACCGCGCCGAACCACTCGACAGGACGCCTCATGAACAACGGACTACGGCCCCCGCAACCAGCCCGGCCCCTCCTCCGCCTGTACCTCGCGCCCGAGAGCACCGTGCCACGCCGTATCGACGGGGCCTGGTGGCCGCGCACCTTCGATCTCCTGGCGGAACTCCCGCAGCTGCTCTCCGGCCTGCCGCGTGCCTGGGGCCAGATCGTCAGTGTCCTGGTGAACGGCGCACTGTGGACGGGGGCACCGGGCCGCATGCTCGTCTGCAACCAGGTCGTACGGCTGCGCGGGACCGCCACGGCGCACGCACCCAGCACCATCGTCCTGATGGCCCCCGGCCATGGGCGTCGGGACCTGCTGGTCGTGCCACCGGAGGCAACCGAACGGGCCGCCGAATCGCTCGTGTCCGCCGCCGGGCTGACACCGGAGCCGGGCCACTTCGCGAGCTGAGTGAGCGGGTCCGAGGGCATCTGTCACGGCGAGGTCACATATCCGTGCCTGCCGGAGTTAGGGTTGTGGCACGAGGCAAATGGTGCTGACTCCTTCGGAGCACGGCTGCCACGCGCACCCGGGTCCCTCGCCGCGTCCCCGAAACGAAGGTGCTATGCCCGCTGAGAACGCCCCTGGCGCCGGCAACCTCGACGACGACGACTATCCCGCCTACACCATGGGGCGGGCCGCGGAGGTTCTCGGCACCACCCCCGCCTTTCTCCGTGCCGTCGGCGAAGCCGGGCTGATCACCCCCCTGCGTTCGGAAGGCGGCCACCGCCGCTACTCGCGCCGCCAGTTGCGCATCGCCGCCCGCGCCCGTGAGCTGGTCGACCAGGGCACCCCCGTCGAGGCCGCGTGCCGCATCATCTCGCTTGAGAACCAGCTCGACGACGCCCTCCACCTGAACCAGGAAATGCGCCGGAAGCTGGACGAGCACGGCGCGGATACCTAGTCCCGCCGGTACAGAAATACGGACCACCGCGATATGAGAATCACCGGGCGATCCCGAAATCACAGTGCCGGTCCCTCCTGACCTGTGTTAACTTGATAGCAGTTGCAGTTTTGGTTGCCAGAGGTTTTTTCTTTGCAGAGCTTTCCGGATCTTTCCGGAGGGGTGATCATCGCGGCGACTCGACTCCGCAAAGTGCGGAGTCCGGCACTGCCCCCCAAGGGAGATTCAATATGGCATCTGGCACCGTGAAGTGGTTCAACGCGGAAAAGGGCTTCGGCTTCATCGAGCAGGACGGCGGCGGCGCTGACGTGTTCGCCCACTACTCGAACATCGCCACCACCGGCTTCCGCGAGCTTCAGGAAGGCCAGAAGGTTACCTTCGACGTCACGCAGGGCCAGAAGGGCCCGCAGGCCGAGAACATCGTTCCCGCCTGACACTGACGCAAACCGTCGCGAGCCAGTGGTTCGCGCATCATGTGGCTGGGGCCCGCGCTCTTGGGGTGCGGGCCCCAGCTCATTGCTTTTCCTCTTTCCGGATTTCCCGGACCGCCGGCCGTCCCGCCTCAGCGTCACGAGACCCGGCTCTTCTTATTTTTCGGCTCATTCTTGCGAATCCTCGTGCGGTCGTCGCCGCTGGACGGAATTCCTCGATACGCCGCATCGAGGAAGGTTCTTCCATGAACCGCACCCGCCGCACCGGCGGCACTCCTGGCAGCCGCTTCCGTACGCAGGGGACGGGCCGCCAGGCTCCCCGTCCGGGCACCGGACGAAGGAGCGGCCAGGGCACACGCCCTTCCCCGCGCCGACAGGAGTTCGCCCTGCCGGTCACCCACACCGAGCCGCTGCCGGCGGTCGAGACGTTCGGCGAACTGGACATGCCCGCACGGCTGCTGGCCGCGCTCGGCGCCGAGGGCTTGACCGTGCCCTTCCCGATCCAGGCCGCCACGCTGCCGAACACGCTGGCCGGCCGGGACGTCCTGGGCCGGGGCCGTACGGGCTCGGGCAAGACGCTCGCCTACGGCCTGCCGGTGCTGGCCCGCCTGGACGGGCAGCGGGCGCAGCCCCGGCAGCCGCTCGCCCTGGTCCTCGTACCCACCCGGGAACTGGCCCAGCAGGTCACCGACGCGCTCACCCCCTATGCCCGCGCCCTGCGGCTGCGACTCGCCACCGTGGTGGGCGGCATGTCGATGGGCCGTCAGGCGAGTGCGCTGCGGGACGGCGCCGAGGTCGTCGTCGCGACGCCCGGCCGTCTCAAGGACCTCATCGAGCGGCGAGGCTGCCGGCTGGAACAGGTCGCCGTCACCGTCCTGGACGAGGCCGACCAGATGGCCGACATGGGCTTCATGCCCCAGGTGACCGCGCTGCTCGACCAAGTCCCGTCCCGTGGCCAGCGGTTGCTGTTCTCGGCCACCCTGGACCGCAACATCGACCTCCTGGTGCGCCGCTACCTCCACGACCCCGTCGTGCACTCGGTCGACCCGCCTGCGGGCGCGGTCACCACCATGGAGCACCATCTGCTGCACGTGCGTGACGCCGACAAGGACACCGCCGCGACCGAGATCGCCGCTCGCGACGGACGCGTGCTGATGTTCCGGGACACCAAGCACGCGGTGGACCGGCTGGCCGACCACCTGCTGTCCGTCGGGGTGCGTGCCTCGGCCCTGCACGGCGGCAAGTCCCAGACAGAGCGCAACCGGACGCTCGCCCAGTTCAAGGACGGCCACGTCACGGTCCTGGTGGCCACCAACGTCGCCGCCCGCGGAATCCACATCGCGGGCCTCGACCTCGTCGTGAACGTCGACCCTCCCGGCGACCACAAGGACTACCTCCACCGCGGCGGCCGTACGGCACGCGCCGGCGAGTCCGGCACCGTCGTCACCCTCGTCCTGCCGCACCAGCGGCGCGCGGTGGACCGCCTGATGGCCGATGCCGGCATCGCTCCGAGTACCGTCCGGATCCGCCCGGGCGAGGCGGAGCTCCATCGCATCACCGGCGCCCGGCCCCCCTCCGGCGTGCCCGTCGCCCTCGCCGCACCGGTCGACGGACGACGCGAGGGCAAGGGAGCTGCCGGCCCGAAGCGCAGGGGCCGGGCCGTCGGCAGTGGCGAGCACGGCCGAGCCGCCGGCCGGGCCCGTCGGCCTGCCCCGAGGAACAACCCATAGCCCAAGCACGGGGATGCGCTCCCTGCGGTCGGGACGAGCCGTCGCCCGTCCTGCCCGCCCCGATGAAGAGGAGAAGCCCTTGACGCCGTTTCCGCCCCGAACGCAGCAGGCCGACGGCACCGGTCTGACCGCCCGCGACGCCATGCACGCTCCCGGACCGCAGGTCGACGACCACATGGCGGTCGACGTGGCCCTGTCCGTGCTCATCGGTGCGCGCGTCCCGCACCTGCTCCTCCGGGACGAGGACGGGCGGTGCGTCGGCCTGGTCACCCGGGCCCAGCTCGCCGCGCACCGCGGCGGCTCGTGGTACAGCGACCGGACCCGGCTGCAGGACATCCCGCTCGACCGCGGACCGTTCACCTCGTCCAGGGCCGCGCTCGGCGAGGCGGAAGCCGCCATGCGGCACCGGACCCTGGACGTGTCCCCCGTGATCGACGAACACGGCTACGCCCTGGGCGTCCTCGCCCTCACGCCCTGACCGCCGTCCGACCGCCGTGGCACGGTCGGCGTCTCCGGTGTTCTTCCCCACCCCCGTGGAGGCATCCATGCGTTGTGTCATCGCCCGTTACCCCTTCGACCTGACCAAGATCGAGGTCGAGCAGTCGATGAGTGGCATCACGCCCGAGCCCGTCACCGGCGTGTCCGTGACCATCGACCGCCGTGTCTATCCCGTGATGCAGGTCGGGGAAGTGATCACCAGGCAGAACCGCCGGGACTTCACGACGGGTGAGATGCGCCGGGCACTGACCCGCCTCGGCTTCACCTGCCACGACGCGCGCCCGGTCATGCCGGCCCGAGACGCGCGAGCCGACGAGGATGCGCTCGGTTGGTGACGCTTTCCGGGGCGACGGCAGCCATGCGCCGTTTCGGGTTGGAAAACCGAGGATGTGGCAACCGGTGTGGCCTGTCCGAGCCACACCCACAGCGCTCCGCAGGTGCGCGCGCAACCGCCAACCGGGCGGGCACCGCCAGAACGGCCGACTGCGACCCGGCAAGGGCCGCGCGCGCCTCGCACCACCCCCACCGATGACTCCGGGCCCTCCGCGTGCCCTTGAGAACGGACAACAAAGGTCCGCAGCGGTACGTCCCGCCCACTTCGAACCTGGGAAGAGAGCGTGTCTTTGCAGGTCAGCGCCTCAGCACCGGCCCAAGCTCCGTCGCTTCATAGGCTGAGAGCGCGAGTTCGATTCTCGTCACCCGCTCCAGCAGAACCCCCAGGTCGTGGGCCCGGGGGTTCCTTGTTGTCTAGACCGGCGGGCGGGTGCCGCACCACTGGCGCACCATGACAGCGAGCCGCTTCCCACCTCGGAACGCAATCAACTCCAAGGCGTGCTGTGGAGCGGACGCCACGGACCGCGGCCCGGTGTCAGGGTCGGTACCGGCGGTACAGTGCTCAGCTGGTCAGAGGGCTGGTTCACCGTGCCCGGGGCCTGCGCGAGTCCGGTGGCCCACAGCTGGTCGACACGCGAGCGCTCGGTGGCGTTCGGGTAGCGGTTGGTGCAGGACGGGCCGGCGGTGCCGCCCGACATCAGCTCACTGCACGGCCCGCCGTAGTCGTCCGGCAGGCCCAGCACGTGCCCGGTCTCGTGGGTGACGACGCGGACCGAGTCGTACTGCCGGCTCTGGGTGTAGTCGAGGAAGACGTAGCCGCTTCCGTGGCCGTTGGTGGAGGCGTAGGACCCGCGCGGGTCGTTGCCCTCGTAGTAGGAGAAGTCGGCACCACTCGACGCCTCCTGGAGCTTGACGTTGGACTCGGAGCTGTTCCAGATCGAGGCCGCGCTCGATATCTGCGAACGGAAGCTCGGTGCCTGGGAGGCGTTGTAGTAGACGGTCACCGCCTGCGCGTTGGGCTGGGCGGCGCGCTTCTGGGCGACCGACTTGAGCACGGCCTCGAAGAACGCCCTGTTGTTCGCGGCCTCCTCGACCGACCCGGCGTACCGCGCCACGGAGGTAGCGGCGGAAGCGGACGGGGTGGCGGCCGTCTGGGCGCTCGCCGGCACCGCCGTGCCCAGCACGCTGGAGGCCAGACCCAGGCCGAGAGCGAGAGCGAGGAGTCTCGCGGAGGTTCGGGACGACTTCATGTGGGGGGCTCCTACTCACTCGGTGACGCCGAGCGCCTCACCTCGGTGACGCCGAGCGCCCGGTGCGCGGTCGACTCTGCGTGAAAACCGGTTCCGAACTGCGGCGACGTCCTGTGGGTCGTCATTCTTAGAACGGCTTGACAGGGAGCGCAAAGGGTCCCCACCACTACGTCGCCTCGTAGGTCCCGGAACCTCGCCAGGGCAGTGTGCGGGTCTCCGGTCCGCAGACGGCGGCGGGAGGGAAAGCTGTCGCGGCGTCAGAAGCCTTGCTTCAGGGGGGACTGGGCGTGCGGGCCGGCTGGGCGGAGTTCCGGGACGCGCGTCGGAATCCACATCCGGGCCAAGACGGACAAATGGCTAAATGTCTGCCGCGTCGCGTCTACTAAGGGCGCCGGGTGATTGGTGGAGCGCTGTGACCGACGTCATAGAACATGGGCTTTTGTTCGTTTCGTGCCCGGGTCGGCCGGCCGACCGGCTCGGCAAGGTCATCCGTCTTGAGCAAGTGCTAGTATCCGCGCGCTTGTTCGGGGGGATGGGGCCCTCCGTCGGGGAGGGGAAGCAAGTGACTCGTCGTACCTTCATGCGTGGCTCACTTGTCACGCTCATCGGGTTGGCGCTCTCTGTGTCCGCCGTGCCGCTGGCGGCGCCCGCGTACGCGGACACCGCAACGGAGATCATCGTTCCGGCCACCATGCGCACGGCTCCGCGCATGGCGTATCTGCAGAGCGCGGGGGCTTCCGGCTTCCTCGAGTACCGCTCCACCGCCGAGGGTTCCGGCCTCTGGTGGACCAGCTACGACGGCAGCCGAAAGCCGGTGGAAGGTGGCGAGGGACTCGGGCCGCGCACTGCGGGTGCGTACGGCACCGGTTCGGACGTCGTCGCCGTTCGCCCGTCCCAGAGCAGTGGTGGGCAGGTCCTGCTCCGGGACATGGGAACCGGTACGACGGAGACCGTGGCCGTCCCGGCGGGCCAGAGCTATCTGCAGACGTACGGACGTACTGTCCTGACCAGCACGTCGACAGGTGGGGAACGAACTCGGCTGTTCCTGCTGCACAACGAGAACGGCAGCACGGTGCAGAAGCCCGTGACCGGGCTCCCGGACGGGACGGTCTTCCCCTTCTACCCCACGGGCTCCGCCTCCGGCATCCTCGTCAACCACTACGGCCCGGACCGGGTCCTCCAGTACGCCTGGGTGGATACGGAGACCGGTGCTGCCACGATCCTGCCTCCACTGGTGGCGAACCAGGACACCGTGGTGGGGTCCGACTACCTGGTCAGCTGGTACGGCACGTCCCGGGTGCGGGTGTACGCGCAGGGTGCCTACGACACGCCCGCTCACGAGGTCGTGTTCCCCCACACCTCCGACAACAAGATCCTCGGCGTCGTCGGTGACGCGCTCGTCGTCGCGCGGCGCAGCGGCTCCTCCGTCTGGAGCGTGTCAGCGCTGCCCTTCGACGGCTCCGCAGAACTGCCCCTGTTCAAGCGGGCGGATCCCGCTGCCGTCATGACCCCCGACGGCGGGCTCGTCCTCGCCGGCGGGGAGTCCGCTCTGGACTACGGCATCGCCAAGGTCCAGGCGGGCGGCGACGGTCTGCCCCGGGTCCGCCGGATCGTGGACCTTGCGGCCGTACCCATGGGGATCGAGTCGCTCGATCTGAGCGGCGGTGAGCTGATGACCTACGAGTCCGGCGACGGGGCGACGCATCTGTACAGCCGCTCGCTGACCACGGCGGAGGCTCTGACGGCGGGCACGCGCACGGACCGGGGAGCGACCCAGCGGTGCGGGGTCATGGCCGGGGACTTCGGGAGCTGTCCCGACTTGATGGGTACGGGTGACGGTCGGGCGGTCATCCGGAACACGGCCGGGGAGGTCTCCGTCCTGGACCGGGGTCAGCCCCTTCCCGGCACCGTGGTGACCTCCGGCCTCCAGGACAACCACGGCCTCGTGGAC
Organism: Streptomyces sp. NPDC025638; assembly: GCF_055558775.1. NCBI lineage: Bacteria > Bacillati > Actinomycetota > Actinomycetes > Kitasatosporales > Streptomycetaceae > Streptomyces > Streptomyces sp. NPDC025638. The sequence goes on along the minus strand of NZ_JBVHLX010000006.1, from coordinate 441,292 downwards.
GTCGCGGGCCGGTATGCGGCCTGGCGTGGGCCCTCGCCCGCGGGAGACGGCCTGGTGGTGGCGGATCTGGACACACGGAAGGTCGTGCTCACCCGTACGGGCGCCGCCGGTGCGGTCCCCTCCGCCCTGTGGGGGGAAACGCTGTGGGCGGCGGCCGCGGACGGCACTGTCTCGGCCACGGAAGTGCGTTCGGCAAACACGATCACGTCGTTCCGGGTGGTCGGCAGCGGCAGCGGCTGCGATGTGGGCGGCTTCCAGGCGGTGGGACGCTGGGTGTACTGGTCCGGCTCGTGCGATCTTCCCCAGGGCAGCGTGCAGAAGGCCTTCGTGTACGACACCCGCAGGAAGACGCTCATCGCCGTGCCCTCCAGCGGAGAGACGCGCCTGGGCGACGGCTTCCTGGTCACGCGTGACTCCAGGTCCGGAGCGCTGACCCTCACGGACGTCACGAGCGGCTCCGCGGTGAGGCGGACCCTGGCGGACAGGGCCGGAAAGTGGGACGTCGATCCCTACACCGGCCTGGTCGGCTATGTGGACCCGGCCTCCCAGGACATCCACGTCCTACGGAGTGGCGTCCCCGCCACGGACATCGCGGTCCTCGGAGCGCGGACGGAACCTTCGGTCAGCCTGGTGAGCTCGTCGTCCTCGTGGGACGGGACGTGGTGGCTGTCGAGGCCGGCCGCGTCGTGGACGCTGGTGCTCAGGAACAAGGCGACCGGGGCCACCGTGCGCACACTGTCCGGTGGCGCCGCTCACGACGCGGTCCATACGTCCTGGAACGGCAGGACGTCGACAGGCGCGTATGTGCCGAACGGCACGTACAGCTGGACGCTGACGGCGGCCCCGGCCGACGGGCACGGTGCGTCGGCGACGGCGTCCGGCACGCTGAAGCTGACCGGTGGTGCCGCGGTGAGACGCGACCATGTCGGGTCCGACGGCATCGGTGACCTGCTCACGCTCACCTCCCAGGGTGCACTCTCCTTCCATCGGGGCGACGGCGCCGGGAAGTTCTCGACGAAGACCTCGGCTTCGGGATGGCCGGCCTCGATCACGGTGGTGCCGTTCGGGGACCTGAACGGTGACCGCTGCAATGACGTGCTCGTGCGGTTCAGCAGCGGTGCGCTGCGGGCGTACCGCCCGGGGTGCGGCAAAGCCCTGACGACATCCACGCCGTACACCACGCTGGGGACGTCGGGCTGGAACCAGTACAACGTGCTGACCTCACCGGGCGACATCACCGGTGACGGCCGGGCGGACCTGATCGCCCGCCAGGCGTCCACCGGTGACATCTACCTGTACAAGCCCACCAGCAGCGGAAAGCTCTCGGCACGGGTGAAGATCTTCTCCAAGTGGTCCGGTTACAAGAAGATCGTCGGCGTCGGCGACCTCAACGGTGACGGGTACGGAGACCTGCTGGCGCAGGACACGTCGAACAAGCTGTGGCGGTACGCGGGCACGGCGACCGGCGGCTTCAGGGCGCGGGTCAAGGTGGCCGACAACTGGGGTGCTTCCTACGACGTCGTGCTGGGCGCCGGTGACGTCACCGGGGACGGGAGGGCGGACATCGTCTCCCGCGACACCTCCGGCAAGCTGTGGCGCAACAACGGCGACGGAAAGGGCTCCTTCGGTCCTCGCACCGGGATCGCCGCTGGGTGGCAGGGCTACAAGGCCCTGTACTGACCGCCCGCGGCAGGTCGCGTCCGAAAAAAATGCCCAGCCCCTGACCAGAGAGTCCGCGAGCATCCCCCTGCCGTCACCACCCCTTGGTAAGGGCCAGGTAAGATCCGGCCACTTGTGCGAGGGCACGGACCCTCGCAGGGGAGGGAACATCACGTGGGCAGACACGCCCTGAGACGGGGCGGGCCGGCCGCCGCCGTCTTCTCGCTCGCGGTTGCCGTCGTGGCCGCGTCCGCCGTCCTCTCGGAGGGCGGCGGCTCCGCGGAAGCGGCCGAGGCCGACACCACCGCGATCACGCTGGTCGACCCCAGCTCGACCACACCACGCACCGACCGCCCGTACGTCGCGGGCGACACCGGCTTCCTGCACCGGCAGACCGGCAGGACCGGACTGTTGTGGACCGACTACACGACCGGCAGGACCGTCACCGTCGAGAACGCCGACGGTGTCTACACCCCGGGCACCGGCTGCACATACATCGGCTCCGAGTGCCGTAACGCCTGGTACGGCTCGGACAGCGACCTGGTCGCTCTGCCGACCACGGCCAACGACGCGTACGCCACCCTGTGGGATCCGGCGACGGCCACCTCCAAGAAGGTGAGCTGGAACGGCTCCGTCCAATACGGCCAGGGCTACTACCGGGCCCTTGCAGGCGACACGATCGTCACCACCCACTCCCTGATGGACAAGGTCGACGGCGAGTGGCGCACCCGCAGGGTCACCGGTGACGAGACGAGCGTGGGGAGCGAGGACGTCCTCGCGGCGGACTCCGCCGGTGTGCTCTGGTCGGTCGACACCAGCAGGATCGGCTACATCGACATCGGCTCTGGCGTGAACACCTATGCGTTCACCGGCGCCACCTACGCCTCGCACCATGTGATGAGCGAGGACCGCATCGGCTGGTACGACGCCGGCATCGCCGAGCTGCACCTGAAGTCCCGCACCGACCTCACCGCCGCCGAGCAGGTCGTCACGCTGCCCACCAACCCGGGCACGCTCGACGGCGACCCGGTCCTGGTCGGCGACTGGCTGCTGCTGCCACTGTCCTCCAGCTCGCTCGGCTCCCGGCTGCTCGCGGTCGACGTCGACGATCCCTCGGTGCAGCGGACCCTGCTGGCGAGCGCCGGCGAGTACACGCTGGCGGCGGGTGACGGCAGTGCGCTGGTCACCGGCGGCACCGACGCCACCGACTGGTGGGTGCGGCGGGTGAGCCAGGCCGAGGACGGCACGCTGAACCTGGCGAAGGTTCAGCAGGCCCCGGCGGTGGAGAACACCAAGACGGGCATCGCGCTCAGCCGCGGCAGCCTGCGGGTCGCCGAGGACGACCCGAACGCCGCCGCGGACACCACGTCCGTGCGCACCCTCACCACCGACGGCTCCGCCGCGCTGACGGCGTCCGAGGCCACGGCGAGCGGCTCGATCTACGCCGCTCTCTGCCCGTACGAGGGCACCACGTGCTCGGCGCTGTGGGGGAACCTCGACGCCCGGGACGTCTACCTCGACGCGAACGGCGGCACCGGCGAGGGCGAGAGCCTCGGCGATGACCGGCTGGTGGAGATCGGCGGCCACTATCTGGACTTCGGCGGCCAGGGCGGCCGAATCGTCGACGTCTCCGACGACTACGCCGTCTTCGACTCCGGCGGCACCACCCCGGCGCAGTACGTCGGTGAGTTCGGCCAGGGCCAGAAGCTGAAGCGGTCCGTGCGTGCCGCCGCCCTGAACGGCTCCACCCTGTGGAGCGCCGGCACCGTCGGCCAGCTGACCTCGTACAGCATCCCGCAGGAGAAGACGCTCACCACGGTGACCGTCCCCGGCCTGGCCTGCGTGCCGAGCGAACTCCAGGCGGCGGGACGCTGGGTGTACTGGGCCTGCGGGACGGACTCGGCGGGCGTGTACGACGCCAAGGCCGGTACGTCGACGGCGGTCACCCCCGGCGACGTGCTTCTCGGCGACGGCTTCACCGTCCGCCACGACCATGGCGCGGGCACGCTGGTCCTCACCGAGGCGGCCACCGGCACCACGCGCACGATCGCCTCCGGCCTGGCCGACAAGGGCCCGACCGTGGACCGCCGTTACCGCTGGTCGGTCGACGAGTACACCGGCCTGGTCGCCTGGTTCGACGACTACGAGCGCACCCACGTCATCACCACGGGCATCGCCCCGTCCGCCGTGACGGCCTTCGAGACGTCGGTCGGCGACTACGTGGGCCCGGGGGCGCCCTTCCAGGGCACCTGGGTGCTGTCCCGTCCGGTCACCTCCTGGTCGCTCACCTTCACCTCGGTGCAGAGCGGCGCGAACGGCAAGGCCACCCGCACTCTCACCGGCGGCGCGACCCCGGACCGGGTGACGGCGACCTGGAACGGCAAGACGGCGAGCGGGAGTTACTTCCCCAACGGCCACTTCACCTGGACCCTGAAGGCGACCGGCCTCGGCACCGCCACGCCGGACACGGTGACCACCGGCAAGGGCTACCTGCAGCGCGGAGCCGCGGTGCGCCGCGACTTCGTCAGCCCCGACGGCCCGGACGGCCGCGGCGACCTGCTCACCCTGAACTCCTCGGGCGGGCTGACCTTCCACAGCGGCACGGGGACGGGCAGGTTCGGCGACAAGTACACGGGCACCGGCTGGCCCACGACGATCATGGCGATCCCCTTCGGCGACCTCAGCGGCGACCGCTGCAACGACGTCCTCGTCCGCTACAGCAGCGGCGCGCTGCGGCTGTACAAGCCGGGCTGCGGGGCGGCGGTCAAGCCGTCGACGTCGTACACGACCCTCGCGACCAGCGGCTGGACGCAGTACAACGCGCTCACCTCGCCCGGCGACGTGAGCGGCGACGGACGCCCGGACCTGATCGCGAGGAACTCGTCCACCGGAGCGGTCTACCTCTACAAGGGGACGAGCGACGGCAAGCTCGCCTCCCGCGTCAAGCTCTACGACAACTGGAAGGGCTACAAGAAGATCGTCGGCACCGGTGACCTCACCGGCGACGGCAAGGCCGACCTCCTGGCCCAGGACACGTCCAACAACGTCTACCGCTACAACGGCAAGGGCGACGGCACGTTCGCGGCCCGCGTCAAGGTGCTGTCGAACTGGGGCGGCTCGTACAACGCGGTCGTCGGGGTCGGCGACATCACGGACGACGGCAGGCCGGACCTGGTCTCCCGCGACACCAGTGGCAAGGTGTGGCGCAACAGCGGGGACGGAAAGGGCTCGTTCGGTCCGCGGACGCAGATCGCGAGCGGCTGGAGCGGCTACAAGTTCCTTTCGTAGGCGGTGAGTTCGGTCCTCCAAGGCGCCCGGTGACTTGATGTCACCGGGCGCCTTCGCAACTTCCAGCGTCATGTCGGCCACGCCGGGTCGATGAGACCGGCCGAGGGTGTCACGCGTGCGAAGTGGTCACAGGGCGAACCTTCCTCGGTGTGCTTCTGCAAGGAGGCCTTCCGGCTGCTGCCCGCTTCAAACTGGCCCGACTCGCCGCCCAGACCGCCGTCGGACGCCTCGACGACGGCCCCGGCGGCGAGACACGGGAATTCAGCCTCGCCCCGCAGCTGGTGGTCCGCGAAACGACCGGCCCGGCGTACTGACGGACGTGGTTCACGTCGTGTGTTCAGGCCGAGAGCTCGTGCAGTGCGTCGCGTACGTCGCCCAGCATGCAGGAAGCGCGGCTCAGCGCGGGGATCATTGCACAGCGATCCGCTGCGCCCAGCGGTGGGATCGGCCGGTCGCCGGTCTCGCCGGGGAAGAGCGTCCCGGCAACAACTCCCGCCAGAAGCCGGTGGAGCAGCCCATGCGGACGGCGATCACGGAGCCAAGCTCAGCCGTGTGACGATGCAGGAAGATCACCGGCCCTGGGGAGGGACCGCATGCGTGGGAAGGGTGAGGTCCATCGTGGGCAAGGGTGAGGAGTCCATACCGGACGAAGAGTGGGAGCGCTTCCTGCGTGAAGCCGAGGCGGGGACTCGGAGCGCGCCCAAGGAGCCGTCGGCGCGGGCCCGGATGGTGGCGCGGCGGCTGCGGGAGGAGACCGGCCCACCGGAGCCGTGGCGGAGTCCGCGACCGGCCCGACGGCAACGGGGCAAGGGCTGGTACGCGGTCGGTCTGCTGGTTGCGGCCGTCGTGCTGGTCGTGGCGCTGGATCCGGCCTCACGCCGGACGAGGTGACCTGGCGCCCCCACGAGGACTCCAGTCCGGACCCGGAACTGGACGCGCTCATGGACTCGGCGAACCCGGAGAAGTTCCGCGGCACGCTGCCCACCGTCGAACGGCTCACCGTGTTCCGGGACACCGTCGCCGAGCGCGTCCACGCCCGCATCGGCGACATCGCCGCCATCGTGGGCGTTGTTGCGGCGATCATGACCACCGCCGACGGCCTCTCCTTCAGGAAGCCGCTGCCGTACGCGGCCCTGCTCGTGACAGTCGTAGCGCTGGGGTGGTGGCGCCAGGGGAACCTCGCCATGCGTTCACTCGGCGATCAGCTGCGCACCCTTGAGTCCCGAATCAATGAGCTCGCCGCTCGGGCGTACGGCACATCCGCCGTGCTCACCTGGGAACACAATCTGGCCGAGGTACGCACGCACAGGACAAGAAGCCGGCGGTGGCGATACCGGGGACGAGGCCTTCGCGTGCCCGGCAGTGCCGTCACCGTACGGCAGCGCACTCCAGCAACCTCACCGCCCGTCAATGACCCACCAGGATCCTGAGAACGCACCCGTACGCTGATCGCATGACGAGTGACGGCACTTCTCCATCGGACGGGTCCGATGCCCGGATCTTGCTGGCAGGAACGGAATGGGCTGCGTTGACGCATGCCTATGGATCCGCCACCGAGGCACCGGAGATGCTGGCCTCGTTGTTCGATGCGGACCAGAGCGTGAGAACCAAGGCGCTCGATTACCTGCACGGCATCTTGCACCACCAGAACACGCTCTACGAAGCAACGGTGCCCACGGCACTGTACGTGGCCGCGATCCTGCCGGATCCGCGAACAACCCGTGCCGTCGGCAAGGAGCGCCACGCCTTCCCCGGCTGTTTGCGTGCCGAGTTGCTGGCCTGGATCGCCTCAGTCACCGATGCGGTCACGGACGAGGCCGAAGCGGTGGCGCAGCGCATTGGACTGCCCCTCGACGACTACCCGCCGGCAGTCGGCATCCGAGGCCTTCGACCGCTCCTGTTCCGGGCAACTCTCCCCTGCACCGAGGACACCGATCGCCACGTGCGCGAAGCGGCCCTCACAGCCTGCATCCCGCTCCTCGACGATCCCCGGTTGCTGCACCACCGGCAGGCATTGGTGCCCCTGGTCCGAGAGGTCCTGGCACGAGTGAACTTTGGCAGCACCGTGAACGAGCCATCGACGCCCTCGACGCATGGGGCGAGGACTCTTCGGGCTTGGTAGGCCGGCAGAACCCGTTCCTGTTCTGCGATTCCGATCTGCCGCACGATGGCCGATCAGCTTGGCTCACCGGCCCCAACACCACCGAGGGGTACAGCGAAGAACCGCCGTTCTGACCGCGGAGCTCCGTTACGGGCCATGCGTTCGACGGCGACGATCACCTCTCCCCCAGAGTCGCGCGTGCCAACCTGAGGAATCGATCCTCACATCGCCGGTACTCACGGTATGCCTGGTCGTACTCGGCCCTGAGCGGATCTCGGCCATCGGTCAACGCGGACAGCGCGTGGTGTGTCAGAACCGCTCTGAAGCACAGCTCCGACGCCGCTTTGGAGACCTCCTCAGGGCCATCGATCTCAACGCCGCGAGTAGCCTCCTCCACGTCGTCCAGGGCCGTGCGCGCATCACTTCGGATGCTGTCCACCAGGCCACGACGGATGGCGTCGTCCGCCTCTTGATCGACCTGAGCCATGCGCCAGAGAACCTTGGAGAACCCACTGACGCACCTGGTCATCGCGCGGTAGGACTCCCGTCGGCGCTGGTTCGTCGCCTCCGCCCGGCGAGTCCTGGCCTCGGTCCGGGCCTGCGAACGGGCGCTCCAGGTGGCGGCCAGGCTGGCGACAATCGCCGTCGCCGCGGTGAGGCCGGCCACCCCTAAGCTGCTGTCCCCCATCTACGCAGTGTTACATGCACGTTACGCGCGGGGCCAGAAGAGTCGAGCGCGGGCCGCCCGTGGCCGCCCGGTCTCGCTCGCACGGCTCGGCGTCGGTTCGGTTCGACCAACGCGGTGAAAGATGTGATCGTCGAGTTCGCCGGCCATTTTTCTTTTGGGGTGCGTGCTTGAATGTGCGCGACCTGCTGATGGGAAAAAGAGGTGGCAGTGATTTCCGCAGCGAAGTATTCTTGGTGGGCGCGCGCCGCCGCTTCTGTTTCCTTGGTGGCTCTTGCTCTTGCCGGTGCTCCGCACGTGGCACAAGCTCAAGCACGAGCCCAGGGCCAGGTCCAAGTCCAAGTTCCGGGTACTCCTGGGGTTCCGCAGGCCCCGGTCACTGTGTTCGTCGAGGACTTTGAAAAGGCGGGTGACAGCCCGGTATTTTTGGAAAAGTACGTCGGGGCTCCGCCGCTGAACGAGACGTACACGGCCGACCCGCCGTGGCTCGACCACGGGCAGTGCAATGGCATCATCCTCAGCCGTGCCGGTGCTGATCAGCCCGGCTGCCGGTGGGTGTCGTATCTGAAGGACATGGCCGATGCGCTGGGTCAGGTCGGCGGGACGAATCCGCCGACCAACCACGCGGTGTCGGCGTACAGCGACACTGTGGATCCCGGCGTCGACAGGGTGGAGTTCCGGACCGAGCAGCAGATCCCGATCGCGAAGCCGAATCGGTACATCACGTTCGCGGTGGACGTCGCGGCGGACAATTGCCGTTACGAGAATCCGCTGCTGAAGTTCTACCTCACCGGCAGCGGTCCGGATATCCCGACCTTCACCACTCCCATCAATCCCTGTACCGACCCCAAAGCCAAGCCCTATTCCGGGGGAATGAGCGGGCTCATGGCCGGATCGTACGCCGGTGATCGAGCCGTGCTGTTCGGCGGTACCGAGTTGGGCATCAAGATGCTCAATGGGCAGGGCCACGCGTTCGGTAATGACCACGCGTTCGACAACATTCGGATCCTGGACGCCACCCCGCAGCTGGACAAGGCGTTCGGTCCCGACACGATCGACCAGGGCGGCATCTCGACGCTCACCATGACGGTGACCAACACCAGTGAACTGGCGGCGAAGAACGACTTCGGCTTCACCGACAGCCTGCCCGCCGGAGTGACGGTGGCCTCGAACGCGAGCGCATCGACGACCTGTGGGAACGGCACGGTCTCCGCGGCAGCGGGGGGCTCCTCCGTTGCTCTGGCCGGTGGTGACCTGTCCGCCGGCCAGAAGTCCTGCACGGTCACCGTGAATGTCACCGCCGACGAGGTGGGAACCCACGTCAATCGTCCCGACGCGATCACCACGATTGGTCTGGATCTTCCGGCCGCCGCGACCCTGACCGTCAACAGCGAGAGTGGGGCCGTGGGCACCGCTACGGGTTCGCCCGGTCTGCTGTCCGGCAACGTCGTACAGGTTCCGCTGGACCTCCCGGTGAACGCCTGCGGCAACACCGTGAACGTCGTCGGACTGCTCAACCCGGCGGCGGGCAACACCTGCGCCAACCGCTAGAGAGGGTTCGATCCGATGCATTGGCTTTCTCGCGCCGTCAACGCACTTCTGGTGAGTGTGCTTCTCGGTGTTGTCGTGTTGCCGAGCGATGCCGTGGCACTCGCGGGCGAAGGCGGAAGTGGGGGTGGGGGCGGCCGCGCAAGTGTCCGCTTCATGACTCAGAACATGTATGTGGGCAGTGATTTCTCTGCCCTTGCCGACGCGCGGACGCCGCAGCAGTTCTTTGCCGCGGTGACGCTGACCTACCAGAACATCCTGGCGTCACAACCGAGTGAGCGCGCCGCCGCCGTGGCCCGCGAAGTCGCCCGGAACGAGCCCGATCTCGTCGCCCTGCAAGAGGCCGACATCGTGCGCACCGGGGCTCCGCCCGCGACCGACGTGCGGTCGGACCAGCTCAAGGCGCTCCTCGCCGCGCTCGACCGGCTCGGCCGGCATTACGAGGCGGTGGCGATCGTGCCCGAGGACGATGTCGAGGCCCCGAGCACGCTCGGCTTCGACGTACGCCTCTCCGTGCGCAACGTGATCCTCGCCCGGGTCAGTCCGTCCCGGCCCGTCAAGGTGTCGAACCTGCAGGTGCAGACGTACGCCGTCCAGCATGTGCTCCAGTCGCCGGTCGGCTCGATCACCAGTCGGAACGGCTGGGCGTCGGTCGACGCCACGGTCGACGGCCGCACGTTCCGGTTCGTCACCACGCACTTGGAGCCGCTGCCGCCGTTCGCCGTCCAGCGAGCGCAGGCTCAGGACCTCGTCGCGAGTGCGGCGGACACCGATCTTCCGGTGGTGTTCGCCGGTGACTTCAACACGGCCGCCAATGATCCGCAGAACCCGACCTATCCGACGTATCAATTCCTGATCGGCTCGGGGTTCACCGATGCCTGGCGCGCGGCGCACCCCGGCGATCCCGGCTTCACCTGCTGTCAGGCGCCTGACCTGAGGAATCCGGTCTCCGCCCTGAGTCTGCGCATTGATCTGGTCCTGTTCCGCGGGGACTTCGAGGTGAGAAACATCCACCTGGTCGGGAACGAGCAGAGCGACCGTACGCCGTCGGGGCTGTGGCCCTCCGACCATGCCGGCGTCGTCGCCACGCTGCGCGTGCCGAAGGCGCGGCTGTCGGTGTCGTAGCCGCTGACCGACCACGGGCAACTCCTGCATGCCGCAAAGGGCTGCGCGAAAGGCGCATTTCGCGGCATTATCGCTGTGGGCCGACGCGGACAGCACTCGGACCGCAGCGGAGCAACGGGGGTGGCCCGCCATTGAACTCACGTCACGGACACGCGATGCGATTCGGCGTGCTCATCGATGACGACCGCCCCGTCTCGACACATTCACCTCAGGAGTCTGTGATGAGCACCAAGACGGGACCCCAGCGTTACCCCGGCGCCAGCCGGGCGAACTGGTACCAGGACGACTTCGGTGGGGACCCGATGGAGGTCAACGCCGTCGTCCTGCACACGACGGAGAGCACCAATCTGCCCGGTTACGACGGCGGCGCCACCGCGCCGAACCTGACGGCGGTCCCCGATCTCGCCGGCAAGAAGCTGAAGTGGTACCAGCACTTCGACGTAGAGACCTCCTCCAGGGCGCTGGTCAATCTGCGGGGCGGCGTCGAGACGAACACCCTGAACGTGTGTCAGGTCGAGCTGGTCGGTACGTGTGATCCGAAGACCCACTCGAAGTGGCAGGGCGCCGGCCGGGCGCACATCCACTGGCCGGACGCGCCCGACTGGGCCCTGCAGGGGGTCGCCCGCTTCCTGGCCTGGATGCACGAGGAACACGGCGTGCCGCTGTCCGGCCCGAAGGCATGGCCCGCGTACCCCACGTCGTTCGGGAAGAGCGGCGGGCAGCGGCTGACGGGCGCGCAGTGGACGGGCTTCAAGGGCGTCTGCGGGCACATGCACGTGCCCGAGAACGACCACGGCGACCCGGGAGCGATCGACTTCCCCCTGCTGGTCAAGCACGCGAAGGCCGACCTGGACCTGAACGACGACAGCCCGGCGCCGAGCACGCCCCCCAAGCCGAAGGTCCCCGTGTTCCCGGGACGCAAGTACTTCGTGGCCGGGGCCTCGAACGACTACGTCCTGCAGCTCGGGCGGCAGTTGGTGAAGCGTGGTTTCGGCGACCACTACAAGGTCGGCCCGAGCAGACACTGGAGCGAGGCGGACCGGCTGAACGTGCGGGACTTCCAGAAGTCGCGCAAGGAACTGCGCGGTGACGCCGACGGCCGGCCCGGACCGCTGACCTGGCGTCTGCTGTTCTCCTGACGCCTGACGGAGTTCCGGCGTCGGTGTGAAGGGGCTCCGCCCTGCGTGTCAGGCCGTCGCCTCGGCCGTCGCGACCGCCTGGGCCGGCTGCCGTACGACGCGGCGGCGCCGGGTCGGCAGGACCGTCGGGTTGGCGACGCCCCAGGCCGCGCCCTTGCAGACCAGCTCCTTGTAGACGGCGGCGAGCCGTCCGGTCAGGGCCGCCCGGACGGCGCGGTCGTCGGCGGTGACGTACTGGATCAGGCCTTCCTTGCGTCCCAGCGAGATGCACTGGTTGAAGTAGCGCAGTGGCACGTTCGGGAGCTTTCCGCCGGTCAGCCGCGCCGCGATGGCGTCGGCGGCCTGCCACGCGGTGGGCACGCCCGAGGCGCACGACATCCGCAGCGGCTTGTCGCCGGGGCCCGCCACCAGGGCCGCGTCACCGATGGCGTACACGTCCGGGTGCGAGACCGAGCGCATCGTCCCGTCCACCACGATCCGGCCGGTGTCGGTGACCTCCAGGGTGGTGGCCCTGGCGATCGGGTGGACGGCGAAGCCGGTGGTCCACACGGTGACCGCGGCCGGGACGGACGTGCCGTCGGCGGTGGTGACGCGGTCGGCCTCGACGGCGGTGACGGCGGCGTGCTCGTGCACGGTGATGCCGAGCCGGTCGAAGACCTTCCGCAGATGCCGGCGGCCCTTGGGCGAGAGCCAGTCGCCCAGGCCGCCGCGGGCGGCGAGGGCGACGTCGAGGTCCGGGCGGGCCTCGGCGATCTCGGTCGCGGCCTCCAGGCCGGTGAGGCCACCGCCGACCACGACCACGGGCTGTCCGGCGTCCAGCCGGGCCAGGCGCTCGCGCAGCCGGAGCGCTCCGGGACGGCCGGCGATCTCGTGGGCGTGCTCGGCGGTGCCGGGGACGGCCTGGTCGTCCCAGGCGCTGCCGAGGGCGTACACGAGGGTGTCGTACTCCAGTTCCTCGGTGCCGTTCGCGTCGCTGACGGCGACGGTCCTGCGGTCGGCGTCGACACCGGTGACCTTCGCCAGCCTCAGCACGACCCCCGTGTCCGCGAACATCTCGCTGAAGGGCCGGGGCTTGAGGTCCTGGCCGGTGGCGAGCTGGTGCATCCGGACGCGCTCGACGAAGTCGGGCTCGGCGTTGACGAGGGTGATGGCGACGTCTTCGCGGTGCAGCCGCTTGGCGAGGCGCCCGGCGGCGATGGCTCCGGTGTATCCGGCGCCGAGGACGATGATGCGGTGCTGCATGTCCGTGCTCCTGTCTTGGGCGGATTCGCCTCTTGAACCGGGCGGCCCGCCGTTTCCTGACAGGTACGTGGTGTGAAGCACCTCACATCGAGGTCAGAAGGCGTTGAGCAGGGGTTCGCCGTGGTCGGCGGCCGCCCAGCGCCTGGTCGCGCGTTCGAGCTTGTCGGGGTTGACCTGGTTGCGGAACCCGGCGATGCCCTCGGGGGTGATCTCCAGGCACATGACGCCGATGACCCGGCCGTCGAGGACCGCCACGACGGCGGGGTCGCCGTTGGCGGTCGTGGCGTAGACCTCGGGCGATCCGCCGGCCAGGTCGCGCTTGGCCTTGCTGGGCTTGAACAGGCCCCGCAGGAACTTCGCGACCGCGAGGGCACCCTCGAACGCCTTGGCGCGGGCCGGGACCTTCCCGCCGCCGTCGCCGATGGACACGGCGTCCTGGGTGAGCAGCCGTACGAGCGGCTCGGTCCGGCCGCTGGTGGCGGCCGCGAGGAACTCGTCGATGATCCGCCGGGCGGCGGCCTCGTCGATCTCGGTGCGGGCCCTGCCCTCGGCGACATGCTTCTTGGCGCGGTGGAAGATCTGCTGGCTGGCGGCCTCGGTGACGTCGAGGATCGCGGCGATCTCCCGGTGCGGGTAGTCGAAGGCCTCCCGCAGCACGTACACCGCCCGCTCGCCCGGGGTGAGGCGCTCCAGCAGGGCGAGCACCGCGTACGAGACCGACTCGCGCTGTTCGGCGGTGTCGGCCGGGCCGAGCATCGGGTCCCCGGCGAGCAGCGGCTCGGGGAGCCACTGGCCCACATAGGTCTCGCGCCGCGCGCGGGCCGAGGTGAGCTGGTTGAGGCACAGGTTGGTGAGCACCTTCGTCAGCCAGGCCTCGGGGACCTCGATGCGGTCGACGTCGGCGCCCTGCCAGCGCAGGAACGTCTCCTGCACGGCGTCCTCGGCCTCGCTCGCGGAGCCGAGGAGACGGTAGGCGATGGCCTCCAGGCGGGGCCTGGAGGCCTCGAACCGGTCCACGTCGTTCATGGTCAGGGCCATGGCCCGGATCCTAGCTCCCGCGCTGCGCCACGGCCGCTGGATTGCGGCCCGGCGCCGGACTGCGGCCCTGTGGCACGCTCGCCTCGCTCTGTCGGCCGCCTGTGTCAACGGCACCTGTGGCCATGGCACTTGGGGCCTGGTGTCGGGGCGCCCGGTGTGGAGCCGGCCGTGGGGGTTCCCTGCTTGCCGCCGTTCTTGGCGCCCCGCTTGTCGTGGGGTGCGGACGGGGACGGCTTGGCGGCGCCGGGCTCGTCGGCGCCGCGGCCGAGGGAGGCCGGCACGGGGAAGGGGGTGTCGGGCAGGCCGGTGAGGGCGTCGCGCATGTACTGGGTCCAGATCGAGGTGGGGATGTCCCCGCCGAACACCTTCTCCAGGCCGCCGACGCCCGCCATGGACAGCAGTTGCGGGTGCTTCGGGTCCTCTCGGAAGAGGACGACGGAGGTGGCGAGTTGGGGGGTGTAGCCGATGAACCAGGCCGAGCGGTAGTCGTCGGTGGTTCCGGTCTTGCCCGCCGCGGTCCTGCCGATGGCCTGGGCCCGGGTGCCGGTGCCCCGGGCTATGACACCCCGGAGTACGTCGGTCACGTTGTCGGCGATCGCCTTGGGCAGGGCTCGTGCGGGGGTGGGGGCCGTGAAGCCGGGCCGGACGGAGCCGTTGTGGGTCACCTTGGTCACCGAGTACGGGGTGGCCTGCTCACCGGAGGCGGCGAAGGTCGCGTAGACGCCCGCCATGCGAATGGCGCTCGGTGTCGAGGTGCCGATGTAGAAGCCGGCGCTGGGGCCGGCGAGGCTGCCCGGGCGCAGGCCCAGGGCCTGGGCCGTGCTCGCCACGTTCTCGTGGCCGACGTCCTCTCCCAGTTGCACGTACGGTGTGTTGACCGACTGCTCCATCGCCTTGCGCAAGGTGATGTAGCCCCAGCGGTCACGGGTGTCGTTGCGCTGGTGGAGCAGGCCGGTGGGGTCCTTGTCGTCGGTGACGTAGTTGCCCTGCTGGTCCTTGATCTTGATGCCGTCGTCGCCGTTGAACTTGCTGGCCGGGGTGATCGGCTCCGGCGACTTGCCGGGTCGCAGTACGGCTCCGTGCTGGAGTGCGGCGGCGAGGACGACGGGCTTGAACGTCGAGCCCACCGGGACGCCGGAGGTGTCGGCGTTGTCCGAGAAGTGGGAGTGGTCGAAGCCGGGGCCGCCGTAGACGGCGAGGATCTTGCCGGTCCTGGGTTCCACTGACGCGGCTCCCACCTGGACGTCCCGGTCGACCGATCGGTGGGTGGGGTCGAGGCGTTCCCGGCGGGTCCGTGCGACGGAGCGTTCCAGTGCCGCCGTCTTCTTCCGGTCGAAGGTGGTGTGGATCTGGTAGCCGCCCCGGCTCAGGCTGCCGTCGGTGGCGGTCGGGTCGTGCTGCTGGACATACGCCCGGGCCAGCTGGACCAGATAGCCGGTCTGGCCGGTGAGCCCCGAGCCCGGCGCCCACTTCCTCGGCATCGGGAATCCGGCGGCGGCGTACTTGGCCCGCTGCGCCGCTGTCAGCTTGCCGGTGTCCACCATCCGGTCGAGCACCCAGGACCAGCGCGCCACCGCCTGCCGTTTCGCCGCGGGGTCGGAGTCCACGTGCTGGAAGAGGCTCGGCTCGTTGACCGCCGCGGCGAGGAAGGCTCCCTGGCTCACGTCGAGCTTCTCCACCGGGAGGTTGTAGTACGCGCGGGCCGCGGCCTGCACGCCGTTGGCCTGACGGCCGAAGAAGCAACTGTTCAGATACCCCTGGAGGATCTGCTCCTTGGTCAGGGAGGCGCCGATCTTGGTGGAGATCAGCAGCTCCTTGAACTTGCGCGAGACCGTCTGCGACTGATCCAGGTAGGTGTTCTTCACGAACTGCTGGGTGATCGTCGATCCGGACTGCACGGAGCCGCCCCCGGCCATGTGGACGACGGCGCGCAGGATGCCCTGCGGATCGATGCCCGGGTCGGTGTAGAAGGAGGCGTTCTCCGCGGCGATGAAGTCCCACTGCACTGCCGCGGGCACCTGCGCGAGGGTGACGTTCTGGCGGTTGACGCTGCCGTCGGTCGCCAGGACCGTACCGTCCGACCAGTAGTAGACGTTGTTCTGCAGCAGCGTCGTGGGGTTGGGGTCGGGGATGGTGACCGTGGCGTAGGCATAGCCGACGAGCGCAGCGGTGCTGCCGAAGAAGAGCAGGAAGAGCGCCAGCACTTGGCGCCACGACGGCAGCCAGCGGCGCGGGCCCTGCTTGCTGCTGCGCGGGTAGTCGAGCCAACGTTTCTTCTGCGGTGGCCTCCTCCGGGCGTTCTGCGGTGGCCTCCTCCGGGCGCCGCGTGACGTCGCCTGCTCACTCGCGGCACGGAGGCCGGCGTGGGAGCGCTGCGGCGGTCGTCGCCGGTGTCCGCTCATGGGCTCGGATCACTGTCCCTTCAGTACCACTGGGTGGCGTCGTGCGGTGCGGGCTGCGGATGGGAGGTGTACGGCGCCGGATACGCGGAGTTGGCGTACGGCGCCGGATAAGCCGAGTCGGCGTACGGCGCCGGAGGCGAAGTGGCCTCTGTGCCCACCGGGGCCCGCAAGCTGCCGTACCGCTCCATGCGCTGCCAGCGCAGCCGCGAGCCCGACAGGGCGGTGAAGACGGACTGGATCACCACGAGGTACATCAACTGGCGGTAGACGAACTGCTGCAACGGCAGGCTCCACAGCGGCCCCGGGCGCTCTCCGTCCAGGCGGAACGCGTACAACCCCATCAGCAGTTGCAGCAGCAGGAAGGCGAGCCACAGCCCGATGATCCGGACCGGGTCGAGGAAGACCAGGCCGTACAGGGCGAAGACGTCCACGACGGGCGCGAGCAGCGGCAGCAGCACCTGGAAGAGCAGCAGATAGACCAGGCCCCGGCGGCCCAGTTTGCCGGCCGCGCCGCGCTGCGCGAGCGCGCCGCGGTGCTTCCACATCGCCTGCAGCGTGCCGTAGCACCAGCGGTACCGCTGGCGCCACAGGGCGTTCAGGGACGCGGGTGCCTCGGTCCAGGCCCGCGCCTCCTCCTCGTACACCACGCGCCAGCCGGCGCGGCACAGCGCCATGGTGAGGTCGGTGTCCTCGGCGAGGGTGACGTCGCTGACGCCGCCGAGGCCGAGGAGTGCCCGGCGGCGGAACGCGCCGACGGCGCCGGGCACGGTCGGCATGCATTCGGCGAGGTCGAACAGGCGGCGGTCGAGGTTGAACCCGACCACGTACTCGATGTGCTGCCAACGGCCCAGCAGGCCTCCACGGTTGACGACCTTGGCGTTTCCCGAGACGGCTCCCACGCGGGCGTCGGCGAAGGGCTGCACGATCGTGCGGACGGTGTCGGATTCGAAGACGGTGTCGCCGTCGACCATGACCACCAGGTCGAAGGAGGCGGCGGCGAGCCCGGTGTTGAGTGCGGCGGGCTTGCCCGCGTTCTGCTGCCGGATCACCCGCACCGGCAGGCGGAGCGACTCCACCAGGTCGGCGGTGCCGTCGGTCGATCCGTCGTCGACCACGATGATCTCGACCGGATGGTCCGAGGCGAGCAGGGAGCGCACGGCTGCCTCGATCCCGGCGCTCTCGTTGTAGGCGGGGACGATGACACTGACCGGCTCGGTCACCGGTGGCCCCCAGGACCGGCCGCGGCCCTTGGCCCGCAGCCGCCGGTGCCGGCGGGCCGCGACCAGCACGACCGCCGCGCGCAGCACACTGAGCACCCCGGCCGCGTACATCAGCACGCCCAGCAGCCATACGGCCCAGTCGCCGGCCCGCAGCGCCTTGATGAGAGCAATTCCCTGAAGATGTTCACCGAGCCCGGCGGGCTGGACAGGTCCGGCCATGCCGACCGCGGCACCGACCGTCGCGAACCGGAAGCCGTGTGCCTTGAGCCGTGGGATCAGGGCACTGAGGGCTGCGACGGTCTGCGCTCGGTCACCGCCGCCGTCGTGCATCAGCACGACCTGCCCGGCGTGGCCGTGCGGGGTCGCGTTGGCGAGGATGCGGTCCGCTCCGGGACGCTGCCAGTCCTCGGCGTCCTGGGTGGAGAGAACCGTGACGTAGCCCGCTTCGTCGGCCTGCTGGAGGACGGACCAGTCTGCGTCGTCCAGCGCGCCGTTCTTCGAGGAGTACGGCGGTCTCAACAGCGCGGTGGTGACGCCCGCGGCACCGGCCACCGCCAGCTGCGTCTCGCGCAGTTCCAGCGAGCGCTGCCACGGGGCGAGCCGGGCCAGGTCGGGATGTGTGAACGTGTGGATGCCGATCTGGTGGCCCTCGGCGACGATCCGGCGGACCAGCTCCGGGTGGTCCACGACCTCCGTGCCGACGACGAAGAAGGTCGCGTGCACATGGTTGCGGCGCAGCACGTCCAGGATGCGCGGAGTCCAGACGGGGTCGGGGCCGTCGTCGAAGGTGAGGGCCACGGTGTCGGCCTTCAGCCGTGCGGTGTGCGCGGAGGTGGCGGCGTTCGCGATCACGGGACCGCCGTGGGTCACCCTGCTGGGCACCGCATCGTTCCGGCCTCGTTGGCCGGTCACGCTGTCCGACGTGATCCCGAACATGTGGTGGGTGTAACCCTGCAGCAGAAGGGCCGTCGACAGAGTCACCACGAGCACGCTCAGCAGCAGCCAGTGGGCGCGGGGTGTGATCTGGCGGGTGCGGCTGCGGCGGCGGGCAGGAGCGTTGCGGCGTCGGCGGTCGGTCACGTCGGGGCCTTGGATCACTTCACGGGCTTGTGGGACGTGCCGAGGGCGCGTCCCTTGGAGGCGGAGGTTGCGGCGGGAGCGGTCGAGGTGGGGGACGGGGAGGTGATCCCGGTGGGCCCGGACGTGGCCGCGGGCACGGTGGAGGCCGTCGACCCATCGGCGGGGGCGGGGGTCTGCCGCGCCGCGGGGCGGGTCTTCTGCGCCGCGGCGGGAGTCGTGCGCTCTTCGGAGTGTCCGGTGCCGGACGCGGAGTCGGTTGCGGTGGCGTGGGGGGTGGTCCGGTGCGCGGAGTCCGGCTGCGGGACGAACGGAGAGCTGATGCTGGGGCCGCCCAGCAGCGCGCTGATCAGCAGGGCGACGTATCCGCCGGCGGGGATCACCAGCAGCCGGGCGGCGCGGAGCACGCGGCGCTGGCGGCGCCCCGAGGAGTCGACGAAGACCGGCCGCGCCGGCTCGCTCTCCGGTTCGGCCGGTTCCGGAACGGGGTAGCCGGGCGTGCCGAAATCCGGAGGCATCGCGGTGAAGACGTCACCGTGGGGGGCGTCCCACACTGCCGTGACGAGGGGGGCCGGTCCCGTCGTCCGGAAGCGGTCCGTCGGGTGCGACCACTGCCCGGACTGCACCGGGTACGAGGACAGCGTGGCCGTGTCGGTGACGGTGCCGCCGCTGCCCCGGTGACCGGGGGCATACGCGTACCCGGCGCCGCCGTACAGATCTTCGCCGTACGCTGCGCCGCTTTCGTCCGTCCAATGCACGGGTCGTGCCCCCTGTCCTGGCCGACCGACATGGTCGTCCGCATGGAAAGAGCGCGCTCGGCCGGAAGTGTTACACCTCGACCGCGCAGCAAGAACAAATGGCATGAAAGATCGCGTCATACGCGCAATTCAGACACAAACGCCACAAGTCAACGGCGACTTCACCACTGCACCACCGTGGTCGACCAGGACGTGCATCGTGCGCGGAGCGGCCGGGGCCCCGTGCAGTGGGCGAGGCCCCGGCCGCTCCGTGCCTCTCGGCGCCGTTCACGGGGGGAGAGACGAGCGGCGCCGGGAGAGGCCGAGGGGCAGTGTTTCGTGCCACCCATCCAGCGGCTGGTCGCCCTCGGTGTGCGCGGGTACCGAACCCGGCACTCTCCCAGCGCACGGCCTGCGCGAAGCGTCACATGGCCGGGGCAGTGCCGGTCGGCCGGGACGGCGCTGCACCGGTGAGAAAGCGAAGGACTCCTGATGCGTTGTGACACTTCCGTGACGACAGACGCTGGTCATCATGGAGCCGTCGTGCGACCGGAGCGCGGCGGATGGTACGGAATCGCTACGGACCGGTGCGAACGAGGACAGCCTTGGGCCAGGTACGGCAACCCCGCCGCGTACAGTCGCGCGACGGGGAACTGAGCGTTGCAGTCGCGCGGGCCCAGGACGGTGACGAGACCGCTTTCACGGTCGTCTACCGGATCGTGCAGCCGGGCCTGCTCGGCTATCTGCGCGGCCTCGTCGGTGACGACGCGGAGGACGTGGCCTCCGACGCCTGGCTGGAGATATCCCGCGACATCGGCCGTTTCAAAGGCGACGGCGCCGGGTTCCGCGGCTGGACCGCGACGATCGCCCGGCACCGGGCGCTGGACCATCTGCGGCGGCAGCGGGTACGGCCCCGGTCGGGCGGTACCGAACAGGACGTACTCGACCTGCCGGGTCCGCACAGCACATCCGAGCAGGCCCTGGAATCCCTCTCCACCGAGTGGGCCCTCGAACTGGTCCAGGGGCTGCCGCGGGACCAGGCCGAGGCCGTTCTCCTGCGGGTCGTCGTCGGTCTGGACGGTCCCGCCAGCGCACGCGTGCTCGGCAAGCGCCCGGGAGCGGTGCGCACCGCCGCCCACCGCGGCCTCAAACGCCTCGCCCACCAGCTGGGTGTAGGCAGCGAGGCGGGGGGAGGTGTGACGGATGAGGCCACCCGGACGCTGGGGGAGTCGAAATGACAACAACAGCGACAGCGGGCCGGCGGACAGGCGCCAGGCCCGGTACGCCGAACGATCGAGACCTGTCGGACAGGAACGGAAACGCACATGGGTGAACGGCTGAGCGGCGACGGAGTTCCGGGCCGCCGACGTGTGCACCCTGGCGGCGTCTCCGAACCGTGGGACGCATACGACTCCACCACGCTGGAAGCGGTGCTGGCTGCCGCCATACGCGCGGACGACCTCAAACCCGAGGCCGAGCAGCGAGCGCTGGCCGCCTTCCGGGCCGCCCACGCCGCGGGCGCGCACCGGGCCCGTACCCGGCACCGGGACGACTGGCGGCTGCCCGAGGCACGGCGTGCCCGGCGCCCGCTGAGGCTCACGTTCGGCGCGGTGTTCGCCAGCCTCACCCTGGGCGGTGTCGCCGTCGCGGCCATCGGCTCCGTCGGCTCGTCCACGGACGGTGCCGGTGACGGCCGCGGGACCGCGCACCCGTCGGCGGTCGCCCCGGGCCGGCCGGGAGGCGCAGCCTCGTCCGGGTCCTCCGGTGGCCCCGGGAAGGCGGGACACCCCTCCACCGCCAAGGACACCGAAGCGCATTGCCGGGCCTATGAGCAGGTCGAGGATCGTGGCCAGGCCCTGGACGCGACGGCCTGGAAGCAGCTCATCGAGGCCGCCGGCGGCAAGTCCAAGGTCGCCTCGTACTGCGCAGAGCAGTTGGCGCGGGCGACGGCCGCGCCCGGCAGGACGACGGGCACCGGCAGGTCGCACGAGGGTTCCGCGAACTCCGACAACGGCACGACGGGCAACACCGGCGCCTCCGGCAACGGCACGTCCGGCAGCAACTCCGGCGGCACGGACAGCGCGACCGGCAACGGGCAGACGAGCAGCGGCAAGAGCAGCGGGAAGCACAAGTAGCGCCCCGCCCGCCCCGCGCGGCTCAGCCGAAGATCGTCTCCCTCACCCGGGCTCTCCGCCGGCGCGGACCGCGCCGGACCGGGCAGATGCAGACCGCGCAGCCGCGGCCGGCTGACCAGGCCGTCGCTCAACTGGGCCACCGGGACCGCGGCGAGGAACTGGTTCAGGTTGTACAGGCACTCGCGATGCCGCTGGTAGGCCCGCCCCGCCAGGGCGACGTCGCGCCCGTCGAGTTCGACCCGCCAGGTCCACGCGCCCGCGATGTCCGCCATGGCGAGGACCGGCCGCACGTCCTCGATGCGTTCCCGGAACCGCAGCACCGCGGCCTGGCACGCGGGCAGGCTCTCGAACGCCCTGGCACAGCGCCCGAGTTCACGGTTGTTGGCACCGACCAGCCGCCATCCGACCGGTCTCAGCCCGGTGTTCGGTCTCTTTGGTCCTGTATCCGGTCTGCGCTGCACCTGCGGGCTTGCCGGCAGGGGCATTCCTAGATCTTCGGTCGGCACCTACAACAAGCGCGGGCGGACCATACGGACCAACCCCCCTCCACGTGTCCTTCTCGCCGCCGGCCGAAAGGTCCCCGCAGCGCACCCGAGAGTCACGGTCTGTGGGGTGTCTGTGAACCCGGTCGAGCGAGGGTGTGCCGTGGTGGCCTGAACTCGCTGTCGACGCGCGGGGGTGGGGAGGGTGTGGGTCAGGGGCCGGTGACCGACTTGATCGTGTACGGGTTGGAGGCCTGCTGCCACGTCGCCGTGAAGCGGGCGGTCGGGCGGGCGTCGACCTGGGGTACCCGGCCGTCCGAGGTGACCGTCTTCGACGTGCCGAACGTGCCGGCGCGGCTGATGAGCCGGGCGGTGACCTTGGTGGCGCTGTACGGGGGCGTCGAGGTGGCAACGGTCGTGTGGAAGACCAGCATGCCGTCGCCGTCGTCGTCGAGGGCCAGGTCGGGCCGGTCGCCCGCGCCGAGGACGGTGACGCTGCCACGGGTGCCGCCCGCGGAGATCCGACGGCCGAGCAGTTCGAGCTTGCCGCTCCTGTAGCGGGTCCACACGATCATCGAGTCGCCGTCGAGGTCGGTCGCGAGGGCATGGTGGAAGCCCACGTTGTCCGTGGCGGCCGAGATGCGCAGCGGGGCCGCCAGGGTGCCGGTGTGGCTCCAGCGCGAGGCCCAGACCTGCGCGACGGCACCGCCGCCGGAGTGGTAGCTGATCACCGCGTCGCCGTCCCGGTCGACACCGATCCGCACCATGCCGAAGCCGCCGTACAACGCGATGGGCGACGTGAGCACCTTCGTGGCGGAGACGGTGGTCGAGGTGATGCGCTTGGCCACGACGTCCGCGCCCCGCGCCCAGGCGACGACGAACCGGCCGCTGCGGTCGACGCCGACGGCCGGCTTCTCGGCCGAGCCCGAGCCGAGGGTGATGGGCGCGCCGACCGTGCCGTCGAGCTTCAGCCTGCGGGCGACCGCGTACCAGCTTCCGTCGCGGATCTCCGTCCACGCCGCCATCGCCGTACCGCCCGGCGACACCGCGACGACCGGGGTGTTCGCGGGCGCCGACGTGGAGAGCTGGCGGAGCGGTCCGACCAGGCTGCCGGAGGCCGCGACCCGCCGGCCCACGACCTGGCTGTCCTGCTGCCAGACCACCGCCGAGTCGCCGGTGTCGTCGGAGTCGGCCTCCGGCCAGGCCACCGCGGCGCCGTCCGGCGACAGGGTGCGGATCGCGCCCGTCGTTCCGTTCGCGAACTTCACTCTGGTCTGGACGCGTTGGTAGGAGTACGTGGTCGACAGGTCACCGGCGGTCCAGGCCAGCAGGGCGTCGCCCTGCCGGTCGACCGAGACCTGGGGGGAGTCGGCGGGCGACCAGCCCTTGGCCGACACGTTCCAGGCCGACGTCCATGCCGCCTCGGCGTTCATGGTCACGGTGACGGTGACCGCGAGCCCGGCCGCCGCCGCGGCGAAGACCCCTGCCAGTACGCGTCGCTTCACTGAACGCCGGTGGCGTGCTGTAGGCGAAAACACCCTCATCCCCTGTCATAGCGGTCATGGCCGGGGCACAGCTGTCGCACTGGTTGCCCCGTACATCCAGCGCAACAGCGTGCTCAACCATCGCAGGGCGGTCCGGCAGGGGCCGGGGGCTCTGCCGTCAGTGGCCGGCGCCGCCGCGGGTGAACGGCTCGAAGGTGTGGCTGAAGTACCAGGTGTCCTGGGCGATTCCGGAGCAGGAGTTGGCGCCGGCGGTGCCGACGCAGCCGCCGTTGTCACGCTGGAGCGCCCAGAAGGAGAGGGTGTCGATGCCCCGGGCGACGGCCCACTTCTCGACCGCGGCCGCGTCCTGAGTGGTGAAGGTCTCCTCGGGGCCGTAGTCGTCGATGCCGGGCATCTCGGTGACACCGACCGTGCCCCACAGCCGCGCCGGGCTCTTCTTCGGGTGGAGGGCGGCCAGTTGGTGGTACAGGCCGGTGGCGGCGCTCACGGTGTCGGCCGCCATGTCGTGGGTGGCGCCGTCCCAGTAGTCGAAGGTCATGATGTTGACGACGTCCACCCGGGCGCCGTTGTCGACGGCGTTGCGCAGCAGGGCCACTCCGCTCGGGGCGAGTCCGGTGGCCGTGGTCGGCAGGGTGTAGGAGAACTGGAGCCGGTGGCCGGTGCGTTCGGCCCAGCGCTCGGCCTTGGCGACGGCCTTGTTGCGGCGGTCGATCGCGGCGGTGTTCTCGATGGAGTCGGCCTCGATGTCGAGGTCGATGCGCGTGATGCCGTAGGTCTTGACGAGGTTTTCGTAGACCGCGGCGATGGCGTCGACGCTGGTGCAGCTGTCGGCCAGTTCGGTGCCGGTGGTGTCGGCGCTGTATCCGCCGAAGGACGGGATGACATTGCCGCCGCGGGCCTGGATGGCCGCGATGTCGCGACCAAAGCTCGCCTCGGCGATCGGCTGGGCCGTGTCGCCGTTCCAGTACGGGGTGCACGAACCCGTCGCGGCCGTCTGGAGGAAGGCCATCGTGAGGTACTTGTTGCCGGACTCGGCGGCGAGCGCGGCCGGGCTCTCACCGGTCCATGCCTCGAAGTAGGGCGCGGCGACATGTGCGGGCATGGGCCTGGCGGTGTGCGAGGGCAGGCGCGAGGGCAGCGGCGACGACGCCTGTGCGCCGCCTCCCCCGAGGGCAACCAGCGCGGTCGACAGGGCAGTTACGGTCACACCGGACAGCAGGGTACGAAGGCGGCCAGATCGTCTCATTGACGCTCCCAGGGTGAACGGGGCCAAGAGCAGGCGTGGATGGTGGAAGGACCGGGAGAACAGCGACCATGGTTGGACTAGACCAATCGACTGTCAAGGTTCTTTACAATTACCTGACCCGGCAACCCCTCGCCGCGTCGCGCCGGTTCACCCGCCCCGGGAATCGGGCGCCCCGCCTTCACACCCGTCATGGCCTGGCACTAAGGTTTCGCCGCTGCCGTGCGGACGGCTCGTCGATGCCGTCCGTTCACCTCGGGGGAGAGGTCCGGCAGCCGTCCATTCACTTGTGGGGGCACATTGAACACGCGTACGCGCCGCAGACTCGTGGCGCTCACCGGCGCCACCGCGCTCGCCGCGGGGCTCCTCGCCACGGTTCCGGGGCCGGCGGCGGCCGACTCCGGCAGCTGGCCCGCCACCGACGGGAAGCTGCTGTACACGGAAGTCGGCGGCTCGATGAACTACATCAACCCCGACGGGTCGCGGTGGTCCCAGTTCTACCCGACCGGAAACCAGGGCGCCTGGTCCGCCGACGGCAGCCAGATCGTCTTCGTGAACCCGTACGACGACCACATCGGCACGGCGTTGTCCGACGGGACGCAGAGCCTCGACCTGGCCATGCCGTCGGGCAGCGGCTGGCATCCGGCCGACCCGACCTTCTGGTACGGCGGCGGGGACATCGTCTTCACGGCCGCCGGCCGGCTCCGGGTGACCGCGGCCGACGGCACCCGCACGCCCAAGTCACTGTTCGGTACGGACGTCGACGGCTGCGACTCGAAGCCGAGCGGCGCCGTCAACGGCCTGCTCGCCTTCGTCCGCACGGGGACCAGCTGCGGGGCCGCGGGCACCCCGGCCGTCTGGGTCCACAACGGCCGCACCGGGGCGTTCAAGAAGCTCGCCGACGACGCGCGCGAACCGAGCATCTCCCCCGACGGCCAGTCGGTCGCGTTCACCCGCTCCGTCGACGGTCACAAGCAGCTCTTCTCGGTCAGGACCGACGGCACCGGGCTGACGCAGCTCACCACCGACGCCACCGACCACAACCGGCCCGCCTGGTCTCCGCAGGGCGACCGGATCGCGTACGACGTCTACTTCACCGGCAGCGCGGACACCGGCCCGAGCGGTCCGCAGGTGTGGATCCACGACCTCGGCACGGGCACGGAGACGCGGGTGCCCACGGTCGAAGGCACCGACGTGGCCTGGCAGCCGATCCGGAACAACGCGATCTCCCGGGTCTGGGGTGCCGACACCTACGACACCAACATCGCCGCGTCCAAGTGGACCTGGAACAAGGTCGGCACCAGCACGCCCGGCCTGACGAACGCCAACTCGGCCGTGCTCATCAGCAAGTCGGACTCGGCGTACGCCACCACCGCGACCTCACTGGGCGGCAAGAAGCGCGGGCCGGTGCTGATGACCTCCGGCACGGCTCTGGACTCTTCGGTGCAGACCGAGCTCAAGCGCATGCTGCCGAAGGGCAAGACGGTCTATCTGATCGGCGGCACCAAGGTGCTCAGCAGCTCGGTGGCGTCCAAGGTGACCTCGCTCGGGTACGTCGCCAAGCGGCTGTACGGCACCTCGCGCTACTCCACCTCGGTGGCCGTGGCCAAGGCGATCACCAGCGCGCCGAAGTACATCTTCCTGGCGACCGGCACCGACTACCACAACGCCCTCGCGGCGAGCTCCGCCGCCGGTTCCCTCGGCAGTTCCGGGACCGCGGTCGTCCTGCTGACCGAGGGCACGACCATGACCTCGTCGGTCTACGGCTACCTGGACAAGTACAGCCCCAGCACGACGAAGATCATCACGGTGGGGACCGACTCCGAGTCGGCGCTGGCCAAGGCGTACCAGGCCCGCAAGATGCCGCACTGGCCCAGCTCGTACCGCTACTACCGGGTCGCGGGCGGCACGCCGCAGTCCAACGCCAGCAGGCTCGCCCAGTTCTGGTGGTCGCTGCCGTCGGACGCCGCGGTGGCCGCCTCGAACAGCTGGCGCGGCGGTGTCTCCGCGTCGTCGGCGATGGCCACGTACGGTCCGCTGCTGTGGACCGACCCCACCTCGCTGCCGTACGACACCAAGCACTACCTGATGTGGATGTCGTCGAGCCTGAACCACGTGGCCGTCTTCGGCGGAACGTCGTCGGTCGACGCCTCCCTCATCCCCAAGCTCGGCGCGGCCATCGGCGTGGGCACGCACTACGTCTACACGCCGTACTACAAGGGGCTCGCGCCGGTGTCCCCCACCGCCCAGCCCCTGTCCGGGCCCACCGCCGGCTCCACCCCCAGCCCGAACCTCGCACCGCTCCAGGTGACGGCCACGAAGTAGCCGAACACCGCTCCAAGGGGCAGGCCCGGGTCAGCCGACCCGGGCCTGCCCTTTGGGGCCTTCTGAGCCGCGCCGGTCGGCGGGGCGGGGCAGGAGGGCCGCCGCTGCGAGGCCGCCCAGGCCTGCCACGCCCAGGGCGATCATCGCTGCGGCGTAGGCGCCGGTGGTGAGGCCCGAGACCAGGATCGTGCCGGCGACGGCCGTGCCGAAGGAGGAGCCGAGGTTGGAGACGCTGCGGGACAGGCCGGAGATCTCGCCCTGCTGCTCCTCGGGGAAGCTCGACTGGACGACGTTCACCGACGGCGTCAGCATCAGGCCCAGGCCGAGGCCGATCAGGAGGAGCCCGGGGGCGAAGGCCCACGCGTTGGTGAAGCTGCCGGCCAGGGCGATCAGTACGGCGATGCCGGCGAGGGTGGTGACGAAGCCGGTCATGATGAGCGTCCGCTGCGGGCGCCGCTTCGCGAGGCGCTCGGCGCACAGCGAGGTGACCAGCAGCCCGAGCGTGGCCGCCGTGAAGATCACCCCGGTCTGGATGGCGTCGTAGCCGCGCACGACCTGGAGGTAGGCGGCCACCGTGAACGACGAGCCCATCAGCAGCAGCCACTGGACGTTCTGGGTGACGAGCCCGAGGTTGGAGGTGCGGTCGCGGAACAGGGACAGCGACAGCAGCGGCTCCTCACCCGCCGCCTCCTTGGCCCGTACCGAGCGGAAGAACCACCACAGCACGAGCGCGCCGAGGACCAGCAGGCCGAGCATCAGCCACACGTTGTTGTCCGCCGCCAGGATGCCCAAGACGATCAGGACCAGGCCGACGGCCGAGAGCACCGCCCCGCCGGTGTCGAAGGGCCGGTCCGGATCGGGCGGCAACGGGTCCTCGATATGCCGGCTCAGGACGACGATCACCACGATGACCAGCGCCTGGAACACGAACGCCGCCCGCCAGCTGATCGCCGTGGTGATGAGCCCACCGATCAGCGGGCCCGCGGCCGCCCCGATACCGCCCAGCCCCATGATCACGCCGAACGCGCGGGCACGGGAGGTCAGATCCGGGTAGAGAAGCGTCGTGAGGATGTAGACGGGCGGGATGAGCAGGGCCGTGCCGACACCCTCCAGGATCGAGTTGCCGAGGATCAGGACGCCCAGCCCCGGCGCGGCCGCGCTGAGCAGCGCGCCGACTCCGTACACGACCAGGCCCACCAGGAGGCACCGCTTGCGGCCGTAGCGGTCGGTCAGTTTGCCGCCGGGGATCATCAGTGCCGCCATGACCAGCAGGAAGATCGTGATGGCCACCTGCACGCCCTGCACGGTGGTATCCAGGTCCCTGCTGATGTCGTTGATCATCACGTTCATGTTGGAGCCGGCGAAACTGCAGATGAACTGGGCCAGCGCCAGCGGGGCGAGAATGCGCTGCCCCGGCGAGGCCTGTTTCGCGCCGTCCGTGTCATCCACCGGTGTCACCCCCGCCCGCGGGCGCGACCGGTACCGCGAAGCCCTGGGCCACCGGAAGGTCGTCGCGGCTTCCCGGCCGTGTCTCCGCCGCGCTCAGCTGCTCGTCCAGCGCCATCGCGGCGGTGACCAGCGCGAGGTGGGTGAACGCCTGCGGGAAGTTGCCCAGTTGCTCGCCCGAGGGGCCGATCTCCTCCGCGAACAGGCCGACATGGTTGGCGTAGGTGAGCATCTTGTCGAAGGCGTACCGGGCCTGGGAGAGCCGGCCGGCACGGGCCAGGGCCTCGACGTAGAAGAAGCTGCACAGGTTGAACGTCCCCTCGGAGCCCCGCAGCCCGTCGGGCGAGGCGGCGGGGTTGTAGCGGTAGACCAGGCTGTCGCTCACCAGTTCCTCGCCCATGGCGTCGAGGGTGGTGAGCCAGGCCGGATCCCGCGGGGAGATGAAGCCGACCCGGGGCATGAGCAGCAGCGAGGCGTCCAGCACGTCGGTGTCGTAGTGCTGCACGAAGGCCTGCCGCTTCTCGTGCCAGCCGCGCTCCACGATCTGCTCGAAGACCTGGTCGCGGACCTCGGTCCAGCGGCGGACGTCGGCCGGGCGGGAGCCGTTGACGGCCGCATGGATGCAGCGGTCGAACGCGACCCAGGTCATCAGCCGGCTGTAGGTGAAGTCCTGCCGGCCGCCGCGGGTTTCCCAGATGCCCTCGTCGGGCCGGTCCCAGTGGTCGGCGAGCCAGTCCACCACCCGGCTGATGGCCCGCCAGCCGCGGATCGCCCCGATGTCCCTGCCGATCACCAGGGCGTCGGAGGCCTCGCCGTAGATGTCGAGCTGCAGCTGGTCGGCCGCCGCGTTGCCGGCCCGCACCGGCCGGGAGCCCATGTAGCCCTCCAGGTGGTCGAGGGTCTCCTCGGTCAGATGAGGGTCGCCGTCGACCCGGTACATGATCTGCAGGGGATCGCCGGAGGCGGTGCCGCCGGCTTCGATACGGTCGCGCAGCCAGCGGCGGTAGGCGTGCGCCTCCTCCTCGAAGCCGACGTCGATCAGGGACCGGACGGAGAGCGAGGCGTCCCGCACCCAGGTGTAGCGGTAGTCCCAGTTGCGTTCACCGCCGACCTGCTCGGGCAGTCCCATGGTGGCCGCGGCGATGGGCGCCCCGGTGGGGGCGTACGTCAGCAGCTTCAACGTGATCGCCGAGCGGTTCACCATGTCCTGCCAGCGTCCGCGGTAGGTGCACGTCCGCAGCCACTTCAGCCAGAAGGCCCGGCAGGCCTCCACCTCGTCGACGATGCCGGCCAGGGACGGCCGGGGCGGAACGGTGCCACCGCTCACGGTGCTGGTCAGCACCATGGCGGTCGCCTCGCCGGCCGACAGCGTGAAGTGGGCGGTGATGTCGTCCCCGTCGGCCCGCAGGGCGACCCCGGTGGTGCACTGGAGGTGCAGGTCGGTTCCCGGGCCGCGGAAGACCGCGGTGTGGTCGTCGTCCAGGGTGAGGGTGTGCGGGGCACGTCCGTAGTCGAAGCGCGGCGAACAGGTGAAGCTGAAGGGCAGGCTGCCGCGGACGACGCGCGCGATCCTCACCAGACGGTGCCGGTCCGTCGGTGCCGTGGACTCGATCGGCATCATCACGTCGGCCACCTCGCCGACGCCTCCGGGCGCCATGAACCGGGTGACCAGGATCGCCGTGTCGGGCAGATACAGCTGCCGTACCGTCAGTCCGTTCCCCTCCGGGAGGTCGACGGCGAGATGGCAGTGCCCGCCGCGCTCGCTGTCCAGGAGCGAGGCGAAGACACTGGGCGAGTCGAAACGCGGCGTGCACCACCAGTCGACGGTGCCGCCGGAGGACACCAGGGCCGCCGTCTGGAGATCGCCGACCATGCCGTGCTCTGCGATGGGCGGATACCGGTCCACGGAGCCTCCTCGGTCGAGCCGCCGCGCCCGGGCAGGCGCCGTCCCGGCCTTGCCCGTCCATCGTTCGGCCGCCGTGGCGCGCCTGCCTCACCCGCCGGGGGTGAGCGGCGGGCGGCACGCGCGCGTGCGAGGGGGCCGCGCCCTGCTTATCGTCGGACGTGCAGACCACGGAAATCCGCCCGGGCCGGCTCGCGGCCGAAGGAGCCCCGAGGCCGTAGGAGCCGGTACGTGTGGCGGCCCGCCCCAGGCTCCGCGCCGTGACGAAGGGTTAGCTCATGTCTGCGTCCAGCACTTCCTACACCGGCCCGCTGCGCGCCGCGCAGGTCACCGTGCCCGGCGGCACACCGGAACTGGTCGAGGTCGCCCCGCGAGAGGCCGGACCGGGGTCCGTGCGGATCACCATCGAGGCGTGCGGTGTGTGCCACTCCGACCTGCTGATCAGCTCGGGCATGCTGCCCGGGACCACGTTCCCGGTGACGCCCGGTCACGAGATCGCCGGGCGGATCGACGCCGTGGGCGAGGGCGTGGCCGGATGGCACACCGGGGACCGGGTGGCGGTGGGCTGGTACGGCGGCAGCTGCGGATACTGCGACGCCTGCCGCGACGGCGACGCCGTGCTGTGCCCTCGGCTGTCGGTCCCCGGCGTCGCCTACCCCGGCGGCTACGCCGACTCCATCGTCGTGCCCGCCGTCGCCCTCGCGGCGATCCCGGACCAGCTGACCGCCGTCGAGGCCGCGCCGCTGGCCTGTGCGGGCGTGACCGTCTTCAACGCCCTGCGCAACACGGCCGCCCGCCCCGGCGACGTCGTCGCGATCCTGGGCCTGGGCGGTCTCGGTCACCTGGGCGTCCAGTTCGCCCAGAAGATGGGCTTCGACACGGTCGCCATCGCCCGTGGCCAGGAGAAGCGGGACCTGGCGCACAAGCTCGGCGCCGCCCACTACATCGACAGCACCGCGGGCGAGGTCTCCCAGGCCCTGGAGGCGCTCGGCGGGGCCAAGGTGGTCCTGGCCACCGTCACCAACGCCGACGCGATGTCCGCCACCATCGACGGGCTGGGCCGCCGCGGCGAACTCGTGATGGTCGGCGTCTCCCCCGACCGCCTCGACGTCACCCCCCTCCAGCTCCTGAACAACTCCCGCAGGATCTACGCACACGCCTCCGGCGCCGCCGTGGACATCCAGGACACCCTGCGCTTCGCCGCCCAGACCGGCGTACGGGCCTGGGTCGAGGAGGTCCCCCTGGAGGACACCGCGGCCGCGGTCGCCAAGATGACCGAGGGCAGGGCCCGCTTCCGCATGGTCCTCACCACAGACCGCTGAGCCCACCGGGCGGCCACGCGTGGCGCTGCCGTCGTCGAGTACCTCGCAGATCAGCGCCCACCGGGCGGCGGGGCCGCCCCGGTGACGGCCGGGATGCCGACCGCGGTCAAGGATCCAGCACCAGCCGCAGCGGCGGACAGGCCCGGACCCGCTCCCGGACGATCCTCACCACCAACCACGCAGCCCACCCGCCCGGCGAGCCAGACAGCGCTGCCGTCGAACACCTCGCCGAGGCAGCGCACGCACACGAATCAGCCGCAGCGGCGGACAGGGCCCGGACCCGCTCCCGGACGATCCTCACCACCAACCACGCAGCCCACCCGGGGGCCACGGCGAAGTGTGCTGTCCTCGAAGACCTCGCGGATCAGCGCGCGGTCACGGATCAGCCCCAGCCGGACAGGGCCCGTCAGCGTGACGGATGTCCTCACCACCGGCCGCCGAGCCCAGCCGCGGGGTGCGGCAGCGACTGCTCGGTCCAGATCACCTTTCCCTCGGTCGTGGACCGGGTCCCCCAGCGTTCCGTGAGACGGGCTACCAGGAACAGGCCGCGGCCGCCCTCGTCCTCGGTCCTGGCCCGGCGCAGCCTGGGTGACGTGGCGCTGCCGTCGAAGACCTCGCAGATCAGGGCGCGGTCGCGGATCAGCCGTAGGCGGAGGGGGCCGGTGGCGTGCCGGATGGCGTTGGTGACCAGTTCGCTGGCGACGAGTTCGGTGGTGAAGGTCAGTTCGTCCAGGCCCCAGGCGGCGAGCTGCTCGGTGACCGCGGCACGGGCGCGGGAGACGACCGCCGGGTCGCTGGGCAGGTCCCACTGGGCGACCCGGTCGGCGCCCAGGGCGTGCGTGCGGGCGACGAGCAGGGCCACGTCGTCGCTCGGCCGGGCCGGGAGCAGCGCGTCGAGCACCGCCTCGCAGGTGTCCTCCGGCGGCCGGCCGGCCGAGGCCAGGACGGTACGGAGCTGGTCCAGGCCGGTGTCGACGTCCCGTCGGCGGTCCTCGATCAGGCCGTCGGTGTAGAGCACCAGCTGGCTGCCCTCGGCCAGCTCCAGCTCGGCCGTCTCGAAGGGCATCCCGCCCAGGCCGAGGGGAAGTCCGGGCGGCAGGTCGACGAAGTCCACCGTGCCGTCGGGTCCGACGACCGCCGGGACCGGGTGCCCGGCGCGGGTGAGGGTGCACTGCCGGGACACCGGGTCGTACACCGCGAACAGACAGGTCGCGCCGGCGATCCCGGAGTCCGGTGCGTTCTCGCCCGTGCCCCAGCCCTCGCCCCGGTCCAGCCCGCCGACCAGGTCGTCGAGGTGGGTGAGCAGGTCGTCCGGCGGCAGGTCCAGGGAGCAGAAGTTGTGCACGGCGGTGCGCAGCCGGCCCATCGTGGCGGCGGCGTGCAGCCCGTGGCCGACCACGTCGCCGACCACCAGCGCCACCCGGGCGCCGGACAGCGGGATGACGTCGAACCAGTCGCCGCCCACCCCGGCCTGCGCGGGCAGATAGCGGTAGGCGACCTCGACGGCGCTCTGCTCGGGCCGCCCCCGGGGCAGCAGGCTGCGCTGCAGGGCGAGCGCGGTGGTGTGCTCGCGGGTGAAGCGGCGGGCGTTGTCGATGCAGATCGCCGCGCGGGCGGCCAGTTCCTGGGCCAGGGACAGATCGTCGTCCTCGAAGGGCGCGGGCCGCTCGGCGCGGTAGAAGCTCACCACGCCGAGGGTCGTGCCACGGGCCCGCAGCGGCACGGTGATGAGCGAGTGGATCCCGGCCGCGAGCACCCGCTCCAGCCGGGCCGGGTCCTGGGCGAGCCAGCCGCCGGCCGCGGCCAGCACGGGTTCGAGCACCGACTGGCGGGTCTCCAGGCCGCGGGCCTGTGGGGTGGTCGGGACATAGCGCACCGTGTCACCGACGCCGTACAGATGGGAGTCCTCGTGCAGGGCGCTCAGGGCGACCCGGCGCAGCGGGGCGTTCGCGCCGAGGGGACCGGGCTCCTCGCCGCGCAGCACCGCGTCCGGCAGGTCCACGGCGGTGAAGTCGGCGAAGCGCGGGACGGTGACCTCCGCCAGCTCCTCCGCGGTGCGGGTGACGTTCAGGGTCGTGCCGATCCGGACGCCGGCGTCGTGCAGCAGCTCCAGGCGCCTGCGGGCCAGGACGGCGAGCCGGCCGACGCCGGACTCGCCGAGGAGCAGCAGCCAGCCGTCGGCGTCGGTGCCGTCCTCGTCGCCGGTGGCCCGGGTGGGGGCCGGCCGGACCGGCGGGGCGGAGGCGAGCGGCGGTACGACGGCGGGGACGACGGCCCGTATCGCGGAACGCCCCGGGACCGCCACGGCTGCCGGTGCGGGCGCCGTGGGCCGCACATGGCGCAGCCGCGGGCCGCCGAGGACCCGGGCCTCCACGACCGCGCCCGTCTCGCCGGTCGCCGACCTGACCTGACGGCGCAGCAGGGTGGCGGTCCGGCCGTCGGAGAGCTCGACCTCCTCGACGGTGTGCTGCGGAGAGGCGATCAGTTCCTCGGCCTTCTCCCGCAGCACGGCCAGGTCGAGCCGGCCGATCTCGCCGCCGTTGTGGCCGGCCACCCGCGCCGACGGGGGCGGGGGCTCGCCCGCCGCGGGCAGTCCGCCGGCGTCGGCCAGCCGGTACGCGGCCAGCAGGGCCTGTTCCCGTTCGGCGGCCTGGCCGAGCAGCCGCGCCTCGATGTCGTGGGCGGCGTCCCGGGCCAGCGCCAGCATGGCGGGGTCGCCGTCGCCGCGCAGACAGGTGAGGTCGAGCACCGCCTCGACATGGCCGCTGAGCGGGTCGCGGACGGGCGCGCCCGCGCAGGCGAACGGCAGCAGGCAGTCGGCGAAGTGCTCACGGCCGGCGACGAAGACCGGGCCCCGCTCGGCCAGCGCGGTACCGACGCCATTGGTGCCCGCGGCCTGCTCGGAGACGTCGAAACCGGGGGCGAAGTGGACTTCGTCGAGGCGTGCGCGCAGCCGTGGGTCACCGCCGTAGCGCCGGATCAGGCGGGCCTGACCGTCGCACAGTACGACCATCATGTTCACGTCGGCGAGCGAGTCGGCGAGCTTCCTCAGCACCGGGTCGGCGGCCTGCAGCAGCGGGTCGTCCAGTGCCAGATCCGATGTGTAGGGGAGCAGCAGCCCGTGCGGCTCCAGCCCTACGGACCTGCACCGTTTCCAGGAGTCCAGGACCGGGGTCCGGACGTCCGCGTCCACTCGTTCACCGGCCAGGAAACGCTCGTGGGCATCGACGAGCCCGCCGATGTCGTCCCAGGCGATGGACAACGGAATCACTTCCCTCACCAACCAGCCTAGTCCAAGCGTGAACTGCATCACATGCGCCGGGGCATGCTGGAGTCCGGACAAGCGGGCCGGGAGGCAGGAGGTACAGGCATGCGGTGGTGGGCCGGGGCATGGTTGGTGGCCGGGATGGTCGCCTTGGCGGCGTGCGGCGGGCCGGGGGGCGGGGGGTCCGACGGGGGATCGTCCGGCGGATCCTCCACGGGGCCCTCCGGAACGGGGAGCGGCTCGGCGTCACCGACGTCCAGTGCGCCGAACCGGACGACCGCGCCCCCGTCCGGGCCCTCGTCCGGGCCCTCGTCCGGGCCCCCCTCCGCGTCATCGCCCTCGACCGCGCCCTCCGCCTCGGCGGGCGGCTGTGCCGCCGGGCGCACTCAGGTCACGGTCGCGCCCGGTGACGCGCCCGCACGGCGGCTGTGCGCACGGCCCGGGACCGTGGTGTCCCTCGTCCTCGAACCCCGCAGGGACGACAAACGATGGACGGCCGTACGCAGCTCCGCGCCCGCCTTCGTGCTGCCGTCCGGCTGGCATGTGGACCCGGACGGCACCGCCCGGGCCTCGCTGCGCTGCGCGGGCACCCGGGGCGGCACGGCCAAGGTGACCGCCACGGCGAAGGCGCCGGACGTGGCGGGCGCGCCCGCCGTCGCCTTCACGCTGGACGTGAGCGTGGTGCCGTACCCGCGGGAGGGGTGACCCCGGCCCCCGGAAACCGGACTGCGGCCGGAACCACCCCTCCCTCTGGTCCCTCTCGCGTCAGTCGCAGTCGCTGACCTTGATCGTGTAGATGCCACGGCCGTGGGTGGCCGCGTACAGCGCGCGGCCGTCCGGGCTCAGCTTCAGCTGGAGCACGGCGACGGCCGGGAGCCGGCCCACCCGCTGCCAGGTCGTACGGCCCGGCGCGCGGTAGACGACACCGAGGTCGGTGGCCACGGCGAGGCCGCCGTTCGCCGTGACGACCGCGGAGTTGGTCGGCACGTCGGGCAGGTTCGCCGAGATGTCCTTCCAGGTGGTGCCGCCGTCCTTGGACTCGAAGACATGGCCGACGCCCGCGCCGGGTCCCTCGGTCCAGTGCCGGGAGAAGCCGTTGACCGCGAGGTACACGTGGTCGGCGTTCTTCGGGTCGACGGCGAAGCCGCTGAGGTAGCGGTTGGGTACGGTCCCGTTCACCGGCAGGGTGATGTCGTGCCAGCCGGTGCCGTCCTCGTTGCCGACGGCGATGCCACGGGTGAAGCCCTGGTCGTTGCAGGGGCCGCACCAGGCCACGTACACCTTGCCGCCCGAGGCCGCGACGGCGGTCGCGGTGCGGCCGGCGCCGAGGTCGTGCAGGCTGGTCCACTCCGAGCCGCTGCGGATGGCGTAGCCATGGGTCTGCACCCACACATGGCGGCCGCCCGCGATCCAGGTCGAGCTGTCCTTCATGTCGGCCGCGAGCGGGGCGATGAAGCGGGCCTCGCTGGTGGCGCTGTCGGCCGGGGCGACGTTGTACGACGTGACCTTGCTCGGGTCGGTCATCCAACTGCCGTCGTTCACCGCGCAGTTCTGGGTGATCTGGATGGCCAGGTAGACGTACTCCTCGGCGATGTTGCAGCCGTTGGCGGGGTCGGTGAGGGTGTCGCCGCCGTCGCCGCCGAAGTTGGAGCCCATCACCTTGTCGTTGCCGCGCAGGACGGACTGGCCGTTGTCCTGCAGTCCGCCGGTGACCGAGACTCCGCCGTAGGTCAGGTCCTTGCCGATACCCACCGAGTAGTACTGGAGGGTGTCGATGGTGCCGTCGTTGAGCGAGGTCCAGTCGGTGGCGTGGCCGGAGGAGTCCTGGGCGCCGGTGACCGGGCGCCGGTAGACGCCGCCGTCGTTGCCCACGTACACGAAGCTCTTGCCGTGGTAGCGGCCGATCGCGACGCCGTGCTGGTCGGGGTGGGTGGTCTGGTTGCAGTCACCGGTCTGCTTGGCGGGGTCGATGCTCCAGCAGGGGAAGCCGAAGTTCCAGTACGGGCCGACCGCCGACCAGGTGCTGCCGCCGTCCTTGGTCTCGTGGACCTCTTCGAGCCCCGCGTACACGTGCTGCGGGTCGCTCGGGTCGACGGTGAGGAACTGGTTGTACCAGGCCTGGACGCCCGGCATGTAGCCGCTGCTGGTGAGCGCCGAGCCGTCCGCCGCGAGGCCCTTGTAGTCGGCGATCTTCGTCCAAGGGCCGGTCGGGGAGCCCGACTTGGAGACGAAGATGCCTTCGAGACCGCTGTCCGGGTTGGTGTTGAGCTGCTCCGGCGACTCGTCGATGGCGTAGTAGCGGGAGCCGTCGGTGGAACGGGCGAAGGTGACGTTGCCGACGCCCTCCGGGTCGGCCGGCAGATCACCGAGGCCGCTGGTGATCCGCGTCCAGGCGCCGTTCACCTTGGTGTAGAAGCCGTTGTAGGCGTCACCGCTGCGCCAGCCGACGGCCAGGACCACCTTGGAGGGGTCCTTCGGGTCGATCGCGATGTCGTTGGCGATGTTCTTGTACGCGGCGGAGGAGTCGTTCGCCTTCGAACCGCCCGGCAGATAGTCGGGGTTGGGCGCGAACTCCAGTTTCCAGGCGCCGGTGAGCTTCTTCGTGGAGTGGCTCCACACCCCCCTGCTGGTCGCCGCCCACACCTTGCCGTCGCCGAAGCGCAGCTGGTGGACGGTGGTGCTCTCCAGTTCGTCGCCGCCGACCCGGCTGCGCATGGAGAAGTTCCCGCGGTGCGGGTGGGTCAGGACGTAGACGCCGCTGCCCAGGTAGGCGTCCGCGTTGGTCGTGGCCTCGCCGGTGCCCAGCCACAGCCGCCCGGACCCGTCGAGCGCGAGGGCGCCGGTGGACTGCGAGGACAGCCGGTCGCTGATGGGCTGCCAGTGCCCGCCGCCGGTGTGCGACCGCCATACACCACCGCCGGCGCTTCCGGCGTAGACGTATCCGTCGTTGTCGGCGGCCATCGCGGCCATGCGGCCGGTGACATTGCCCGCGCCGCCGCTGGAGTTGGAGTCGTAGTCGCGGTAGCGGGGGTCGTCGGAGTTGTAGGGCAGGTCGGTGACGTGGTGCCAACGTCCGCCGGTGCCTGGCAGGTCGCCCAGAGTGTTCCAGGCGGCTCCGTAGGCGCCCGGCGCGACGATGCCGGGCGAGGTGCGGGCCTCGGCGTACTGGTCGGCGCCCTCGGCTATCTCGTCGGCCTCGTTCCCGTCGTCCTCGTCGGCGGCCTTCGCCTTGTGGGTGATGCCGCCCGCCGAGTGCGTTCGTTCGGCGGCGAGCCGGGCGAGGGCGCGGGCGCCGAAGGGGGTGCTGTTCTTGCCGGGTGCGGCACTTGCGGGCAGGGACACCAGTGCGGCGGAGACGGTGAGGGCGCAGATCGTGAGCCTGCGTCTCCTGCGGGTGCGTGATGACAACGGATCCTCCCATGCGGGGCATTGATGCAGCCGTCGCAGGCGACCCGACCACGCAGGGGAGAAAACGTCCGACACTTGGCCAGATCTTGACCAGAACCTGTCACCGATGACGCTATGGACACGCGTGTCCTCGCAAGGGAGTTGGGGTTGGGCAGGTACGGGAGGGGAGGCAGACCGGGGTCAGAGGGCGCCCGGCCGAACGCTGCCGGGGCCGCGAAGGCGCCCTGGGAGTCGGCGTGGCGAGCGGCACCGGCGTCGGTGCCGGAGAGCTCCGCGGCGAAGGGCGCGCATTCCACCGACCAGGCGACTGAGCTCGGCACGGACGCCCCAGCCGGGCCAGAGCGAGGGCGCCGCCAACCGGTCGGCACGACGCGGGCACGAGCCCGTACAGCTCATCGACGTGCCCGCCCGCATGGCTGAGGCGACGAAGTCCCGGCGGCCCGGCGACCCCCGTGCCCGGGTGCGGGCGGCGGCGCACCGGGCCGTCGCCGAGCTGGTCGCCCGCGCGGTTACGGCGACTTCG